>NC_013037.1:307884-615769 GCF_000023125.1 Dyadobacter fermentans DSM 18053
GGCGGTTGATCTCAATTTCACCGCCTATTTTGAATGTCCCTGCAAGTTGATGATAGTCGTTCATTGTATTTTAGTTAAAAGGTTACATTGGTAAAACTGCCTGAAAACGGTTTTCATTCACCCGAATCCATCATTCGGGCTACTCACTTTTGTCAAAGCAAATCTCAGGCCATCAGCGCTGCTGCGTCATCCGGGAGCGGCGGTTTGGCACGGTTTTGTATATTTCCCGGTAAACAAAACTCATCAACAAATGGAAACGACAGTATTTGAAGCGCGCGCCAGGGAATTGGTCGACGACATTAAAGAGATTGTTAAGGTGAAAGGATTAAGCCTCGAAGACGAACTCGAAAAGGCGGGGATCGCGCGGAATTCGTCCGACCGCATCCTGAATCAGGGCACCATGCCTAATCTTTCCGAGTTTCTCGCACTTTGCCAGATTTCGGGCATTACGTTTCATCTGCCGTACGTGGAAACGACCAACAGTCCGATGTAGCCGCTAGCCGACTTCAAAGTTGAAGTCGCCGTTCATGACCAGGCGGGCGTCAATGGGGTCGGGGCTGCCGGGGATTTGCAGGCCTTTGATTTTGACCGTTTTGCCTTTGCTTAGCAGGTCGAAAATGTGCTTGTCGGTCAGCTTCTTGCCCAGGAATTCGAATGGTATTTTAAAGCCGCAAGCCTGGAAATTGCTGCATCCGTAGGCGGTTTTGCCCTTTTTCAACAGATGCTCCCTGCATTTGGGGCAGTTGAGGGTTTCAATCGCGATATCTTCTTTCGGCTCGCGGGGTTTTCGCTCCTTTTTGGGCTTTTCCTCTTTTTCGGCCACCGGTGCTTCTTCGACAATGGTGATGGACCGCGCCCGCTCGTTCTTCACCTCGTGCGTGAGCTTCACCACCATGTCGATCAGCTCCTGCTTGAAAGTGTCCATCGCATATTCGCCCTTTTCGATCTGGCGCAGCTTCCGCTCCCAATGCCCGGTCAGTTCTGCGCTTTTCAAAAGCTCATTCTGAATGGTGTCGATAAGGTCAATGCCCGTTTGGGTGGCGAATACGTTCTTCTTCTTCTTTTCGATGTACTTACGCTTGAAGAGCGTCTCGATGATGTTCGCGCGGGTAGACGGGCGGCCGATGCCGCTGTCTTTCATCAACTCGCGCATTTCCTCGTCCTCCACCTGCTTGCCTGCCGTTTCCATGGCGCGCAGCAGCGTGGCTTCGGTGTAAGCTTTCGGCGGTGATGTTTTGCCCTGGTGCACCCGCGGCTCGTGCGGACCCCGCTCGCCTACTTCGAAAATCGGCATTACCTTTTCTTCTTCCGCTTCTTTTTTGGATGCGTTATCATTCGCGTACAGCTCCCGCCAGCCGGGTTCAAGGATTTGCTTACCTGTGGCTTTGAACTCCACCTGGCCGACCACGCCGAGGACTGTGGTGTTGGAAACCCGGCATTCGGGATAGAACACCGCGATGAAGCGACGGGCGATCAGGTCGTAAATGCGCTTTTCATCCTGACTAATGTGCGCCGGAAGCACGCCCGTAGGGATAATGGCGTGGTGGTCGGTGACCTTCTTGTCGTCGAACACATTCTTGGACTTCGGAATGGGCAGGTTCGCCAGCAGCGGTGCCGTGAATTGGCTATAATAGGTCAATTCGCGGAGAATACCCTCCACTTTCGGATGTAAATCTTCCGACAAATAAGTGGTATCCACCCGCGGGTAAGTCACAAACTTCTTTTCGTAAAGATTTTGAATGTGCTTCAAAGTATCTTCTGCCGAATAACCGTATTTCTTATTGGCCTCGACCTGCAACGAAGTGAGGTCAAAAAGCCGCGGATTGCCTTCCTTGCCTTCCTTTTTTTCAAAAGCGGTAACCTCGAAATCGTGCTGTTGGAGGTAAGCGAGGCCCTTATTGGCTTTTTCTACATTCTTAATGCGGTCGATCGTGGCTGTGAACTCGGTTTCGCGGTAAATGGTTTTGAGCTCCCAATATTCTTCCGAAACGAATGCGTCGATCTCCTTTTGCCGCTGCACGATGAGCGCGAGCGTGGGCGTTTGTACGCGGCCGATGGATAACACGGCCTTGCCGCCGCCGAATTTTTTAGTGAAAAGCCGCGTCGCATTCATGCCCAGCAGCCAGTCGCCGATGGCGCGCGCGCTGCCGGCGGCGTATAAATTGTCGTATTGGCTGGCCTCGCGCAGCTTTTCGAAGCCCTCGCGGATCGCCTGCTCGGTGAGGGACGAAATCCAGAGCCGCTTCACGGGAACGTTGCATTTGGCTTTGAGCAGCACCCAGCGCTGGATGAGCTCGCCTTCCTGGCCGGCGTCACCGCAGTTGATCACCTCCTCGCAGTTGCGCACGAGCGTTTCGATCACGCCGAACTGCCGCATGGCGCCTTCATTGTCTATCAGCTTGATTCCGAAGCTGGAAGGGATCATCGGGAGCTCTTCCAGCCGCCACGATTTCCAGCGTTCGGTGTAGTCGTGCGGTTCTTTGAGGGTGCAGAAATGGCCGAATGTCCACGTTACCTGGTAGCCATTGCCTTCGTAATAACCGTCGCGGCGCTGGCCTGCGCCGATTACCGCTGCAATGTCTTTGGCTACGCTGGGTTTTTCTGCAATACAAACTTTCATAATTCTCGATCCGCCACCGGCCGGGCCGGTATGTGTGTCCATTTTGGGGGTGCAAATATGCGCATTTTTGTCCAGACTTCCCGTCGCATCCGCCTCGCATTTCCCCGCCCGCCCCCAGGCTGAACACCGGCATTTTGCGCCCATTCTGACCGGTTACTCAATCCGCACAAAAAAATTTTAAAAAATTTTTAAAAAAATTTCGTGGTTTTCGGATTTCGCAAACCGATTCTTCGGTGTTTTTGGCTATTGGTAGAATCCACTCCGAATTAAATTTGGTATTTGATGGTGAAGTTGAAATAAAATGAACCTGTTTAATATGCCTTAACAATTTGGTAATACCTGCCCGTCGCAATGCAAAATCTTATGAAGCGCCGAAATCGTCAAATCCGTTACATTTAAATTTTGAATCTTTAAATAGTTATATTTGTAACCAGGATTAGAAGGCTGTTTGATATAGAATTTGATAGTTTAACGCTTGTGTAGTAAATGCGTTGAACGTTTGTTTTCAGAATATTGTAGTATATTTGTACTCGAAATACGAATGAGAACACAAGAAAAAACTAAAACACTATTACCAATGAAAAATGCAAAAAATCTGCTAGCCGTTGCTTTGATTGCAATCACTAGCGCAGCTTATGCCAACAACAACTCTACATATACAGTTGAAGAAAAAACGAAGGTAGCCATTGTTAACAACGCATTGCCTGCTTCGGCCCCGGTTCTGGACAGCCCGGCACCACAAAAAGAAAAGATTACGGCTGACACCAATAAACATAGCGCTGCCCAGAAAGCCGCTATCGTAGGCCTCCAATTGAAAAGTGTAACTACGAAGTAAGTGATTGAACCTCAGTGGTTCGGTTAAGATTGATTGATGGTTTAAAAAGGGAGAAATTTTTCTCCCTTTTTTTTGTGCTTCAAAATCCGGCTTGAATACAACTGGATTGCCACGCGGTTTTTTTACCTTACGGGTTAAAACCCCACTTGCAATGCCATTTTCAAAGCTACCCATGAAGCTTCTGCTCATCGAAGATGAGCCTAACGTTATATCGCTGATCCAACGCAGTCTCACAGCCAACGGCCACGAAATCACCATTGCGATGGACGGGCAGTCGGGTTTGCAGATGGTGTTGCAGCACCAGTTCGACGTCATTATCCTCGACCTGATGATCCCGATCATTAACGGCATGGAGGTGTGCCGCCGGGCGCGCAATGCACAGGTTACCACGCCGATCCTCATGCTCACCGCACTCGGTACGACCGAAAATATCGTTTCCGGACTCGATTCCGGAGCTGATGACTACATGACCAAGCCATTCAAGCTGGCTGAGCTCGAAGCGCGCCTGCGGACGCTGATACGCCGCGGGAAGGAGCCCGAAAAGGAGAAAAACGACAAAGTACTTACGCTCGGCGACCTCGTGCTCGACAAGGTAACCAAAACCGTGAAGCGGGGAGGGCAGCCGATCGAACTCACCGCCACGGAATTTCGCCTGCTCGAATACCTGCTTTCTAATACAAACCGCGTGCTGAACCGCATGGAAATACTTGAAAATGTGTGGGATATCAATTTCAACCTGGGCACGAACGTGGTGGATGTTTACATCAACTACCTCCGTAAAAAGATCGATAAGAACCACGATATTAAACTGATCCACACTGTTTTCGGAATGGGCTACGTGATCCGCCAGTCGTATGAGGATACAAAATAAGATTGCGCTCATCTTTACCGCGCTGTCGGCGGGTATCATCTGGGCGCTGAGCGTGTTTGTCTACTTTTTTGCTTCCGAAAGCATCTCCGCCAGCTTTTTTCACCGGCTGGAAGTGCGTTCGGACATTGTGGGGCATGCGGCTTTGCAGGAAAACAAATCGCTGACGTCCATTTACTACGATATCAAGGAGCGACACCTGGGCAGCCTTCCCTACGAGAAGCACCGCATCCTGCCCGATCCGCCCGACGAGGCCACCAAAAAGCGGCTCTCGCTGCCTTCATCATTCTTCGAGGCGTCAAAAAACGAAATCCCGGTCCGGTTTTTCAATCATGATACTTCCTATGTCGTGCTGCGCGTGGCGCGCGATAACAAGCGGTTGATGGTGGTATCGTCGGCGCTGGACACCTATGGCATGCAGGAAATGGGCAACCTGAAAAACCTCCTGCTGATCGGGTTCTTCATCGCGATGATATTCGTGTTCACGTTCGGCAAGCTGTTTTCGAATGAGATTTTCAAGCCGATCCGCCGCATCATCCGCAATGTGAAGGGCATTAATGCCCACAACCTGCACCAGCGGCTCGTGGTGGAACCTACCGACGACGACGTGGAAGCATTGTCGAGGACGTTCAACGACATGCTCGACAGGCTGGAAGTGACCTTCGAAATGCAGAATAATTTCGTGAGTAATGCGTCCCACGAGTTCAGGACGCCGCTTACCGTGGTGAGCGGGGAGGCCGAGCTGGGCATGTCGATGCCCGGTTTGCCGGAGAGCGTGAAGGAGTCATTTCTGAATATTTACAAAGAAGTTGAAAAACTGGAACACCTCACCAATAGCATGCTCAGCCTCGCGCAAACGGGCTTCGACGGTAAAAAAGAGCAATGGGAAGGCGTGCGGATCGACGAACTGATCCTTTCCGTGAAAGAAGCAACAGACCGCATTATCCCTGATAACCATGTGGTGATCGATTTCGACAATCTGCCCGACGACGAGGGCAAGCTGGTGGTAAACGGCAACCTCGCATTGCTGAAAGCGGCGTTTTCCAACATTGTGCTCAATAGCTGCAAGTATTCGGACAACAAACCTGTGAGGATCAAGATCAGCGCGGACGCCAAATATGTGATCGTGGAGATAACCGACCAGGGGATCGGTATTCCGGACCGCGAGATCGGGCAGATCTTTGTGCCGTTTTTCAGGGCTTCCAACACGGGCCGGTATAAAGGCTACGGAATCGGTTTGCCGCTGACAAACAACATTATACGCATGCATCAGGGCAAGGTGGAAGTGCACAGCCGCGTGCAGGAAGGCACCCGCTTCATCACCTATCTTCCGTACAGGTATTCCCATCATTCTTAATTCATTTTAATATTCTTATTTCATTCTAATAAGTCTCTCACTACATTATAATATCGCTCTTAAACCGGGCTAATGTCTCAGCTGTAACATTGCATTGTAATTGATTATCAACGCTTTGTTAACTTAAAACAGCAATTATATGAGAACAGTGGTGATACCTACGGACTTTACGAATGAAGGGATACAGATTGCCGAAGCCATTGTAAGAGAGATGCGGGACGAGGTGCGTTTGATCTTTACACACCTTTTCCATGTGGCCGACGACATTCAGGATTTGCTCTTCTCAACCTACCGCGAAAAAGAATATGAACTCGTTCCAGAAGAGTTCTGGGAAGAGTGCCGGATGCTCCGGGAAGCCTACCCCGAAATTTCGAGCATCAAAATCGACTTCTTCTATGGCAACAAGCTGGCCCTGCTGAAAAATTTCCTGGAATACTACGAAACGGATCTCATTGCTTATTCGGAGCAATACGGAATTCCGAAGCTGACCAAAAGCAGTCTGGACGCATTGCCGGTGCTGAAAAAGACCGGTTATATGATGATCAACGCCGACATGGTACGCGTGTCGTCGCTGGCCGATGCGGGAGGTTACCGGTAAGCCGGTGTTTTTTGATATGAGATTGTGAAAAAGGTTAAAGACTAGGCTATATGCTTCTCAAAAAGAATATCCCGATCCGCTACATCTTCGGTAAGATCAAGTACGAGGTCATGTTTGTGACCGTCTACGGTATCGCTATCGAGGTCATTTACCAGAATTACCATATTACCAACATTTCGATCCCGATGACGGTGCACAGCGTGCTCGGTACGATCATTTCGTTGCTCCTTGCATTCCGTTCCAATCAGGCCTACGACCGTTGGTGGGAAGCCCGGATCATTTGGGGTGCCATCGTAAACGACTCGCGGACATTCGCGCGGCAGATCCTTTCGCTCATGGAAGACCCGCTCGATCCCGACCGTATCGACGGTTTCAAGAAGCGGATGATCAAGCGCCAGATCGCCTGGTGTTACGCATTGGGCAAAGGCCTGCGCCGCGACGACCCGATGCCGATGATCAGCAAGTTTGTGTCCGAAGAAGAAATGGAATACCTGAAAGACTTCGACAACAAGCACGTTGGCCTGGTGCAGCTGCACGCCCGTGACCTGAACAATGCATTGAAACAAGGCTGGCTGAACCCCTACCAGCAGGTAGAGCTCGACCAGACGCTGACGCGCCTGTGCGATCACATGGGTAAGTCGGAACGGATCAAAAACACCGTTTTCCCTTCGACTTACAGCCTTTACATTCATCTGGCATTGCACTTCTTTATCCTCTTGCTGCCGTTCGGGCTGGTTCAGCTGTTCGGTTTCCTGATGGTGCCGGTGCTGGTGGTGATCACGGCATGTTTCTTCCTGATCGAGAAAATGGCGATCCATTTGCAGGACCCGTTCGAAAACAAGCCTACCGACACGCCTGTGCTGTCGATCTCGAGGAATATCGAGCGTGATTTGAAACAAATGATGAAAGACAAGCACGTTCCCCAGGCATTTCAGCCCGAAACGTTCTACATTTTGTAGTGAGGGTTAAAAACCCAACACGTGATAGCGGCGCCCAGGCGCCGCTATTTTCGTTTCATGCCGTTATGAATGTCCACCAGGATGCGGTGGTCGTCGCGCACCCAGTTGCCGCTCTGGTATTTTTTGTGCTTGCCGGTAAAAAGGTAATCCTCGAACATATCGTAGGCCTTGTGCGCGTCGTCGGCGGAATGGAACGATTCCAGCCAGGTGGAAGGTATCTGATCCTTTTTGACTACGCCAATACCCACATTGTAAAGCCTCACGATCCCCTGCGAAAATTCCAGCGAAATGTAATCCTGCTCACGGATCTGCGCGCTGCTGAGCACCGATGCCGTGTGCGCGAGGTAATTCAGTAGCCGTGCGCGGATCTGCGCATCGGTTTCCGGGCGTGCGGGCTTAATGCGCCACCAGTTGTTCTGCCCAAAGTAAGGGTCTTCGCGAAAGCGCGGCAGCTTCCGGCCGTACTCCGTGAGCGACAGGCTTTCGGTGGGAGAGAATTCGAAGTTGATCAGCCGCAGACCATTGTCGGCATAAGTGATGAAAACGCCGATTTCCTCAGTATTGCGGTTTGAGGTAAGGAAAATGGAGCTGGTGGTGGTATCGAAATCCCATTGGCCGACGGTGTATTCGCCTTTGGTGCCTACCCGGGTGAAAGTGCTGTCGGGGAAGAAGGAAATCAGCATATCGTTTTTAGAGCCTGGCTCAAACTGCCTGACCGGCTGGCCGTCGGGGCTGATGACGCCCTGGTTACCCGTACTCACACCCGAAATGCGCCAGGTGCCGATCATATTGGCCGGTTTCGGCTTGGTACGCTCCCGGATCTCGTCGCGCGCCGGGCGGGAGGGACGTTTGGAGCCGGTCCGGTAGATGATCCCGTGATGCTGCATCATGGTGATCATCATAAAGAGTATGAAGAGTTTAAAGGATGTCATGGTGCGGCTGCTGATGCGGTAGTGTTTACCCTAATTTAGGTATTTAAATTCAAATCCAAATGAAGTAAACAGGCAGAAACATGAAATTTTGAGTATTTCCGGGCCATTTTTTTCTTATTCCGGCATATCGGGATGGTCATACTGCATCCGCGTTTAATCCTAAAACCCAGGACTTCTGCCCATGAACTTGCTCAGGTTGCTACCGCTGCTGCTGGTATTTGTATTGTTTAATTTCAAAGACGACTTTCAGCCGCGTAACGCGCTGGAAGCTACGCCGCTTTCTGCCGATACGCCATTGCGCGCCGTGCAGGATGCGAAGGGCGAAACGATCAGTATTTTCCGGGGCAGCGAGTCGAAGCCGATCCTGACGCAAAACGCAACACCCGATTTCAGGCCCTACTTGCACCCGATCGTCGCTCCCGACGGCCAGGGCGTGCTCACCGAATACAGTCCGGGCCACCACAAGCACCAAACGGGCATTTACTGGGGCTACACCCGCGTGAACGGCCGCGATTATTTCCATCATCCGGGTGATGGTTATTGGAAAAAAATCTCCGCCAAAGTGCTGGAAGCCAAGGGTACGGAAGTGAAATGGCAAACCGTGTACGACCTCCTCGACTCGACCGGCACCGCCGTGCTCACCGAAACGCAAAACTGGTCTATGCGGGTAAAAGACGGCAAATACCTCCTCGACCTTGAATGGAACGGCGAAGCCAAAACCGACGTCACCATCGGCAAATACGACTACGGCGGCCTATTTGTGCGCATGCCGTGGAAAGAGGGCATCAAAGGGGCCGTGGTGAATGCGGCGCGGCAAAAGAACGAGAAAGCCGAAGGCCAGGCGGCTATGTGGGTGGACATTGGGATGCAGGTGCCCGGCCGCAACGACCTCGCGCACATCGCCATTCTCGACCATCCCTCCAACAAAGGCTACCCGCAAACGTGGCGCGTGGACGGCCAGCTGGGCGCGGGCCCGGCGCGCGCGCGCAAGGGCGATTGGCACATCCAAAAAGGCGAAACGGAGATCATTAAACATGAACTGGTGGTTTACACCGGTGATTTTAAGGATGTGGAGCTGAATAAAACATTCGGCGAGTTTATCGGTAATACTGGGCAGTATAATACCACTGCATTGTGGGCGCTGGCGCAGAAGGAGGGTAGGGAAGCCAAATTCCTCAGTGCGCAGGAAGCTGTGGCCGCGATGACCGTGAAGGAGGGTTATCAGGTCAATGCATTTGCCTCCGAACCGATGATGACCCAGCCGATGGCATTCTGCTGGGACGACCGTGGCCGGATGTGGATCGCTGAAAACAAAGACTATGAATCACGCGGGAAAGGATTTTCCAACAACGGCAGCAGCCGCATTCTCATCCTGGAAGACACCGATCACGACGGCGTGGCCGATAGCAAAAAGGTGTTCATGGAAGGCATCGCATTCCCGGCCGCATTGGCGGTGGGATTTGGCGGCGTGTTCGTGGGAGCACCGCCGAACCTCTTGTTTGTCCCCGACAAAAACGGCGACGACAAAGCCGATATAGACGACATTGAAGTGCGGCTCACCGGCTGGGGCATCCGCGATCGCCACGAAACGCTCAACAGCTTTCATTGGGGCCCCGACGGCTGGCTGTACGGCTTGCAGGGATTTGCAACGCCCTCCAAAGTAGGCAAACCGGTTGGAAAAGGTAAACTATACAAGCATAAAGACGCATTCCCCGAAAATATCGAAGTTGAAGACGGCGTCGACATCAATGGCGGCGTGTGGCGCTACCATCCTACCAAACGCCGGTTTGAGGTGGTGGCGCACGGTTTCAGCAATCCCTGGGGCATCGATCACGACGCCAAAGGCCAGCTTTTCATCACAGCCTGCGTGATCCCGCATTTGTGGCACGTGGTGCCGGGCGGCATTTACCACCGGCAGGGCGGGCAGCATTTCAATCCGTATGTATATAATGATATCAAAACCATCGCCGATCACAGCCACCGCTCGGCGCATGGCGGGGCGCGCATTTACCAGTCGGATGCCTTCCCGGCGGCTGAGCGCGGCAAGATTTTCATGGCTAACATTCACGAGCACGGCATTTTGTCGGACCAGCTCATTCCGAAAGGCTCCGGCTTCGCGGGCAAGCACAGCGACGATTTCCTGATGGCCAACAACGCCCAGTGGGTCGGGTTCAGCATGGAAATAGGGCCGGAGGGCGGCATGTACATCCTCGACTGGCACGACGCCGACATCTGCGGCTCCGACGTACTCAACTCCGAAACCGGCCGGATTTTCAGGGTAGTGCCCAAAAACTCCCTCGCCGAAAACTGGAAGGGCCGCTACGACGACCTCAACAAACTTTCCGACGCCGACCTGGCCGCATTGCAAACGAGCAAAAGCGACTGGCATGCGCGGCGTGCGCGGGTGGTTTTGCAAAGCCGCGCCGCAGCCAGTGGCAAGATTTCGCAGGAAGCAATTGCCAAACTGAATGTACTGTACCAATCCACGGACAATGCCGACAACCGCCTCCGGGCGATGTGGGCATTGAAAGTCACCGATAACCTGGACAATGCAGCGTTAAAGCAGGCGCTGGGCGACGCGGACGCGCACGTTCGCGCCTGGGCGATCCAGTTTTTGTGCGAGGATGCACAGCCGGGCGTGGAAGTGGTTAGTCAATTCGCCAAAATGGCGGCTGGTGATGCGTCGCCGGTGGTACGCCTTTACCTCGCGTCGGCGCTGCAACGGGTGAATGATGAGGGCAAATGGAACATTGCCAAGGGACTTTTGGCGCACGCAGGCGATGCGGCCGACCATAATCTTCCGAAAATGATCTGGTTTGGCATCGAGCCGCTCGTGAAAGGCAACGCAACTCGTGCACTGGAATTGGCTGGAAGCAGTAAAATACCGATGGTAACGCAGTTTATAGCGAGAAGATTGGTGGATGCGGACCAGATTTCGACACTTGTAGCAGCCCTCGGAAAAACCTCAGCAAACCGCACCGACCTGCTCACCGGCATGCGCGACGGACTCGAAGGCCGCACGGACATTCAAACGCCGGACAACTGGAATGCAGTTTACACAAAACTCAAACAGGCCGACAAACCAACCGCCCAGCTCGCCGCCGATCTCGGCCGCCATTTCGGCGACACCGAATCAGCCAAAACCGCGTTGACGACATTGAAAAACAAATCCGCAGCACTAACAGAACGTAAAAAGGCCCTGCAATCCCTCGCCGCCCGCCAGCGTCCCGAGCTCGCCGCAGAACTCCCGGCATTGCTGAACGACAATGCAATGCGCCTGGAAGCGATCCGCGCCGTGGCCGGCTTCGACAGCGAGCCATTGGCAAAGCAGCTGCTCGACGCCTACCCGAAATTCAATGCGCAGGAAAAATCGGAAGCCGTGCAAACACTGGCCTCGCGCCCGAAATCCGGCTGGCTCCTTACCCAGGCAATTTCAAAGAATGTCGTGCCTAAAAAAGACGTTCCGACCTACGTGGCGCGCCAGCTCCGGCGTGTGGTAGGCAGTGGCTTCGTGGAAGTGTGGGGGCCGATCGATCACGTTGAATTTGATGAAAAGGCCTATAAAAAATACCGCACCCTGCTTACGGACAAGGCCGTAGCCGACGCGAGCAAAACGAGCGGCCGTATCGTGTTTGAGCGAACCTGCGCGCCCTGCCACAAACTTTACGGCGAGGGCGGCATCATCGGCCCCGAACTCACCGGCTCCAACCGCGCCAACCTCGACTACCTGCTCGGCAACATCCTCGATCCGAGCGGCGAAATCCAGGACGACTACAAAATGGTGGTCATCACCACGCGCGACGGCCGCACTTATGTAGGCAACGTGGCCAAAGAAACCGAGCGGCAGCTCACCCTGCGCATAGTAGGCCAGGACGCCGTCCTGATCAACAAATCGGACATCCAAACGCGGGAAGTAACCCCGTCATCCATGATGCCGACCGGGTTGCTGGATAACTTGTCCGAAAAAGAGGTTACCGAGTTGATTGCTTACCTGCGGACGACGGCGCAGGTGCCGTTAGGGAAGCGTAGCGGAGGTAAATAGGGGAGTAAAAACCGGACATAGCAGAAGTTCATGCAACAAGTTGCTGGACTTCTACTGTTTTTATCGAAGTCCAAACACTTCATCACCAAGCTCTTGATGCGCCGATGCATACTGTAACACCGATTTTACAAAATCATTCAAAGTCACGTCGTACTGCGATGCAAGCAGTGCGATTTTTTTATGCAACTCAGATGAAACGCGCACATTAAAAACACCTTTGTAGGACTTATCAGGCAACTTGCCCAGGGCCTTGCAAGTTTCGATATAATCATCAACGGCGTCCTTCATGCCTTGTTTCAGTTCTTCAACAGAAGTTCCCTCAAATGTTACAAGGTCATTAACGCCGATCAGCTTCCCGAAAAACACTTCGTCGGCCGGGCTGAATTGTATATTGGCCGTAAAACCATCATAGGATAGCGAATTAATCATTCTTGATTTTTCCATTTTCTTTCAGAGTTGTAATGATCTGGTCGATCACGTATGATTTCACAATAGGAGTGGGGTGAGGCTTGTGTAATGAAATGATGCGCTTCTCATGGTCGGCAAATTTGATTCGTGACCCGCCAGTCTTGCCAGGTGGAAGTTCCTCATAGCCATAAAATTTGAGAATCAGTATCAGTTCCCTCCAAACAAGATCCTTCGGTTTGCTATGAAACCAGGCAAGCAATTTTTTGATTTGGGTCATGACGCATAGTGTGTAACTGAATTTTAGTTACAAAAATATGACATTGACGAAGTTTTCCAAATCTCCTTTAAACGTTTCAGTCGAACACGTCATGCATCCAATTCCTCATCCTCAACCCCTTCAAAATAATTCAAAACCGTCATCAATGGCAGCGTTGTTTTATCTGCCGCATTCGAGAGCTGGATCACCGCACGGTCGATGGAGTTGGGGTCGAAGCCGGAAAAATAGCCTTCAATCATCTCCCCGGGCCGCATTTGGTAGGAAATGGCTTTGTTAATATATTTCGAGGCGCGTTTTTGGAGGCCGGTGAGTGGTGGGGCGGACATGGCGGATTTTCGGGTTGGTTCGAATGGGAAGAATGTGGTTCTTCCTGCTAGCAAAGCCACCAATCCGCCCGAAAGGTTCCGCATTGGGGCGGAACTTTCAGGCGAATTGCGTTCATCAAATGCCTCAGCGCGGCCAGCGGGGGTGGTTGGCGCGTTCGTTCCGCGCGGCCATTTCTACCGACTGCGCAATGCGTTTCTCCCGTGTTTCGGGTCTTTTCGCATTCAGAATCCATTCCAGAATAAGCCGCTTGGAAGATGGTGCGAACTTTTCGAAATTTTCAAATGCCGTCGGATTAGCGTCGAACGCTTTTTGCAAGTCATCGGGAATAAGCGCATTACCGGCTCTTTCGAGCGCGTCCCAGGCGCCGGTTTCCTTTGCAAGGTCGATCATTGCCTGGCCCTCGGGACGCATGAGGCCGGATGCGATCATCCGGTCGGCGCGTTCCTTGTTCACAATGCTCCATTTGCTTTTGGGGTTGCGTTTCGTAAATGTGAGGTAAAAACTTTCGTCATCGCGCTTGATCGCCTTGCTGTCGATCCACCCGTAGCACAATGCATGCTCGATCGACTCCTTGTAGCCGATGCTCGCCGTGGGGCTGTCCTTGTGGTAAATGATGAGGAAAACGGC
This sequence comes from Dyadobacter fermentans DSM 18053, assembly GCF_000023125.1. Taxonomy (NCBI): domain Bacteria; kingdom Pseudomonadati; phylum Bacteroidota; class Cytophagia; order Cytophagales; family Spirosomataceae; genus Dyadobacter; species Dyadobacter fermentans. Next base: position 321,735 of record NC_013037.1, read on the forward strand.
ATCCTTCTTCGTGCCGTTTTCCGCGAGCCAGTTACGCCATTCCGTGCTGGTAGGCGCTGCGATGGCCTCGATGCCGTTTTTAGTTTCCATTGACTACCGACAAATAATGCTTGTTGAACATCACACCTAGAATGTTACCGAACGGGTCCACCACCGAGGCCGTCACAAAACCCTCGCCGCGCGTGATTACCGGCTGATAACTCGTAGCACCCATATCCAGCAGTCTTTGGTAAGCTCCTTCCACATTATCCACATGCCAGTAGATAATCGCTCCGGCGTGTGACCCAGTCGCGCCGGGAGGCGCCCACTTTGCGTCGATAACGCCCATTTCATGTTCATAGTCGCCCACGCGGAATTCGATGTAGCCGGGTTTTTCAAAGTAGGCTGGAATTTCGAATACTTCGGAATACCATTTTTTCGCAGCGTCCAGGTCGGCTGCGTAAAAATTAACCGTTGCGAAACCTCTGAGTGACGTTGCCGTGGCCATGTTTTTTGGGTTTTGGTTTGAAGATGAAGCGAAGCTAAGTAACCGTCGTGACAGCCTTATGTCAGCAGGTTTTCAAGGGCTTAAAAAAATGACCGCTTCCTTAGCCGTTTGAAAATCGGATTTTTAAGTGATTTTCCAAAATTTTAAATTTGGTGACAGTGCAAGCCGCTTTCGTCTTTTACACAGGCCTTGTTCAATTCCGATTTTCCCTCCCTCCCTTTTAAATGAGTAACTTCCAATAGCACGAAACCAGTATTTTGTTGCATTACGCCTGCTTTTGGTTTAAATTCATAACTCAACCAAAAACCAGGACTATGTGCGCATTTCGTAAACTGATTTTTGCTTTGGCATTGGTAGTCAATGCATTGAATGTATTTGCCGCCGATCAGCCGGAAACTTTGAAGATCGGTGCGCAGGCGCCGGATTTTAATTTGATGGGTGTTGACGGCGAGCGGTATTCGTTGAAGAGTTTTGCAGATGCGGATGTCCTTGCGATCGTGTTTACATGCAATCATTGCCCAACCGCGCAGGCCTACGAGGAGCGGATCAAGAAACTCACCGCCGACTACAAGGGCAAAAAAATGGCAATGGTAGCGATTTCGTCCAACGATCCGAAGGCGATCCTGCTCGATGAGCTTGGCTACACCGACCTGAGCGACACTTACGACGAAATGAAAATCCGCGCCAAAGACATGGCTTACAACTTCCCGTATCTCTACGATGGCGACGACCAGAAGATCGCATTAGCTTACGGACCGGTGGCAACCCCGCATATTTTTATTTTTGATAAGGCAAGAAAACTGCAATACAACGGTCGGATCGACGATGTTGAAAAGCCGACGGGGACGCCTAAAAACCTGGATGCGCGCAACGCGATCGAAGCATTGCTGGCCGGAAAGCCGGTGCCGGTGGCCAGCACGAAAACGTTTGGCTGCTCGATGAAATGGGCCGCCAAAGAGGATAATGTCAAAAAAGAGCAAACGGCTTGGGCCAAGGAACCGGTGACCCTCGAGGTGATCGACGAAGCCGCTTTGAAAGAGCTAATCCAAAACAAATCCGACAAGCTGCGGCTGATCAACGTTTGGGCAACCTGGTGCGGGCCCTGCGTGACCGAGTTTCCCGATTTTATGGTCATGCACCACATGTACCGCCGCCGCGATTTTGAGTTTATTTCGATCAGCGCCGACAATCCCGACAAGAAGGAAAAGGCCCTGAAATTCCTGCAAGGCAAGTTTGCTTCCAATCAAAACTATATTTTTAATGTAGAGGACAAATACAAGCTGATTGAAGCGGTAGATCCGAAATGGCAGGGCGCTTTACCCTATACCATACTTGTAGAACCCGGCGGTAAGATCGTCTATTCGCAGCAGGGGCCGATCGACCCCGCGAAAATGAAGAAAATGATCGTCGAGAATAAGTATGTAGGACGGTACTACTAAAACCATATTAAACACATTTCGACCTGATTCTATGGAAAACCAAGACCTTTCAAGACGCCGTTTTCTGGGCACGTCGGCCCTGGCGGCGGCGGGTTTCGTGATGGCGCGCACCCCGATTTTCGGCGCACCGGCTTACATTAAGAAATTCGGCAAGCCCAATTCGCTGTTCAACGGCGTGCAGGTGGGGGCCATTACCTACTCGTGGAGGAGCCTGCCCGGCGGCGCGGAGGACATTTTGAAATACTGTATCGAAACGAATATCAGCGCCATCGAGCTCATGGGCCCGACGGCAGAATTGTTCGCAGGAGCGCCCGAAGCCCCACCGCGCCCCAGCATGACACCCGGCCCCGACGGCAAACGCCCCGAACCGACCGAAGAACAAAAGGCGGCCCAAAAAGAGTATGGCAAGAAAATGGCCGAATGGCGCGCCAAAGTGTCGATGGACAAGTTTGTGCAGCTGCGTAAGATGTATAACGATGCCGGTGTGAGCATTTACGGTTTCAAACCCAATGCGCTGGGCACGAACAATACCGATGCCGAAGTGGACTACGCATTCCGCGCCGCCAAGGCCCTGGGCGCCAACCAGGCCAACGTGGAGCTGCCAAACGACCCGGCACAAACCAAACGTCTGGGCGACATCGCGGCCAAAAACAAGGTATATTGCGGCTATCACGGCCACACGCAGCAAACCCCGACATGGTGGGACACCGCGCTCGGTCAGTCGAAATACAATGCGATGAACTTTGATATGGGTCATTATGTAGCCGCCGGTTTCGATCCGTTCCCATTACTGGAAGCGAAGCACGACCACATCGTAAGCATGCACGTGAAAGACCGCAAAAACAAGCAGAACGGCGGCGCCAACCTGCCGTGGGGCCAGGGCGATACCCCCATCGTAGCCGTGCTGGAAACGATGCGCGCCAAAAAATACAAGTTCCCGGCTACCATCGAACTGGAATATGAAATCCCGGCCGGCTCGGATGCGTTGAAAGAAACCGCTAAATGCGTCGAATTCGCGCGGAAGGCACTGGGAGCGTAATTTTTTGATACAAAACTGAAACGGGTCGTGGAGCACTGTGCTTCACGACCCGTTTCAGTTACTCAGCATGCTATAAATGGATTGATGATGGTCAGCTTGCCTTCGACTACGAGTTGATGCTACATATCTTCAGAATAAAGCTATTCAGAGTAATTGGCCTCGTCTCGATCGAATTTGAATTTTGACAGATCGACGCGAGGAAACCTCGAATATCTTTCGTGAATATCCTCCAACGAAGCTGGCCTACGAGGTTTTTCTATCCGTTCAACCACCGCAGTAACTTTGATATTCTTCCCGACGAAGTCAGAAGGAAGCTCAATCGTCACCGACGTGGTCTTGGGGGTGATGTTTTTCGTGAACATAGTAGTGTGGTTTTGTGTAATCAAATCTAAAAAATTTCCTCTAAAAATTTTTTCGTACGAAAAATTTCCTACCTTTGGTCGGTTGATTGAAAAACTTGCAAATGGAACCTACAAAATCAGAACTGGAAATACTGCAGGTGCTTTGGGAACATGGGCCGTCGACGGTGCGGTTTGTGAATGATAAGCTCAATGAAGAGAAGCGGGCGGTGCAGTATTCGTCCACGTTAAAACTCATGCAGATCATGGCCGAAAAGGGCATTGTGATGCGCGATGAGAGCAGTATGAAGCATATTTACAGCCCCGCAGAACCCGAGGATAAGACAAAATCCGCACTGCTCGAACGCTTCGTGGATTCGATGTACAAGGGCTCGGCGTCGAGCCTGGTGATGCAGCTTTTTGGTAACAAAAACACTTCCGCCGAGGAGCTGAGCGAGATCAAGGATTTTCTGAAAAGTTTGGATCAGTAATTATCAAACGACACAAACCGGTTAGCCATGAATTGGAACTTCATTGATCAGCCCGCCGCACGCCAATGGGTGGAAGCCATGTGCCTCATGCTCATGCATTCGCTCTGGCAGGGGCTTGTGGCCGCCATCCTGGCAGGAATGATCCTGCTTACGACGCGGAAGAGCCGGCCCGCTTTCCGGTACAATCTGCTGGCAGGACTGATGCTCCTGTTCGTTGCCGGCACCGTGCTGACGTTCAACCTCACCTTGCGCGGCTCGCACGATGCACCGGCGGTGACAACCGGCCTGGCCCGGGAATGGGTTAATCAGGCCATTTTCCAGCATCCGGCAAGCCCGGTAGTCGCTGCCACGGACGCGAACTGGATAGCGCTCATTACCGGCTTTTTCAGTGCCCATGCGCAGATGATTGTGACGGTTTGGTTTCTGGTTTTTGCATTGAAATCCTTGCAGGCTGCCAGCGGGCTGCTTTATCTGCACAGGATCACCCGGTCGGTATCGGCACCGGGCATGCAATGGGTCGTCCGGTTCTATGAGCTTGCCGGGCGGATGCAGGTGAATCAGGAAATAGAATTGCGGGAATCGGCGCAGATTGCCGTGCCGATGGTGATCGGTTTTCTGAAACCGGTGGTGCTGGTGCCGCTGGGCATGCTGGCGAATTTGCCGGCGGCGCAGGTGGAGGCCATTCTCCTGCACGAGCTTGCGCACATCCGCCGGCGCGATTACCTGGTGAACCTAGTCCAGATCTTCTGTGAAAATGTGTTTTTCTTCAACCCGGCGGTTTTGTGGATTTCCAAACTGATCCGCGAGGAGCGCGAGCATTGCTGTGATGATCTGGCGATCGGTGTCATGCAAAACAAAACTTCGTTCGTTCATGCCCTCGTATCATTTCAGGAATACAACCAGTCGCGCCCGACATTTGAGATGGCCTTTTCCCAAAAGCGTAACCATTTGCTGGACAGGATCAAACGCATTATCAATAACAATAATAAACCACTTGATGCCATGGAAAAACTATTTGTAACATTCAGTCTGGCAGCGGCGATCACGTTGTCGGCGGCAACTGCACCCGAAAAGCCGGCCATCCCACGTGCTGTGTTTAAGCAGCCGGAGAGTCGGATGGCGGAGCTAAAAACGCCGGAAGCACAAAAAATTGCGGCTATTCAGGAACCAGACACGCTGCCCCGGAAAAAGCGGACCGACATGGCGATTCATTCGGCGAACGTACGCGGCGCACGCGAGGGGATCAGTACGTATAATGTAACCCGTAACGGCAGGCAGTATGAGATCGTGAAGCGCAATGGTAAAATGGTTTCGCTATGGGTCGACGACCAGGAGATCGCCGAAGGTGATTATTCCAAATATCAATCCGAGATCGACGAGATCATGGAGGAAATTAAAGTCCAGCATGAACTCGCCGAAAAACAGCGCGCAGAAGCCGAAGAAATGCGGAAACTGGCGGATGTGCAGCGCCGCGAGGCAGAGAAGCAACGCGAGGCAGCGAATGAAATCCGGAAGCTGGCCGAAGTGCAGCGGCGTGACGCCGATAAACAACGCGAACAAGCACACGTAATGCGCCTGGAAGCGGAAAAGCACCGGGAACAAGCCGCCCGGATACGCGTGGAAGCGGCCAAACAGCGGGAGCACGCGGACGAGATGCGATTGCAGGCGGAAAAGCACCGCCAATTGGCCGAGGAGCAGCGCAAACAAGCCGACGGAATGCGAAAGGAGGCCGAAAAGGAACGGGAAGCTTATGTGAAAAAGCAGGAAGGCGTAATCGAGGAGCTGATTAAGGGCGGGATTGTGAAAAGCCGGGATGATGTGTCGTTCAAGCTGGCTGACGATGAGCTGATTGTGAATGGCGAAAAGCAGCCGGCCGAATTGCACCAGCGGCTTAAATCGAAGTACCTGGGCGACGATGCCGGAGGGAAAACGGAAATGTATTACAACTTCAACGGCCGGTCGGGCTATTCCAGAAGCCGCTAGCGAGCAGTAAAACCGTTCATGCGGTGCGTTTAATAGGAAGTAACCACGAAAAACTTCCCGATTGCCATGCATCGCAGGACATTCATACAAAATACATCCATCGCACTGGCCGGGGCCGCATTGGCTCCCGGCCTTGCCGTTTCGGGCCAGGCAGCGCAGAACAAGCTGCCCAAATGGAAAGGCTTCAATCTACTCGATTTCTTTTCGCCAGACCCCGCCAAAGGCCGTAAGCCCACCACCGAGGAACAGCTCAAATGGATGAGCGACTGGGGCTTCGATTTCATTCGCATTCCGATGGCCTACCCGGCTTACCTTAAATTCGATCGCAGCAAAAACATCACGCCGGAAGAAGTGTACCAGATCGACGAGCGGGCCGTGGAACGGATCGATAAGCTCGTGGCCGCGGCGCACAAATACAACATGCACGTGAGCCTGAACCTCCACCGGGCGCCGGGTTACTGCATTAATGCGGGTTTTAACGAACCCTACAACCTCTGGACCGACCAGAAAGCCCTCGATGCATTCTGCTTCCACTGGAATATGTGGGCTAAACAATATAAAAATGTGAGCTCTGCACGGATCAGCTTCGACCTGCTGAACGAGCCGAGCATGCGCGCGGATATGAACGACCAGCATTCGAAACGCTCATCGGTGCCTGGTGACGTTTACCGCAAACTCGCGATTGCCGCGTCGGAAGCGATCCGGAAGGAAAACCCGGGACACCTGATCATCGCCGACGGCAACGACGTAGGTACATCGGTCATCCCCGAGCTGGCCGACCTCGACATTGCACAAAGCTGCCGCGGCTACCACCCGGGCATTATTTCGCATTACAAAGCGCCCTGGGCCACGAAAGATCCCGACAATGTGCCGGAACCAAAATGGCCCGGGCAGGTAGGCGACCAATACCTCAGCCGGGCCATGCTGGAAAAGTTTTACAAGCCGTGGATTGAGCTCGTCAAAAAGGGCGTGGGCGTGCATTGCGGCGAATGCGGCTGCTGGAATAAAACGCCGCACGCGGTTTTTCTGGCCTGGTTTAACGACGTGCTCGACATCCTGTCATCGAACGGCATCGGCTTTTCGCTATGGGAATTCGCCGGCGACTTCGGCGTGCTCGACTCCCGCCGCGATGATGTTGCGTACGAAGACTGGTACGGCCACAAGCTGGACCGCAAGTTGCTCACGCTCCTGATGAAATACTGATTACTTATCCAGTTCCGCCAGCAATCCGGGGATATTCAAACTACGTGTGTACATTTCGATGGAGCCGTCGGGCTGGTATTCCCACGATTCCTGCGGCCTGTCCCAGTACAGTTCCACGCCGTTGCCGTCGGGATCGTTCAGGTATAATGCTTCGGAAACGCCATGATCGCTGGCACCGGTAAGCGGGTAGCCTGCTTTGATGAGGCGGTTCAATGCGGCTGCGAGGTCTTTTCTGGTAGGGTAGAGGATGGCTGTGTGAAACAAACCTACGCCCTGCGGGGAAGCGGGCGGCGCCCCTTTGCTGTACCATGTGTTAAGACCAATGTGGTGATGATAACCGCCTGCCGAAATGAAAACGGCCTGCGTGCCGTAGCGGGTTGTGATTTCGAAGCCGAGAATGCCGCAGTAAAAATCAAGCGCCCGGTCGAGGTCGGCTACTTTGAGGTGGACGTGGCCGATGCGGGTTTGAGCGGGAATAATATAATTATCCGGTTCCATAGGAGGTGTGATCGGGTTGGTATGACAAATCAAATTACATGGAATTGCGGTAAATAATTCCGGAAAGCGGCTTTACAGTTAAATCAGTCAACTATTCAGCATACATTAATGAACCGCCGAGACGCATTATCTTCGATCGCTGCCGTGGGCGCAGCGGGCATTGTTCCCGCCGAAGCCGCCAGGGCCAAAGTACAGCCATTTATTTACTCCCTCAATATGAGCACCCTGCGCGGCCAGAAACTGGGCTTCCGCAAGGAACTGGAAATGGCCGCGAAGGCAGGTTATGGTTCGGTCGAGATATGGATCAGCACTTTGCAGGATTATCTCAAAGGCGGCGGTACATTGCAGGAAGCCAGGCGGATTATCACTGACCTGGGCCTGAAAGTGGAGGATGCCATTGGTTTCGCGACCTGGATCGTCGACGACGAGGCCGCACGCGCGAAGGCATTGGACCAGCTGAAAGGTGAAATGGAGCAACTTGCGGCCATCGGCTGCCCGCGCGTAGCCGCACCGCCCATGGGCGCAACAACCGGCCCGTCGCTGGACCTGGCCCGGGTAGCCGAACGCTACCGGGCGATCCTCGAACTGGGCGACAAAACCGGCGTGGTACCGCATTTGGAACTGTGGGGTTTTTCCAAAAACCTGAGCCGCGTGGGTGAAATCCTGTACGTGGCCGTGGAATCGGGGCACCCATCGGCCCGCTTGCTCATGGATGTGTACCATTTGCACAAAGGTGGCTCAGGAATGGATGCGATTAAAGATGTAGGCAAGCCTCTCATCGAGATTTTCCACGTGAACGATTATCCCAAAACGCCGCCGCGGGAATCCATCACCGACGCTGATCGGGTGTATGTGGGCGACGGCATTGCGCCCTGGAAGAATGTGGTGCAGAGTCTTAAAAATCCGGATAAGCCCATTATCCTGTCATTCGAAGTATTCAACAAAGACTACTGGGCGCAGGACGCATTGCAGGTGGCGAAGACGAGCCTCGCGAAGATGAAGAAAATCGTGGAAGCGGCGGTTTGAAAACCCGCTTTCAATGCAGATCGCGGGAGGCTGCGGGTTCGCCAAGCTGGTGATAGTCGAAGTATTTTTTGAGGAGCAGGTTAATAAACCTTTTGAGGTAAATCTCATTCAGAAACACATTCGACCAGTTATCGTACCGCTGCGACTGAATGCCCAGGTAGAAGAAATACAGGCAAATGCCCAATATCGGGATCAGCCGTTTTTCCTCATTACTTACCGGCGTAACGGACTCATAACCGAGCATAAATTGCGCGGTTTTGAGCTCGCGTTCGGCATCTTCCTTTTCCGTAGAATGGATTTGTAGCATATAATAGGCCATATCCAGACAAAGCCAGCCATTTCCGCAGAAATCGAAATCGAAGAAGGTAATCCCGCCGTCGGAAGCCACATTCATGTTGTCGAACCAAAGGTCGAGGTGCACGGCGCCTTTGCGCAGGTCGCTTTGGCTGGCATTTTGCAGTTCGCCGATCAGGTATTTCTGTATTTTTTGCATGTATTGCATCTCCTCGGTGTCGGCGGGCAGGAAGCGGCCGACCTGCGCGAGGGAGTCGATGAGCAGCTCCTTTTCGGAATAGGTGACGCGTTGCAGCGCAAAATCTTTTGTCAGTAAATGCATTTGCGCCATCAGTTCGCCCACCCGGAAATGCGTTTCAGCATCAAAATTGAGCACTTTTTTACCTTCCGCATAGGAGAATAACACCGCGAAACGCTCGCCCTCGGGCGCTTGAAAGCTTTGTATCCAGGTGTTTGCAAGGTCCGCAATGGGGTAGGAAACGGCAATGCCGTGCTTGCGGAGGTGTGTCAAAAGCCGCAGTTCTTCCGCGATCTCGGTGCGTGTGCGCCACTGATGGCTGTATACCCGGAAAATGTAGGGGTTTTCAGGCGTCGTAACCAGGTAAGTGTCGCTGATGCCGGTTTTTAATATGCTGCATTCCACATCCTGGCCGGGGAAATAGTGTTTTTGAATAAACTGGCCGAGGTGAAAGGGCGAAAGATTGGAATTGGAAACCGGAAAGACGTTCATGGCGAAAGGAGATTGGGGCGGCAAAATTATGGATATATTTGCCGGGAGCGATATGCACTTTAAACAAAAATTTATGGCAGAGATCAAATTCAAACTCGATAACCGCCGCCGCGGGGAATTTTATGTGGAAGAAGACGGCAAGCAGGTGGGCGAAATGGTGATCGGGCTGAGTGAAACGACCCTTACGGTATACCACACCGAAGTAGACCCTGCGATGGAAGGCCGCGGGCTTGCACGCAAAATGCTGGATGCGATGGTGGCCTACGCGCGCGAGAACGGATTGCAGGTTATGCCGCTGTGCGAATATGTGCACGGGCAATTCCGCCGCCATCCCGAAGATTTCGCGGACGTTTGGCAAAAATAACCCTGCCGCATCAAAGCGGTTGCGGCAGGTATACGATAAAAGTGGCGCCTCGGCCCGGCTGGCTTTTGGCGGTAATGTAGCCATGGTGGTTCTGAACCACCTTTTTACACAATGCCAGCCCAATGCCCGATCCCGAAAACTCGCTGCGCCCGTGCAGCCGCTGGAACATCTGGAAAATGCGGTCGAGGTAAATCTCGTCGAAACCGATCCCGTTGTCGCTTACTTCGAGGCGAATGTAGTGGTGGTCGGGCAGGAGCTTGGGCAGCGTTTCTTTTTCGGCCGCGTCCACATCGCGGTAGGCAATGCGGATCGTCGAATGCTGCTCGGGAAGACGGTATTTGACGGCATTGCTCACGAGGTTCTGGATCAGCTGCGTCAGCTGCGCGCCATTGCCCCATACTACCGGCATTTCTTCTACGATTACTTCCGTTTTTTGTTCCTGAATGGAAATTTCGAGGTCGGCCAGGACCGATGTAACGATTTCTCCAAGCTCTACCGGCGTAAATTCACCTTCGCGAGTGGTAAGCCGTGAGTAGGCCAGCAGGTCGTCGATCATCGCCGACATTCTTTTGGAAGCGTCCTGAATGCGGTTGAGCATGTATTTGCCATTGTCGTCGAGCTTATCGGAATAGGTCGAGAGCAACCGGGAGCCGAACGACTGGATTTTGCGCAGCGGTTCCTGCATATCGTGGCTCGCGGCGTAGGCAAATTGTTGCAGGTTATTATTTGAATTCACCAGCTCGATGTTGGCCTGGTGCAGCTCGTCCGTACGCTGGCGGACGCGCCTTTCGAGCTCGCTGGCAAGCTGGCGGTAGCGCTCTTCGCTTCGTTCCAGTTCCTGGCGTGAAATCACCTGCTCGGTAACGTCTACGGCCATGTCGAGGATCGCGTACACTTCCCCGCGCGAGTTTTTGAGGGGTTTGTAAGTATAGTCGTAATAAAACGTTTGCAGCCGGCCGTCGACTACCAGGTCGGCCCGTGCACCTTGCTCGGAATGCGCCTCTCCCGACTGGTAAATCCGGTCAAGGATCGCGTGGAATGGCTGGCCTTCGAGCTCGGGCAGTGCGTCGCGCAGCGGTTTGCCGATCACCGACCGCCCTTTTCCCCAAACTTTCAGCATCGCCTCGTTGGGGATGTCGATCACCATATCTTTTCCAACAAATAATGCCGTCGCTACCGGTGCCTGTTCAATGAGCGTCCGCAAATGCTCTTCATTCACTTTCAGCCGCTGTTCCGATTCGATCCGGTCCGTAATGTCCATCACGATGCCGGATAGCGAAATGGCCTCGCCCGTGCTGTCGTAGAGATAGCGGCCCAGCACGCGCACCCAATGCACGGAGCCGTCGTTCCAGACAAACCGCGCCTCGTAGCGCAATTCACCGCTCGCTTCGGCCTCGGCATACGCATTGTTCCGGATACCTACATCTTCCGGGTGGAGGCTTTCCAGCAGCAGTTCGCGCGTCATGTTCGCATTTTCGCTGCCGGTGATGATATGCGCCATAGTAGGCGAGTAAATGATCTCGTTCGTGGCCAGCGTAACCATAAATGAACCGGCGCCCGATCCTTCAATAGTCATCGCGGCCTGCTGGTCGGCCCAGGCGATTTTTTCCTGGCTGGTGACTTCGGAAGTTATTTCACGCGAAATGCCTGAAAACCGGTACGGCGTACCTTCCTGATCGAAATACGCCTGGCCGGTGCAATGCAGCCAGCGAAGTTTGCGGTCTGTGGCGCCGTTAACCCGGTATCGCACATCGTAGGGCGTGCGCTGCAAAGGGTCTAGCGCCCGCTCGATCGCGTCGATCACCCGGCTGCGGTCGGCGGGGTGCACAAATTGCACCAGGCGCTCGTAATACATGTCCGCCTCGGCCGGGTAGCCGTAGAGCTCCTTGCAGCGGTCGTTGAAAAGCGCCGTCCGGTCGATCGGATTGAGGTTCCAGGTGCCGAGCTGGGCGGCCTGGATGGCGAATTTTAGGCTTTCTTCACTCTCTTCCCGGGCTCTGTCGGACCGCAGCTGCCGGGAAATGTCCATCATCGAACCGACCATCCGCACCGGCTTTCCGTTGATCTGGATCGTGTAGCCGCGGTCGTGCACGTGCGCGTACGAGCCGTCGGCACGTCGGAACCGGTAAAAATCCGACCAGTTGCTCTCTCCCTGGTTGATTACCTCGTAGATTTTTTTGATAACCTCATCCTGGTCGTCGGGATGGATACGGTCAAACCACGAGTTGGGCCCGCCTTCGACTTCTTCGGGGCGGTACCCGAAAATTTCCTGCATACCCTCATTCCACCACAAGGTGCCCCTTTCCAGGTCCCAATCCCAGATTACGTCATGGGTAGCTTTTGCCACAAGTTTAAACCGCTCGATCGCCAGCAGCAGATCGTCCTTACGCGCATTAAGGGTATCAGTCATTGTTAAAAAAATGTCCTCTGTTTTTAGGTACGGGGCTTGTCGGTTACCGCCGCACCCTGTAAAAATACGGATATTAGCTATAAAGTAACATTCGGTTGTCAATCGCGGAAAACATACGTTCAAAGCGTCCAGTCCGATTTTTGCGCAAATGCCTGTAAAGTAAAAATCTACTCAAAACCTCTTTTCCCATCATTGGAAAAAACTATACTAGCACGAAACCGACCACGTCATGAGAAAGCTTCCGTTCTATTTCACCTGCGCCGCAACGCTCGCATTTGCGGGCTGCATTATGATTGCCCCCGGTAAGCCGGTAGCGCTCTTCGACGGCCGGACTTTCAACGGATGGGAAGGCGACACGGTGAAAACCTGGAAGATCGAGAATGGAAGCATTGCCGGTGGCTCATTGGAAGAGACCGTTCCGCATAACGAGTTCCTGTGTACGCGGAAAGAATATGGCAATTTTATTCTCAAAGTAAAATTCAAACTTACCGGCCACGAGGGCTTCATCAACACCGGCGTGCAGTTCCACAGCGTGCGGCTCGCCAACCCGGCCTACGAAATGACCGGCTACCAGGCCGACCTCGGTGACAAATACTGGGCAAGCCTTTACGATGAATCGAGGCGGAATAAAACGCTGATCGCCCCGGGTTCCGCATTGGTGGAAAAACTCGTGAAGCGGAATGACTGGAATAATTACGAAATCCACAGCAAGAACGGCCATATCCAGCTATTCCTGAACGGGACAAAAACCATCGATTACCAGGAGCCCGATAAATCCATTCCTCAGAAAGGCCTCATAGGACTGCAAATCCACGGCGGCGGGAAAGCCAAGGTGTATTACAAAGATATTGTGATCGAAGAATTGTAAGCGCCTGCCGGTATGCGCACCGGCAGGCGTTTCTTGAATGCCTTATTTCCAGATCCCCAGCAGCCTCCGCGCTACGATGATCTCGGCAATGTGGTAGGAATTGTGATCGGCGATCAGCATTGCTTCGCGCACGATATTCTGCCCGCTTCCCCATGGCAACGGACTGAAAAGGTCTTTCGACTCGTCGCGCAGCAGGTCGAAAAACCGGCGCTGGTCGTCGTTGATTTCCGCAACGCTGTCTTCCCATTGCTCGTCGCTCACATTATCGGTCGGCTGTGGCCAGTATTCGTCCGGCCAGATGAGCGTTTTGTAATCCTTCGAGATCGAGAAATCGACGATGTCCTTCTGGGCAATGCGGATGTGTTCCAGCAGTTGCCAGATGCTGTACGGCAGGTTGTCGGGAATGACGGTGCGCAAATGCGCGGGAACGCCGGTGATGGCTTCTTCCAGTGTGACGTGTGCGTTTCCGCCCCGGATGAGGTCGGTCAATTCATTAATCAGTTTTTTTCGCTGCTCGGCGTGCATCGGAACGTTAGTTAAGTGAGTAGAGTGAGGAATAAGGTGGCAAAATGTACATATTTTTAATTTGGCGGCGCAACAAATTCCGAATTGTTTAAATTAGGGGAAAACATCTTCTTAAACCTTTGAAACACTTCAAATGAAGCCTGATCGCCGCAATTTTATTAAAAATGTAACAGCCGCGTCTGCACTGTTAGCCACGGAAAGTTTTGCCAAACCTTTTCACATTATCAAAGACCTCAAAAAAATCAGTCCTAACGACAAGATCCGCTTCGCGACAATCGGCATGGGTATCCAGGGGCACAGCGACACCAAGGCCGCATTGCGCAGCTCGCAGGACGTGGAGTTCGTAGCCGCCGCCGACCTGTACGACGGCCGCCTTACCCGTGTGAAGGAGCTTTACGGAAAAGACATTTTCACCACCCGCGACTACCGCCAGATCCTCGAACGGAAGGATATCGACGCGGTGCTCGTGGTAACCCCCGACCATTGGCACGACCACATCACTAAAGCCTCATTGCAGGCCGGCAAACATGTATACTGCGAAAAGCCGATGGTGCACCATATCAACGAAGGAATTTCGGTGATCGACGCCTGGAAAAAGTCGGGCAAAACGATGCAGGTCGGCAGCCAGCGGATCAGCTCGGCGTCTTTCAAGGAGGCCAAGCGGCTGTTCCAGGCTGGGGAAATCGGTGAAATCAATTATGTGGAATCGAACAATGACCGTTTCAATGCCATCGGCGCATGGAACTACTCCATTCCCACCGATGCCTCGCCCAGCACCGTCGACTGGGATGCCTACCTGGGCGACGCCCCCAAGCGCCCGTTTGATGCGAAACGTTTTTTTCGGTGGAGAAATTACCAGGATTACGGTACCGGGGTCGGCGGCGATCTTTTTGTGCACCTCATCACAGGCGTGCATTTCGTCACCAACTCGCTCGGGCCGGAACGTGTAATGTCTTCCGGCGAGCTGAGCTATTGGAATGATGGCCGCGATGTGCCCGACGTGCTGGTATCCATCCTCGACTACCCGAAAACGGACATTCACGCCAACTTCCAGATGGTACTCCGCGTGAACTTCGCCAATGCAGGTGCCATTGCAAATAACACCCGCATTATCGGCACCGAGGGACAGATCGAATTTACTGAGAACAACCTGGTGCTTACCAAGAAAAAACTGCCGAAAGCGCCCGGAATGGGCGGTTACGATAGCTTTAACACATTCTCGGAAGCGCAGCAGAAGGAGTTCAAAAAGCAATACGACGCGCAATACCCGGAAGACACCCGAAAAGCGGAGCCTGTCAAAGAAGTGCGGTTTGTAGCGCCGAAAGAGGACGATGCACACGCCAACCATTTCAAAGACTTCTTTGAAAATGTGAAAAAAGGAAGCCTGGGGACGATTGAAGACCCTGTGTTCGGTTTCAGGGCCGCGGCGCCGGTACTCGCTTGCAACGAAAGCTATTTCAGTAAAAAAATCATCCATTGGGACCCGGTGGCGATGAAAACGAAGAAAAAATAATATGAAGATCATCTGTACGATTGCATTGGCTGCGTTGCTGGCCATTCCTGCGCTTGCGCAAACGGGCAAGGTGCTCGATAACCTGTCGGTACCTTCCAAACTGCTTAAATCCGACCGCAAATACGCCATCTACCTGCCGCCCGACTACGGCACCTCCGAGCGGAGTTACCCGGTGATGTACCTCCTCCACGGTGCCGGCGACGACCATACCGGCTGGGTGCAGTTCGGCGAAGTGCTGCACATCGCCGACAAGGCGATCAGCGAGGGTAAAGCCACCCCGATGATCATCGTCATGCCCGATGCGAATACGGGTAGGAGGGGGTATTTCAATGATGTAAAAGGCGACTGGAACTACGAGGACTTCTTTTTTACCGAGCTGATGCCGCATGTCGAAAAGAAATTCCGGATCAAAAGCGAAAAGCGGTTCAGGGCCATTGCCGGGCTTTCGATGGGCGGCGGCGGCAGTTTTATGTACGCATTGCACCACCCGGAACTGTTTTCTTCCGCATGCCCGCTCAGCGCCTCCACAGGACCGATTACGCTCGACGATGCCAGGAAGAACCTGCTGAGAAACAATCCCAATATCGCCGACTCGACCGCCGAGCGCTATTACAACCGCCACAGCGCCCTGGCGCTGATCAACAACATGCCCGACGACCAGAAAAAGGCCGTGCGCTGGTACATCGACTGCGGTGACGATGACTTTTTGTATGAAGGCAACAGCCTCGTGCACATTGCATTACGCAAAAAGGAGATCCCGCACGAGTTCCGCATACGCGAAGGCGGGCACACCTGGACCTACTGGCGCGAGTCGTTGCCGGAAGTGCTGGGCTTCGTTTCCAAAGCATTCCATCAGTATTAATCGCCATGGTGCAGGACGTTCTGCCTGGCATCAGGCAATTTGACCTCAGGGGGAAGGTCGCTATCGTCACGGGAGGTTCCAAGGGCCTCGGGCTGGCGATGGCGGCCGGACTGGCATCGGCGGGCTGCGACATGCTGCTGGTCAACAGAAGTGCCGTGGACGGCGAGCGCAGTGCGGCGGAGCTTTGCATTTCGTTTGGTACCCGCGTGCTCTCTTACGCAGCCGACATTACATCGGAGCCGGAAGTGAATGCGATGGTGGCATTTGCGCTTGAAAGTTTCGGGAAAATCGATATCCTCATCAACAGCGCCGGGATCAATATCCGCGGGCCCATTGATGAACTCGCGGTGCCGGATTTCAAACTGGTGATGGACGTTAACGTAACCGGAACCTGGCTGGCCTGCCGGGCAGTGGTGCCGCACATGAAAAAGCAGCAAAGCGGGCGCATTATCAACCTCGCAAGCACGCTAGGGCTCGTAGGGCTTGCCAACCGAACGCCCTACACGGCCAGCAAAGGGGCGGTAGTGCAAATGACCCGCGCATTGGCACTCGAACTCGCGCCATTCAACATTATGGTGAATGCGATCTGCCCCGGCCCCTTCCTTACTGAAATGAACATCCCCATCGCAGAAAGCGAAGATGCGCGCAATATCATCCTGGGCGCAACGGCGCTCCGCCGCTGGGGACATCTGCGAGAAATCCAGGGCGCCGCTATTTTTCTCGCCAGCGATGCGGCTAGTTATATGGTCGGATCGGTGCTCGCGGTGGATGGCGGCTGGACGGCTCGTTAATCGCTTTTTAATTTCAATAATATAATTTTTACAAGACGCAAACGTTTGCACAACTGCGTTTGTTCGCGTCTGGCAAAAATCAGGTTAGTTTCGGCAAAATTGGTATTATTATCTCATCAAAGACCGTTTCCAACGAATGGAAGCGGTTTTTTGTTTTGTGTCCAACTAGTTTCCATTACTGCGCACCGCTTACTGCTATACGTCAAGTAACTAGTGGTTATTTTCCAAGAAAACATAGTCAGAAAGCAGGAATGCTTGTTTATGTAAATAATTTCATATCTTTTTGTACATCCGGTTACTCACATTGCCTACCTCGGTATTGCCGGAGCAAGAAATATAACATTTTCCAGTTTAGCCTCCCATTTAAGTATAAGTAAATCGCCAATCGGTTACGAGCGATTTTGTTAAAATAGGACTTTAAAGATTATTAGTAAGATAAATTGTGTATGGTAGACACTTCTCTGACTTGTTGAAAAACAAGGGCTTATGCATGGAACCCGGTTTGTAATATCTTTTCATTTTTTTATAATTTTTTTAACTATCTACTATCTATCTATACTTAATCTATGAGGATTTCTGAACGGGAAAAGTACCGTAGCCTAACGCGGTATTTTTACTCCCTTCTGTTGACCCTGTTGGTCATGACCGGTGCATACGCTCAGGATGTAACGGTGAAGGGAAAAGTGAATGATGAGCAAGGGCAGGGGTTGCCCGGGGTGAGTATCCTGGTAAAAGGGACCTCCGCAGGGACGGTCACCGACATCGAAGGTAACTACACAGTGAATGCGCCGGGTACGGCAACGCTCGTATTTTCGTTCATCGGCTACATTACGCAGGAGATTCCACTGGCCAACAAAACGAGCCTGGACGTGAAGATGTTGGCAGATACCAAAGCGCTCGACGAGGTCGTGGTTGTGGGTTATGGTACTGCTAAAAAAGCAACCCTTACCGGTTCGGTGACGGCCGTGAAAGGTGCTGAACTGCAAAAAGCGCCTTCAACCAACCTTTCCAACACATTGGGAGGCCGGTTGCCGGGTGTTTCGGCGGTGCAGGCGAGCGGCGAGCCCGGCTATGATGGCTCGGCGATCCGCATCCGCGGTACCAACTCCCTGGGTAACAGCAATGCGCTCATCGTGGTGGATGGTGTGCCCAACCGTTCCGGTGGTCTGGACCGTCTGAACCCTGCCGACATCGAGAGTATTTCGGTACTGAAAGATGCGGCGGCGGCGATTTACGGTTCGCGTGCGGGTAACGGGGTAATCCTCATTACCACCAAACGCGGAAAAAGCGGCAAGCCACAGCTTTCGTACGACCTGAACCTCGGTATTGCACAGCCTACACGTATTCCTCAAATGTCGAACGCGGCGGAATATGCCACGATCCGCAATGAATTGCAGATCTACGATAACCTGCCGGTAAGCCAGTGGGGCGGTGCATTGCAAGGCTTCAACACCAACGGTGCCTACACCCGCACCGACAATGGCAATGTGCTGAATGCGGTATTTACCCCGACCGACCTTCAAAAATTCCGCAGCGGGACCGATCCGCTCACGCACCCGAACACCGACTGGTACGGTTCGGTGATCCGCAACTGGTCGCCGCAGCAGCGCCACAACCTGCAATTGACCGGCGGTAGCGAGAACATCAAATACCTTGCGTCATTGGGTTATATCAACCAGGAGGGTAACTATGTAAACTCTGCGACCGGTTACAAGCAATACGACATGCGTGTGAACCTGGACACGAAGATCAACAAATATGTTACTGCCAACCTCGGCGTAGTGTTGCGCGAAGAGTTCCGCCGCTTCCCGAACGGCGGTGGCGCAGGCGACATTTTCCGTATGCTCATGCGCGGTAAGCCTACCGAAATCGCGATCTGGCCGGATGGCCGTCCTGGTCCCGACATCGAAAACGGACAGAACCCGGCGGTAATCACGACCAACACGACCGGTTACAACCACGACAAACGCGACTACATCCAGACCAACGGTTCACTGGACATCCAGATTCCGGGTGTGGAAGGCCTGAAAGTGACGGCAATGGCCGCTATTGACAAGCAGATCCGTCGCCAGAAATCGTTCCAGAAGCCCTGGACGCTTTATAACTGGGACAAACGCAGCTACGAAGCCGACGGTGTAACACCGGTACTCACAGGCGCAATCCGTTCGACATTCAACGATCCCCGCCTCACCGAAACTTCTTCACAGGAGCTTTCGATCCAGCTTACCGGCCAGGCTTCCTACGAGAAGACATTCGGCTCGCACAATTTCAATGCGATGGTAGGTATCCAGCGCGAAACAGTGGATGCTGACGGTTTCTTCGCATTCCGCCGCTACTTCATCTCTCCGGTTGTTGACCAGCTTTTCGCAGGTGGTACGCCCGAGCAGAACATCGGTAACTCCGGCACCAACAACGGTGATTTGTTCAAAAGAGCGCGTTTGAGCTACTTTGGTCGCGTGGGATACAACTATAAGGAGAAATACCTGGCAGAGTTCCTGTGGCGTGCGGATGGTTCGTATGTATTCCCGAAACAGGGCCGCTTCGGATTCTTCCCGGGTGTGTCGGCGGGCTGGCGTATTTCCGAAGAGGACTTCTGGAAAAACAATATCCGCTTCGTGAACAACGTGAAGCTGCGTGCATCGTGGGGCCAGATGGGTGCAGAGCCTTATCTGCTCGGTACCGAAACATTGGCGGAATACCAATACCTGAACACGATGGGCTTCGGAACCTACATTCTCAACGATCAGGTTGTGAAGACTTTGCTTGAAACCCGTGTTGCCAACAACCAATTCACCTGGGAGGTGGCCAACAACAGCAACTTCGGTATCGAAGGTACATTGTGGAAAGATCGCATTGCATTTGAGATCGACTACTTCATCAATAACCGTTCGAACATCCTGATCCCGAAAACAGGTTCTACGCCTTCTACGGCGGGTATCGATGGCAAGCTTCCTCCCGAAAACCTCGGAAAGCTGCAAAACAAAGGGTTTGAATTCAAGGTGAGCTACGATGGCAGCGTCGACAACTTTACTTACTCGGTAGGTGTGAATGGTGGTTATGCCAAAAACACGATCAAATACTGGAACGAAACACCGGGTGTGCCTTCTTACCAGTTTACAACCGGACGTCCGTACCAGGCATTCCTGGCTTACCAGTACGACGGCGTGTTCCGCGATCAGGCGGAGATCGATGCCAACACGATCGACTACTCCGGTATCACGGGTACGCTGCGTCCGGGCGATATGAAGTTCAAGGACGTGAGCGGCGATGGCAAGATCACGAAGGATGATATGGTACGGTCGGAAAAGACCAACCGTCCGCAATTCACCGGTGGTGTGAACATCAACCTCGGCTACAAGGCATTCGACCTGTCGATCCTGTTCCAGGGTGCTGCGGGAGGTTTGCAATATGTAGGACAGACCGAGTCGGGTGACATTGGTAACTACCTGAAATACGCTTACGACAACCGTTGGACAATCGACAACCCAAGCTCGACAGACCCACGCCTTGCTAACCGTAACAATACGTATTATACCAACCTCACCAATGCGGACTCACCAGGTGCCAACACCTATTACCTGAAAAGCAATAATTACCTGCGTTTGAAAAACATCGAACTGGGTTATAACCTGCCTTCGGAACTGGGCTCGAAAATCGGCGTGAGCAACCTGCGCGTGTATGTGAACGGTTTGAACCTGTTCACGATCGACAAGATCAAGATCTGGGACCCGGAAGCAACTTCGACCAACGGACAATACTATCCGCAGTCGCGAGTTCTTAATGCAGGTGTACGTGTAACTTTCTAAGACTAAAAAAATGAAACTGAGTTATAAAAATTGGATTTTTCTGGCGGCGCTGGCAACAACCGGGCTGGTGTCGTGTGACACTGACTTTCTGGATGTAACGCCGCCCACCGAAATCCCGACCGAAGAGGTTTGGAAAGACGGTGCCCTGGCCGAAGGTTTTGTGACGGGCATTTACCAGGGATTGCAGCAGGGCGGATTCAGCGAGCAAATGCTGGCGTCGCTCACTGATGAGGCTGTATTTACCCACACAGGCCGCAATATCAACACGATCAACGAAGGAAGTTTGAGCCCTTCCAACCTGGGCTGGGTGGATGATACCTACGGATGGAGCCCGATGTACTCCCGCATCCGCGCCACTAACCAGGCGATCCAGGAGCTGCCGACTTCGACTTTCGCGGATCAAACCCTGAAAGACCGATTGAAAGGCGAGGCGCACTTCCTGCGTGCATATTACTACCAGCAGCTTCTCCGCTACTACGGCTCCGTTCCGCTCATCACGAAAGTATACGAGCTGAACGAGGACTATTCAGTGCCTCGTAACACATGGGAAGAATGTGTGAACTTCATTGCGGCCGACTGCGACAGCGCTGCTGCATTGCTGAAAGGCAAAACCGAGCAGAAAGGCCGTGCTACGGAAGTGGCTGCATTGGCATTGAAATCACGCGTGCTGCTTTACGCTGCGAGCGACCTGCACGATGTGGCTACCGCAAAAGCAAAATCTGCTGTGCTGGCCGGGTATACCAATCCTGAATTCTTCGGCTACACTTCCGGCGACCGAAAGGCGCGCTGGCAGGCTGCGCAAACTGCTGCTAAGGCTGCAATGGATGCCAAAGCAGGTTATAAACTGAACCTGACCGCGCCGGTAACACCTGAGCAAGGCAAGATCAACTACATTTCAATCGCGATGGCGGGTTACAGCGCCGACAAGTCTCTCGACGCTGCCGGCGGTGAGGATGTGATCTTCGGACGTTATTTCACGCCGAGCCAAACCTCCGACGGTGCACGTCAGACCGGTTTGAACAACGGTCCGAACGGCTACCACAACTGGGCGGGTAACACGCCGATAGGCTTGCTGGTGGACGACTACGAAATGATGGACGGAACGAAGTTCTCGTGGACCAACCCGACCCACAAAGCCAGCCCGTATGTGAACCGCGACCCGCGTTTCTATGCAACGGTCATGTACGACGGTGCGCCCTGGAAGCCACGTCCATCCGACGCGAAAGACCCTGCTAACCAGATCCAAACCGGCTCATACGACCTGTTGGATGACAAAGGGGCGCTCTTCAACCGCAAAGGACTGGATACCCGCAGCAGCACGATCGAAGACTGGAACGGAAGCCGCACAGGCTATTACATGCGCAAGTTCATCGACCCGAACCCTGCATTGTATGACAACACCGACCGCCAGAACATCCCTTGGCCGTTCATCCGCGTAACCGAGGTGGCGTTCAACTACATCGAGGCGAGCATCGAGCTTGGCCAGGATGCGGTAGCGCTTGACCTGCTGAACAAAATCCGTTTCCGCGCCGGGATGCCTGCATTGAAAGTTTCAGGCACTGCATTGCGTGATGCTTACCGTCACGAAAGACGCATTGAAATGGCCTACGAAGAGCAGCGCTACCACGATGCACGCCGCTGGATGATCGCGCCTACCACACTGGGCCGTCCGTTGCAATTCATCACCGTGATCGGCAAATTCAAGCCAGGCAAGTCGATGAGGGAGCCGTACCACTACGATCCGACCGTGTACGACTATACTTACACGCCGACGGAGGACAAATCGCACGAAAACCGCACTTGGGTGGATAAAATGTACTTCCGCCCATTCAGCCGCGATGAAATAAACCGTAATGCGAAGCTGGTTCAGAACCCGGGCTACGATAAGTAATCCGACCTGAATTTCAGTCCCAAACTGCCCGCGCTATCAGTGCGGGCAGTTTTCGTTTATGAGGGTTTTTTTAGACAAAATCCTACAAAACGTGGAGTTTGGTAAACACCAGTGAATTAGTAGAATATTTATAAATTATTGATAATGAATTAGTTAAATCTTTTGGCATAGTCCTGTTAGAATATCAGGCAACAGTGCGAATGCACGAGATCTAAAACATTGATACGAGATCTAAAACATTGATAGTTGTCTAAAAAACAAGGATTTATGAAAAAGCTAGTAGTATCGGCATTAGCCCTGACACTTATCTCATTTGCTTCTGTTCAGGCCCAGACGGCCAACCAAAACACCGCCGACCAATCAGCAGATAAACAGGCGACGACGCAGAAAGCAGCCAAAGAAGAGAAGGTAGCCGTAAAAACGGAAGACCTGCCGGAGGGTATCAAAAAGACCATTAAAAGTGACGAGTTTAGCGGCTGGACGGTTAAAAAGGCATTCCTGGTAACCGAGCCGGATAAAGCACAATATTATGAGTTGCAAGTTGCGAATGGCAGTCAGAGTGCCAGGGTAAAACTCGATAAAGACGGAAAAAATGTAGGATAACCATCGTATTCCTTCATGATTCAGTGATCAAGCCGGAGCGATCCGGCTTTTTTTGTTTCCCGGCCGGTCGCTAACTTTGAGGTCGCATTTGAAAATTCCTAACCCATCACTGAATGACCTTAACTTTACGCTTCCTCTGCGGCTCGGCCGTCATTTCATTCTTTTTACTAAACTGCGCAGGCCGAAAGCAGCCTGCCACCGCGTCGGCACAGCTTGCAGGTGCGGATTTGAAGGGTAAAGAATTATTTACAACACATTGCGTGTCTTGTCATGCGATGGAGCAGGAGGAAATCGGGCCGCGGCTTGGCGGCATCACCACCCTGCTTTCGGAGCAGGAACTGATCGCCTTTGTGAAAAATCCTAACCACGCCATTGAAGCGGGTAATGCGCGGGCCGTTAGCCTTTCCAAGCGCTACAAGATGATCATGCCGCCTTTCGATTTTTTGAAAGACGACGAAATCCGCTCGATACTGGCTTACATCGCATCCGAAACGAAACTGCATAACATTGCGCCGCTTGAAGTGAAGACGGACACTGCCGCCGTCGCACGCCTTGCGCAGCCGGTGATCAAAAGCGGTTTGCGCATTGAACTGGAAGATTTTGTGACGATCCCCGCATCGAGCGATAAAATGCCGCGCACGCGCATTGCCAATATGCGCCCGCACCCTTCGAACGACGGCTCGCTTTACATAAGCGACCAGCGCGGCATCATTTACAAAATCCGCGACCGGCAGGTAAGCACATTCCTGGATTTGCGCCCCGACCTCGCGGATTTCGTGAACGAACCGGGCCTCGGCACGGGGCTGGGCAGCTTCGTTTTCCACCCGGAATACCTGAACAATGGATTGATCTACATCACCCACACCGAAGCGCCCAAGGGAAAACCGGCGGACTATTCCTACAATGACTCGATCGAAGTGGCCGTGCAATGGGTGGTTTCGGAATGGAAGATGGACGATGTGACGAGCCCCGCGTTCAAAGGAAGCCGGCGGGAACTGCTCCGCATTAATGTGCCAAGCACCGTTCACGGGACGCAGGACATTGGTTTCAACCCGGATGCCGCGAAGGGCGAAAAGGATTACGGCATGCTGTACATCGGCACCGGCGACGGGGGCTCGACCATCGGCAAGCACCCCGAGCTATGTCACAGCATGCAATCGCTCCTCGGCACGATCATCCGCATTGATCCGCTTGGGAACAATAGTAAAAATGGCCGCTACGGCATTCCGGCTGATAATCCGTTTGTGAATGCAGATGCAGGCGTTTACAAGGAAATTTACGCCTATGGTTTTCGCAATCCGCACCGGCTGGCGTGGCACAAGGGCACGTTGCTGAGCACAGAAGTGGGTGAATCGAATTTCGAAGAAGTGAATGTGATCGTGAAAGGGGGCGATTATGGCTGGAATGTACGGGAGGGCAATTATGCCATTTCTTCCAAAGATCTCAAAAACGTGTATCCGGTACCCGAAACGGACGCCGGCTCGTTCGAAAAGCCATATTTGCAATACGACCATATCGACGGGAACGCGATTAGCGGGGGCTACGTGTACGAGGGCCCGATCGCGGCTTTGAAAGACAAATACATTTTTGGGGACATTGTAAAGGGACGCATTTTTTATGCCAATGTCGATCGGGGCCTTACCGATCATTCGATCTATGAGCTGCTGATCACGCAAGATGGCCGGGAAACCGATCTCGTGAAAATGTCGGGCTCGAAACGCGTGGATGTTCGCATTGAGTACAACCGTTTCACGAAGGAAATGTACCTGATGACTAAAAGCGACGGCAAGGTACGCCGCGTGCGGAATGCCTTCACGATCAATCAGCATTGACAGCGCTAAATAGTTTCAAATAGCCGGTTGATAATCGGATTGTCCTGATGTACGGTGGGCGGTATTTCTTTGCAGCCCTCAGTCAACAATAATCAGACAATTCAAATGGCCAATGTTAAAACAGTGCTCGACCAATGGTCGGTAAGAGATCTCGAAGATAATTCCAGTATAAATGTCCTCGTGGAGAGCTGCACGGAGCTCGGGAACCATGCTCAGCCGGGCGTGCAGATCATGTGCATGGGGCATTTCGTCACCTACGAACCTAATATCGTGGAGCAATGGGCGTACAAGGCCGGCAAGCAGGGTGCTACCGAGTATTTGCTGGACGAGAAGTCGTGGACGCATCACGAAGACCAATACGTAAAATACTTTCTAGTACTCGGCAGCCCGCTTAAAGCGCGCATTACCGTCAAAACGCGTAGCTCGAAGCCGAATACGAGAGACTACGAGCTGCCTTTCGAAGTCTGAGCCGGATCTGTCATTATACACACGCTAATTGCCATGATCAAGCTCGCTTATTTCGCTTTGCTGGGCCTGTTTGCCGTCATTCTGCTGGTGGCGGTTGTTTACTATCTCGTAAAGCCCGCCCCGTCCGGTGACAGTTCGGTGGGGTGGGCGCTCGGGATTTTCTACCTGCTTGGACTGTTTATGATTGTCCTGATAGCCCTGCTATTCTGGAAGAACAAAATCATCGGGGTGGCGGTGCTTTGTATTCCGCTGCTATTTGTTCTGCTGCCGGCCATTCAAAGTGGCGCGCGCGATCTGTACGCCTGGTTTCCGGCGGCAAAAGCCGGGCCGCTGACATTGCACATCGCCAATAACACCCGGGCGCTGGTGAATGTGAAGGTAGAATGCTGGTTTGGAGATCGTGAGGGCTCGCAGCAGTCGCTTTACAAAACGCTGGAATTTACCTCGAAACCGCTGGCCGTGGACCAACATCTGCTATCCGATCACGACACCCGGTTGCTCTCGGAGAAGTCGGCATTCGTTCGCATTGTTTATTTCGAATGCCTGCAACAAAGCGGAAGCGGCTATTCCTACGTACGGGAAATACAGCCTTGTATGCAATTTCAGGATTTGCCGATCGAGCGCTTCCGTACGAAAGATTACCTGGTTACGATCGACGGTGAAAAGAATTCAGAGGCATTCCGGGCTGAGGTAAAGCGGCTGAAATCCGATAGTTTGTATCAAAACGGAGTATTTTAAACTATTTACCATGCAACTCACATTGTCCAAAAGCATCCCGTCGCCACTGAGCACGCATTTGAGATTCGTGCATGTGCTGGAAAGTAAAGGTGCGTTCCTGCTGGCAGACCACAGCAAAGTGGTGCTGCTGAGGTTTGACGGTTCAATGGAGCTCATCGCAAACCTGGACGACCGGGAATATCAGTGGGAGGGAATCGGTGCTGAATTCGCACTGGAAGTTGCGCAGAAAAGGGTGAACGGTTTTAAAATGCTTTCACACAAGGAAAAAGAGCTGTTCGAACAATCCGATGCTTACAAGTCGGCCCGCGACATTCCCGTTGCTACCTATGCCCACGACGGGGCGCTGCTTGTCTTTTCCGGTAAAAACGTTGCGTTGCTTGAATGGCAGGCCGATCAACTCATGGAGTTGAAAAGAATCAAAACCAAAGGCCGTGATCCGATCGCGCGAGCATTGCATCCGGAGGAGAATCTGCTGGTTTACGGAACCAACTATGGTGAATTGTACAGCCAGGCGTTCAGTGAAGAGCGTTTCCTTAAATCAACAAAAGTCGATCAGCTGCCGAATACCTGCTACCAGATCACCTTCACGCCCGACGGGCGGCGCATGTTCGTGGCCGGTCTAGGATTTGTGAAATCATATGGATACGACGACCATGTATTTACACCGGGCGCTTCCATTACCACCGCCGTGCGGTCATTTGAGCTGGTTGAAGATTACCTGGTGCTCAATAAAGGAATGCATGGGCTGGACGTGCTCCGAATCACCGATAAGCCGGAAAGGGTAGCGGCGCTCGACCCGCCTTTTATGACGGACAAAATGTATTATCTGGCACCGCAAAAAACTTTTCTGCTTATTTCCGGCTCCACCAATGAATGGGCGTTGCTCCGCTGGACAGCCTAATTACAAATAAATCTTCACCATCTCCCGCCAATATCGTGGCCGGTGCGCTTCCTCTTCCCAGATGTAAAACTGATGCGGGACGTCAATCCGGTGCAGCGAATCGCTGAGGTGGCGGTTGTTTTCCAGAAAAGAATCCTCTCGGCCAATTACAAGTGTGATTTCAAGTTCTCGCAGCCGTTTTAAAAGCTCCGGGTCCGAAATGCCCGGGACGAAGTGATTAGGCATGTTGAAATAAATGTCCTCGTCGAAATACCCGTCAAACAGGTCGGCGAAGTAGGGGAGCGGCTGGGTAAGGTCGTAGCGGGCGCTCATGCCTACCACTTTGGTGAACATTTCCGGATGCTTCAATGCAATGTTGACCGCGTGATAGCCGCCCAGGCTGCAACCCGCTGCTACGAGCTCCCGGCTCTTATTTTGAATGCGGATAAACGGGATCACCTCTTCCAGAATGTACTTTTCGTACCGAATGTGCCTCGCAATCCGATGCGGCGGCGGCGCTTCGGAATAGAAGCTTTCGCTATCAATGCTGTCGACGCAGTAAACCTGGATTTCACCGGCTTCGATCTTGTGCTTCATCGCATCAATCACCCGCCAGTTCTCGAAGTCGTAGAAATGCGCCGAGCGCGTCGGGAAAAATATCACCGGCATGCCCGCGTGACCAAAAACAAGCATTTCCATAAACCTGTCCAAAGCCGGACTAAACCATTTGTGATACGCCCTTTCCATGACGAAGCGGAATTTTAAGGAGTTTGATGAAGTGTATCCGCCCCGGCGGCGGCATGTATATGCTCACTGATCAATTTCTTCCAAATCGCATAGCCATCCCCACTCAGGTGCAGCCCGTCCGCCTCGAAAAGCGATTTGCGCGGGTAGCCCTGGTAGTTGACCATATGCGGGAAAATATCAATGTAATGCTGCTGCGTGTCTTTCCCGGTTTCCTCGCGGATCAGTTCATTGGCCGTGCGGATGGAATCAATGATTTCCCACCGCTGTATACTTGGCTTGATGGATACGAAAAAGCAGGGAATCGCACCGAAACGGTCACGTACGAGCCGTATCAGCTGCCGGTAGAAGAGCAACACTTCCGTAGGATGCCGCCCGTCGCCCAGGTCATTGTCGCCGGCATAGACGACGAAGCGCTGCGGCGTGGTAACGGTGGTCATAATACGCTCGAAAAACCAGACGCAGGCCGCAAGCGTGGAACCCCCAAAGCCCAGGTTGATCGGCTTCAATTCCGCAAAATCCTGGTACATGCCGGGCCACAGCGTAAAACTCGAACTTCCGTAAAAAACCGTTTCCGGCTCATACTTTAGTGTTGATCGTTCTTTTTCGACTCTTTGTACTTCGTCTTCGTACCAGACCATATTTCCGTATTTTTCGCCAGCTGCTGGGTTAAGGCGTTTGCCTGTAAAAATAAGTATGCCACATTAATATACAGTTAAATAATAGTCACCGGAATGAGAAGAATGGCAATCCAATGGCCCGCATTTTTCCTGAATGTGCTTTACCGGGGAAGAAATGTAATTTTTTATAAGCCGGTTACAACCTTTGTCTCGGCGGGCGGTTCTCTGCATTATATTTCAAAATACTGTTAGCATGAAAAAAATCATCTTACTCGCATTTATGTGCGTCGCTGCGATTGCCTGCGACAAGAAACAGGACAGTTCCCCACAACCCGAGCTAAGTACGACGAGCGTTCCTTACCGCCAGGCCACCACGGTATCAACTGCCGGAAGTGACCTGAAAGTAGAGCTGAAAGAAGTGGCGGACAGCCGCTGCCCGGTCAATGCGAACTGCGTAACCCTGGGAAGCGCGAAACTGACGCTTACCGTGTCCGACGCGTCGAATCAGGTGGATGTGAACCTGGAATTCAAGGGCGATTCCAAAAACAATGTACAGTCATTCAAGCTCAGCGGTGTGGAATATGTGCTGCGCGTCAGCGAAGTGCTTCCTTATCCGGACCTTTCGCAAACACCCAAGCTGGAAGATTACAAGATCGGAGTATCCATCGAAAGAAAGTAATAGATTCAGATTTGGTGTGAAGTGCAGCAAAAGGAGTCAGGATTATCCTGGCTCCTTTTCTCATTTTTGGCCAACCGGCGTTCCGGCGACGCTTTTTGTTTGTAACTTAAAGGCATCAAAAACCCATTAACCAGGCAATGAAGCATATTTTTACAAGACGGGAGGCGTTGGCCGGCCTGGCTGCCGCCGGTGCCGGACTGGCATTGAACCCGTTTCCTTCCTCTGCAAAAACCGATCTCAAAATGATACTGGAAAGAAAAATCCCTTCTACCGGCGAACGCCTGCCCGTGGTGGGACTTGGCTCGTGGCAGCAGTTTGATGTGGGCACGGGTGCCGAGCGTAACCCGCTGAGGGAGGTGCTGCAAAAAATGAATGAGATCGGCGCTAAGGTGATCGACGCTTCGCCTATGTACGGCCGCGCGGAGCAGGTGATCGGTGATCTTACGACCGATTTGAAACTGAACGACCGCTTTTTTTTCGCTACGAAAGTCTGGACAACCGGCCGGCAGGAAGGGATTGATCAAATGAATGCTTCGATGCAGAAAATGAGACGCAAGAAGATCGACCTGATGCAAGTACATAACTTGCAGGATTGGGAAACGCATTTGAAAACACTTAAAGAATGGAAAGCCGCGGGAAAGGTGCGCTACATTGGCATTACCCATTACACCGACGCATCCCACGCACGGCTGGAACAGATCGTTAAATCGGAAGATATTGATTTTGTGCAGTTTAACTACTCGATCCGCTCACGTAATGCAGAAAAGAGCCTGCTGAAAGCCGCGAAGGACAAAGGCGTGGCGGTGATCATCAACGAACCTTTCGAGCAAGGTGCATTGTTCCGCGCCGTGAAAGGCAAGGACCTTCCCGCCTGGGCCGCCGATTACGACATCAAAACCTGGGCGCAGTTTTTTCTCAAATACATCGTCTCCAACGATGCCGTAACGTGCGTAATACCAGGCACTTCGGATGTGAAGCACCTGGTGGATAATCTTGGGGCCGGCGAAGGACGGTTGCCCGATGAGGCAGGCCGGAAGAAAATGCGCGAATGGATCGCGGGTGTGTAGTTATTCCAATGCGAATGCTACATACTGGTTTCCTTTTTTCGTGCCCAGCTTGGTACCGCCGCAGGCTATCACCACATATTGCTTGCCATTCACCTCATAAGTAGCGGGCGTAGCAAACCCGGCAGCCGGCAATTGCGTTTCCCACAGCAATTTGCCGGTTTTTTTATCAAACACCCTGAACTTGCCGTCCTTCGTGGCCGCAATGAACAGCAATCCGCTTGCGGTTACCACGGGGCCGCCGTAATTCTCCGTGCCGGTGGTGGGAACGCCCTTTGCTTTGAGTGATTCCACTTCCCCGAAAGGTATTTTCCAGAGAAATTTGCCCGAATTCAAGTCTATCGCATTCAGTGTGCCCCAGGGCGGCGAAATGGCCGGCAGGCCGTTGGCATCAAGGAATTTATTGTACCCGGTGCTTTGATAGGGCAGGTAAACTTTTTTGGAAGCCGGCGTTTCCGAAACCGCCTCCACTTTTTCATCCCCGAACAGGAATGATACGAGCGCCTGCTTTTCGGCGGCCGTCAGCATGGTGAAGCCGGGCATCATGCCTTTTCCGGTCGTGATGAGCTGGTTCACAAAAGCCTTGTCCCTGCGGGTGCCTATGTCGACGAGCGACGGATAGCCGCTTTTGGCATTGCCTTTCCGCTGCGGTCCATGGCAGGTTACGCAATAGGTCGTGTACACTTTTTCGCCCGGCGACAGGTTGGACAGTTCGCTGGCTTTCGGCGTGTCTTTCATGGTGAGTATCCAGGCCATTTCGTTGCTGTTGACGTACAAAATGCCTTCGTCAGGATCGGCTGCTGCACCGCCCCATTCGGCACCGCCGTCGAAGCCGGGCAGGATTACCGTGCCTTCCTTGCTGGGCGCCGCAAAAAGCGCTTTTTGATAGCCCCGGAATTTGATTTGCAACGAATCGCGGTCGGGGGCGTGCATGCTGATGTCGTTCTCCGTGAGGGTGTGCGCCTGGCGTGCGAACGAGGCGGGCTTCGCGGGCACCGGCTGGGTAGGCCAGGGGTGTTCACCGGGCAATGCGGTTTTGGGAGCAGCTACTTCCTTAATTGGAAACAAAGGCTTGCCCGTAACGCGGTCGAAAATAAATACATAGCCCTGCTTGCTCACCTGCGCCACCGCGTCGATCTTCTTCGGCTTGCCGTCGGGGCCGGTTTGGGTAACGGTAATGAGGTTCGGCGGCGCGGGAAGGTCGCGGTCCCAAAGGTCGTGGTGCATGGTTTGGTAATGCCATAGGCGCTTGCCCGTGCGGGCATCGAGTGCGAGCAGGCAGTTGGAAAATAGATTGGCGCCTTTGCGTTTTCCGCCGTAAAAATCATAACCTGCCGAGCCCGTCGGGACGTACAGAATGCCGCGCTGGCGGTCGATGGCCGTGCCTGCCCAGTTATTGGCCGCGCCGGTGAATGTGTTTTTATAAGCATCCGGCGGGAAGGTTTCGTAACCGAATTCGCCGGGGTAGGGAATGGTATGGAACGTCCACACCAGCTTGCCCGTCCGCACATTAAACGCCCGCAGGTCTCCGGGAGCTGCGTCCGAATCCTCGGATAGACGCAACGGCATGATGATCAGGTCTTCGAAAATGGTCCCCGGCGTGTTGGAAACCATGTATTTGTTTTTCGCTATTTCGGGCAGGCCGGTGTGGAGGTCGATCCGCCCGTTTTCACCAAAGCTTTCGATTACTTTTCCCGTGCGGGCATCGAGCGCGTACAGGTGTGCGCCCATTGCGTGCAGGATGCGTTTGTCGTCGCCATCTTCCCAGTAGGTAAGTCCGCGGCTCGTATTGGAGCCGTTTTTGGATTTATCCCCAAAAATCCACCGCTGTTTCCCTGTGGCGGCATCGAGCGCAAATGCCTGCACCGTGGAGGTGACGCCATACAGCACGCCGTCGACGATGATAGGATTTACCTGCGTTTGACCCGAGTCAGGCATGGCGTAGGTCCACGCGATTTTCAGGTTTTTGACATTATCCTTGTTAATCTGCGTCAATGGCGAGTAATGGTTACGGTCGGGGCCGCCGAGGTATTCCGCCCATTCCCGCTTACGGTCGTCTGCGGTGCCGTTTTTCTTTTTGTCGGTTTGGTCAGAAGGAATTTGAGCGCCTGACAATACCATTGCGAGGCTGCCAACGCACCATAATAGGGGTTTTAACATATAATCTCTGAAACAAATGGGTTATTCGAAACGGGCGTTCACGGTGATGCCAGGCCAGGAGTCGGTCCTGAACGGGCTTGCCGGGAAACCGTCGGTACTGAACAGGTTCGCATCTTCGGGCGCATCGGACCAGCCGTAACGCACCGCAGCCGGTTTGCTCACGTTGGGGCTTGAAATGACGACCTTGTTGCCCTGGATTTCCCCTTTGGCATAGTGAAATACTTTATCGTCGCCGGCAATCTCGAACCCTTTGAGGTAGCCGTAGCGGTCTTTGATCGTCAACCCGTTTTCTGCGTTTTTGAATGAAATAATGGCCTTGCTGCCGTCAACCTGCATTCCTTCGTACATCGGGGAGGCGTAAGGCATGTTCTGGCCGTAATCGTTTTTCAACGCCTGGGTAGCGAGGCGATGCGCCACGTCCTGTTTGTTGGTCGGGTGAATGTCGTTCGGGTTACCTACGTCGGTGGTAACGGCCATGCCTGTTTTAGGGAGGCTTAATGTGAGGTTTTGCGCTTCGCGCAGCTCGGCCCAGTTGCTGCCCTTGTTACTATCGCGATCGGTTCCGAAGCTGGATAGCTGCACCCAGTAGAACGAGAAGTCGTCGTTCCAAAGCTTGCGCCAGTCGTTGATCATGAGCGGGAACGACTGCCGGTACTGGTAGGCACGGCCCGCGTTGCTCTCGCCCTGATACCACAGCGTTCCGCGAATGCCGAACGGCAGCAGCGGGACGATCATCGCGTTGTAAATCGTGGTGCCTACATTGTTCATCAAATGCGCATACTCGTGCTTTTCGGCGAAAGCCGGCATGAGGTACCAATCTTTGGCAATGCTGATTTTGCGGTTGCTTTCTTCCACATACAACTCGCCGGCGGAGCCCATCAGTCCCGGCCCGAACCACGCTGCGCTTACCATATTGCCGGTTTTAATGGTGATGATATTCCTGCCGTCCTTCCACGTGTTGGCGGGCAGCTGGATCTTGCG
Source organism: Dyadobacter fermentans DSM 18053 (assembly GCF_000023125.1). Taxonomy (NCBI): domain Bacteria; kingdom Pseudomonadati; phylum Bacteroidota; class Cytophagia; order Cytophagales; family Spirosomataceae; genus Dyadobacter; species Dyadobacter fermentans. Next base: position 355,062 of record NC_013037.1, read on the forward strand.
GGGGCCTTTGGCAGCGCCTTCGTGCACGGGTTTGCCATTGATATACACCTCAACGGGCCCGTCGTTCTCAGCGAGCGAAAGCGTCGTCTGCTTTGATACCCAGTCTGCGGGTATGGTCACTTCTTTTGCCATGTAACCTCTGCCGCGGAAGCCCATCAGACCTTTCCAATCCCATTGGCCGACGCCGTCGGCGGTTTTTTGCCAGGTGGTCAAATCCACATCCGGGGCAATATATTTCTGTTCGTCCTCACGCGTGGGGTCGTACGAGGCGTTTTTGAAAAGCTGCTTTTTGAGTTTTTTGTCCATTACCGCGTCCGCTTCCTCCCATGTTTTGGGCAAATTCTGTGCGTAACTGCGGAGCTCGTCGTTGCCCAGCATTGCTTCCTTGCTGATCCAGCCTTCGATTTGCGAGCCGCCCCACGACGAATGCAGGATGCCGATCGGCACATTCAGTTTTTGGTGAATTTCGCGGGCAAAAAAGAAGCCTACCGCCGTGAATCCGCCCACCGTTTCGGCATTGGCGATCTTCCATTCTCCGGCTTTCAGGTCCTGCTCGGGTTGGAGCGTCACCAGGTGGTCGACGCGGAAGTGGCGGATTTGCGGGAAATCGGCATTTTTCCGCTCTTCCTCGTAATTTTTAGCTGCCGATACCGGCCATTCCATGTTCGACTGCCCGGAGCAAAGCCACACTTCGCCGATCAGCACGTCGTTCACGGCAGCATTGCCCGATTTGGCGGCTGCCTGCAAAGTATGCGGTCCGCCCGCTTCCAGTGCCTTGAAACTCACCTGCCATTTGCCTGTGGGATCGGCTTTTGCCTCCACCGTTTGCCCTGCCAGGGTTACTTTCACTTTTTCACTGGGTTTGCCCCATCCCCACACGGGAATCGGTTTTTGGCGTTGCAGCACGACATGGTCGGAGAACAGCCGGGCGAATTTGACTTGCGCAAATGCGGAAGAAGTGCACGCGAGGAGCAGCAGTAACAGGATTCGTTTCATCGGAAGGCAAAGTTGTTTTTTGGTTACCTATAAATGCCGGATATGGCCATATTCTACTGGAATAATGCGAGACCCGCATCCGGATTAGTGATTTTGGCCTTATTTTTGGCCGCAATCCAAGTACAAGCCATGATTTCCATCGTTATCTGCTCGGCCGATCCGACCGAGTTATCCAAAGTATCAGAAAATATCCGCCATACTGTGGGCGTCCCCCACGAAATAATCGCGATCGACAACCGCAGGGCAAGCCGGGGGATTTGCGACGTCTATAATGAAGGAGCGAATATGGCCAAATTCGACCTCGTGTGCTTCATGCACGAGGACATCGAAATACGGACCGAAAACTGGGGAAGCGTCATTTCAGAAATCTTCGGGCGCGACCCGCAAATCGGCATTGTGGGAGTGGCCGGGGGCGGTTATAAGTCGCTGGCACCGGCTGGTTGGTACCAGCTGGAATTTCATTCGGAAGAAAGGTCCTACCAGAACGTCCTGCAAGGTTATAAGTACAATGAAAAGAAGGAACTGCATGCCTATCACAACCCGCGGAACGAGCGCCTCAGCCGGGTCGTGTGCGTGGATGGCCTCTGGTTTTGTACCCGTCGTGATATTGCGCTCCGCTTTCCGTTCGACGGCAAGGTGCTCACCGGCTTTCACGGATACGACCTCGACTTCTGCCTCAATGTATTTCCGCATTATAAGATCATGGTCACCTACGACGTGCTGATGAAACACGCCTCAGAAGGCAATTTCAATAAGCAATGGCTGGACCATATCCTGAAACTGCACAAAAAATGGAGCTATGCGCTGCCGCTGACCACTTCCGTGATGCGCGGAAATGAAATGTACGATATCGAGAAGCGGTCATTTAAAGTACTTATCGAGCAGATGATGCGCTGGAAATACAGCTATTGGCAAATCCAGACAATGCTCTGGCACAGCGCCAAAACGCAGCAAATGCCCACCAAAGTGGTCTTTAAAGGTTTTCTTCACCTTTTAAAGTTATATCTACATATTCTTCCGTTTCCGGACGAGCAAAGAACCTAGCCCAGAGCAATTTGGCACGCAAACCCCAGATTTGGCGGTAAACGAAGCTGAACTTGCTGGATTTTTTATAAACGGGAATGAAATACAGCTGCTCGTAATTGTCGCGGATAATGCCCGCATATTCAAATGAAAAGAACGATTCGAGGCGCTCTTCGAACAGCGAACGGAGCCGGTCGAGGAATGGCTGGTCGCGGTTCTTGTGGAACGAAGCGCACTGCTGCACCCATGCAAGGTCCCGTTTGAGCTTCTTGATGTCGCGGTTTTCATGGTAGTTTTTCCGGATCTTTTTCCGCTTGTTGAGAATGTCCGTCGAAGCCGTGGTATGCTGGCGGTACCGTACGAGCGTTTCGTTGATCACTTCAATGCTGCCGAGGTTGGCCGCCACGTAGGCGATCCAGTGATCGTGGAAATGGTCGGGGTTAAACGGCAGAAAATCATCACGCAGGTCGCGCTTGAAGAGAATGCTATGGCCGGATACGCAATTGAAATACAGAAAAACCTTCGGATCATCGCCGCGGTAGAGGTGAATGATCTCCGACATTTTCCGTTTCCAGGTCATTTGCCGGCCCTGCTCGTCCATAAATGCCGAATCGTGGTAAATGAGCAGGTTATCGCCGATTCCCGCTACCTGTTTGCTGATCTTTTCGAGGTCCCAGATGTCGTCCTGGTCGCATAGCGCAATATACTCGCCCTCGCACAGGCTGATCGCCTTCTCGAAATTCTTCACATAACCCAGGTTCGCCTCGTTTTCAAAAATCCTGAAAACCGGGTATTGCTCCGCGTAGCTGCGGAGGATTTCGCGCGAGCGGTCGCGGCTGCCGTCGTCCACCACCACAATCTCGATGTTCGGGTAAGTCTGGTTTACGAGCGAATCGAGCTGTTCGCCAAGGTACTTTTCGCCATTGTAAACACACAATGCGATCGAAACGAGCGGGTAGGGTGTGCTGGGAATATCAGATTCGGGTTGGTTGTTCACTTTCCTGTCATTTTAGCTTTCACGCCCCATGCCTTTCGGAGCGCGTAAAAAAACTTGCTGGTATCCGACTTTTTCAGCAGCCGCAGCAAGGTATCGCGGTGTTTCCACACGAGTATTCCAAACGCCGGGTCGAAAAAGCGGTCGTTGCGCCGGATGCTCTGGTTGTATAATGCATTGATCAGCCCGTGCGCCTGACCTGTGCATTGCCGTGCGCAAAGGTGGAGCCAGTTGCTTTCCTGTTCCAATGCCGCTGCTTTCTGGTCCGCGCTTTTCGCTACCTTTTTCAAGGCGAGGATATCGGTATTGTTGGTCGCATGCTGGCGGTATTTTACCAATGTTTCCGGCACAAAATCGATACTGCCCAGGCAGGCGGCGTTGAATGCAAGCCACTGGTCGTAATGGAAGTTACCCGGGAACGGCAGCGATTTTTGCAATACCTCTTTTTTTAACAAAATACTGTGGCCGGAAACGCAGTTCAAAAACAGGAACACTTCGGGCGCATTGCCGCGGTAGAAATTCAGCTTGTCCGAAATGCGGCGGTTCATGGAGCGGCCTTCGGCATTTACAAACTCGGAATCGTGGTACACCAGCGTGTGGTTGCCGATGAGCTGCACCTGTTTTTCCAGCTTTTCGGGATGCCAGATATCGTCCTGGTCGCAAATGGCGATGAGGTCACTTTGGCAAAGGCCCAGCGCCTTTTCGAAGTTTTTGTTATAACCGAGGTTTTGCCGGTTATAATGCAGGCTGATGCGCGCATCGCTTCCCGCATATTCTTCCAGAATGGCGCGTGTGGGATCGGTGGAGCCATCGTCCACCACCACCAGTTCCCAATGGGCATACCGCTGCGCCAGGATGGAATCCAGCTGCTCCCGGAGAAATGCGCTGCCATTATACGTGCACAGGGCAATGGATATCAGCGGCGGGTTTTCCATTTACACATCGGTGAATTGCTGCATATCGATCAGGCGCTTGTACAGGCCGTCGCGCGCGATAAGCTCCGCATGGCTGCCCTGTTCGATGATCTTGCCCTCTTCCAGCACCAATATCGTGTCCGCATTCTGTATCGTGCTCAGGCGGTGTGCGATCACGAGCGACGTCCGGTTTTTCATCAGGTTGTTCAATGCTTCCTGCACCAATTTTTCCGATTCGGTGTCCAGTGCTGAGGTCGCTTCGTCGAGGAGCATGATCGGCGGGTTTTTCAAAACGGCCCTGGCGATGCAGATACGCTGTTTTTGTCCGCCAGAGAGTTTCATACCCCGGTCGCCGATGTTGCTGTAATAGCCATGCTCGGTGCCCATGATAAATTCGTGTGCATTGGCAATGCGGGCTGCGGCTTCCACCTGTTCCATGGTCGCATCCGGACTTCCGAAAGCGATGTTCTGGAATATGGTATCATTGAAAAGCATCGATTCCTGGTTCACCAGCCCGAACATCGACCACAGCGATTCTTGTTTGATATGCCGCACATCCACGCCGTCTATCAGCACGCGGCCTTCCGCCGTGTCGATAAACCGCGGCAGGAGGTCCATCAGAGTCGATTTTCCCCCGCCCGAAGGCCCCACGAGCGCCACCGTTTTGCCTTTTGGAATGGTTACATTAATCGATTGCAGGACCGGCCGTGCAGGGTAGGAGAACGAAACGTTTTCCAGCCGGATCGACTCGTTGAAGTTCCGCATTTCGATCGCGTCCGGTGCGTCCTGGATCTCCGGCTTTTCGTCGATCAGTTCGAGTACGCGTTCACCGGCTGCTATACCCGCGTGAATGGTGCTGAATGAATCCGTCAATGCTTTCGCAGGGCGCATTACCTGGGAGAAAATACCAATGTAGGCCACAAATTTGGATACATCGAGGTCCGAATTGTTGTCGATAATGAGCGAGCCGCCGTACAAAACGATAATTGCGACCATCGTTACGCCGAGAAATTCGGAAACGGGCGAGCTGAGCTGCTGGCGTTTGGCCATTTTCCTTCCGAGGTCGGAATAGCGGATATTTTCCGAGTGGAATTTGCTTTTGATATCTTCGGTCGCATTAAACGCCTTGATGATCTTGATGCCCGTAAGCGCCTCGTCGAGGTAGCTGATCATGAGGCCGAAGTAATGCTGCGCCAATGCGGCCTGCTCTTTCAGCCTTTTTACGATTTTTGAGATAAGGAATGCGGAAACGGGTATGACCAGGATGGCAAAAAACGTGAGTTTGGCCGAGGTAGCGAAAAGCATGAACACGTAAGCCAGCAACTGCATAGGTTCTTTAAAAACGACCTGCAAAGTGCTGGTGACCGAGAACTGTACGACACCCACGTCGGAGGCGATCTTTGAGATAATATCCCCTTTGCGCTGGTTGCTGAAATAGCCCACGTGCAGGTTCATCACATTATCGAACACTTGCTTGCGCAGGTTGAGCAACGTGTGAATGCGGAGGTTTTCCATGATCCGCTGGGAGAAATATTTGAAGACATTCGAAAGCAGCACCGAGCCGACGATCACGGCGCACACGATCTGCAATGCACCATGCGGGCCGAAATGGAGGTTGGCCTGCTGCGCGTAGTAGTTGAGCATGCCGGTTGGATCGAGCCAGCCGTTTTCAGGCCTGGGGTCCAGCTCTCCGCCCTGGTTAAGGAAAAGCGTATTCAGGAGTGGCGCCAGCAGGGCCAGGTTCAATGTATTGAATACGACACCCAACAGAGTACAAATAATGTATGGGACAGCGAAACGGGCAATCGGTTGTGCAAAAGATAATAATCTGAGGTACGTTTTCATTCTTGGATATATGGCATGCTCGCCGCACGCCGGAAGTAAAAATAGCCGAAACCGGATTTTTCGGAATTAACGCGCAAATTAACGCTTATCTGGCGAAACAACTCTTCGGGGAGTCAATTAATTCCCGGAACGCCCCTGGTCAATACGATGCCGGGATGTGCGGAAAGGTTGGAAGATGGACGGCAGAAACAGGAAAAAACCGGACAACAGGCGCAGCCCCCAACTTTTTAACGGAAGTCGTTGTTCACCATAAAACGGCCAGCTAATGATCACGAATCCCGATATTTTACCCATTGACACAGGCGATTCGGTGCCTGCAACCACCACTTACAAAGCAGCCCGTTCGGTAGCGGGGCTCGTAGCCAGCCATTTCGAGCGGCACCACGAGGCGGTTTCCAAGTACTACGAACAGGAGCTCGCCCCGCGTCCCGACCCGCGCATTATCGAAGCCATCATCGACACCACATTCTGGGCAAGCCTGCGCCGCGAGGAGGGCCGTTCACCCACCGTGTCTATCGCCTACCTGCCGCCAGAAGCTGCCGAACACCCCTTGATTTTTGCCGAAAGGCTCACCCTCACGGCCAACACGCTTACCAAGCTCGCGCCGGCCGTGGAGCGCTCGGGCATACACCTGGGCGTATGGGAGGTGGATGGCGAGCTGCGTATCTGGGGCACCACGCGCGTGATTCCGGGCCTGTGTTTCGTGCTGGAAGTGATCGAGCCGGGAATGCTTGTGGTGAAGCACCGCAGGGTAGAAGGTTTCGGCAAATTTGTGAACGTGGCCGTGCTGAAAGGCGACCAGGTGAAGATCGTGAACGAAGAAAGCCGGAAGGTGAGAGATTGCCCGTCGCTGATCAATTCGCTTATGGGCTTTTCATCCACTACATTATGGAGCGATTACCCGAACCTGCTCGTGCAGCTCGCGGCATCCATGCGCAGCCACGGCCGTGGCGGAATATTGCTGGTGGTGCCCAAAGGCAAGGAACGCTGGCGCGACTCGATCATTCACCCGATTACCTACGATGTGCAGCCGCCTTTCTCGGAACTGGCCGATCTGCACCGTAAATACGTGGAAGATCCCAACCCGATTACCTGGCAAAATCAGTTCAGCTCCGCCGTGCACAATATGGCCGGACTGACGGCCGTGGACGGCGCCACCATTATCAACGACCGTTACGAGCTCCTCGCATTCGGGGCCAAGATAGGCCGGGCGGCGGCCGGTAAGCCGGTGGAAGAAATCCTGATCACCGAGCCGGTGATCGGCAATACGGCCAATGTAGTACACCCGGTGCAGAACGGTGGAACGAGGCATTTGTCGGCCGCGCAGTTTGTACACGATCAGCGCGATGCGATCGCCCTCGTGGCTTCGCAGGATGGCCGTTTTACGATATTTTCATGGTCGCAATGCGAAAAGATCGTGCAGGCCCACCGGGTGGACGCACTGCTGCTATGAGCCGAAGGGGAACAGTTCGAGCTGTTCGGGGTCTTTGTATTTGCGGTATTTCACTTCCGGTTCGTGGAAGTTGGACAATGAGATCCCCAGCAGCCGCACCGCTTTCCCTTCAAGATCAAGCTTTTCGAGGAGCTGTTTTGCCGTGTCGGTGATGGTATCGAGGTCGCCGACGGGATGGGCAAAGGAATGGTTACGGGTGATTTGGGTAAAATCGCTGAACTTGACTTTCAATGTCACAGTGCGGCCTTTCAACTTTTTCGTTTCCAGCCTGTTCGCCACCGTTACGCCGATCCGGTCGAGCTCCTTGTTCATTTCGTCGGGCGTGGTGAGGTCGTAGGTAAATGTATCCTCGGCACCGAGCGACTTGGTTTCGCGGTGCGTTTGCACTTCCCGGTCGTCGATCCCGCGCACGATGCGGTAGTAGAAATGGCCCGTCTTTCCAAAATGGTTTACCAGCTCTTCCTCCGTCAGTTTTTTGAGATCTGAACCCGTAAAAAGCTGCATTCCCTTCATTTTATCGGCGGTTACCTTGCCTACGCCGTGAAACTTCTCAACCGGCAACTGGTCCATGAAGCGCTCTATTTTGGAAGGGCCAATGAATGTGAGCCCGTTGGGCTTATGAATATCGGAAGCGATTTTGGCAACAAACTTATTGACCGACACGCCCGCCGAGGCGGTCAGGTGCAGCTCTTCCTGAATGGCCTGCTTGATCTGCTTCGCGATCTCCATTGCCGAGCCAATGCCCATTTTGTCTTCTGTAACATCGAGATAGGCCTCGTCGAGCGATAAAGGTTCTATGAGATCGGTATAGCGAGAAAAAATCTCCCGAATGCTTCTTGAAACTGATTTATAAACCTCGAACCGCGGATGCACGAATATGATCTGCGGACAAAGCTGAATGGCCTGCCGCGAGGGCATCGCCGAGCGCACCCCAAACTTCCGTGCCTCGTAACTGGCCGTTGCCACCACGCCCCGGCCGGTTGGAGAACCGCCCACGGCCAGCGGCTTGCCGCGGTATTCGGGGAAATCGCGCTGTTCCACCGACGCGTAAAATGCATCCATATCAATGTGGATGATTTTGCGAATGGGCTTTGGAATTGGCGTTTCCTGCATCGGACGGGCTATTTTTCTGCTAAAAGCGGATTATGTCAATTAAAAACAAATTAAATAGCAATGCATTCGCATCATGCGGCACTTTTTTTTCGTAGTACATGAATAAATCCGCAGGCTCTATGTAACTAGCGGGCCATTCGTTTTACTCAGTGTTCGGAAACTCTCGATGCGACATCCTATACTATTGTTTAGATACATATTTCCAATTCTGCTCCTGCTCAATATCGGCTCCGGCGTAACCCAGGCACAGGACCGCTGCGGCTCAATGGAATTGCTTCAAAAGCGGTTTACCGATAAGCCGGCCCTCAAATTAATGTTTGATCAGCGGGACGAGCGCATCCGGCAAATGGTCAATGCGAGAATGGCGTCCGGCAAAAGCCTGCGTACCACCGGCCCTGTTACCATTCCGGTGGTTTTTCACGTGGTTATGAACCGCCAGTCGCTCGTGACCGACGCCCAGATCATGGCGCAGCTCGATACCATTAATAAGGACTATGCCGGTACCAACGCCGGTGCTTCGAAAATCCCGTCGCATTTCAGGTCACTTTTCGGGCAGTCGGGCATTCAATTCTGCCTCGCCCAGCGCACGCCCAATGATGCGCCCTCGACGGGGATCGTGCGTTACACCACCACGCGCACGTCGTTCGACTACACTACCAACCAGGTGAAGCATGCCGAATCGGGAGGTGCCGATGCCTGGGATACGGATAAATACCTGAATATCTGGATCTGCGACTTATCGGGAAGCACATTAGGCTACGCCACATTCCCCGACGACGGCGTAGAAGACGAGCAGGGCGTGGCTGTCGACTATGCCTCGCTGCCTGGGGGAAGCGCAGCAGGCTTTAACCAGGGCAAGACTTTGACACACGAACTGGGCCATTATTTCGACCTCTACCACATTTGGGGTGACGATAACGGCTCATGCACGGGAAGCGACAATATTGATGACACGCCCAACCAGAGCAACAGCACTACCTCCTGCCAGACAGGCATCGTAACCGACCGCTGTACCCCCACGGCGCCCGGCATCATGTATCAGAATTACATGGATTACACTCCTGATGCGTGCCTGTATATGTTTACCAAAATGCAGGTGGCGCATATGGAGGAAATTTTTACTACTTACCGCTCATCGCTTTTACTCTCCAATGCCTGCACGCCCGTCGACGTAAAGAAAAAAGACGCTTCCCTGAAAGCGATCCGCCAGCCCGCGCAGCGCATTTGTACCAATACTCTCACGCCGCAGGTAACATTAGTAAATCGCGGCAGCGAAACGCTTACGTCGGTAACGATTCACGCGGTGATCGACAACGGCACCGTGCAAAACTTTAACTGGACGGGCTCGCTGGCCACTTATGCCGAAGCCACGGTGACATTGCCGCAACTCACCACCGTTGAAGGCAACCACGTTCTGAGCATTTACACCTCCAACCCGAACGGCGCCGCCGACCAGGACACTTCCAACGACGCGCTGAGCCTCGACTTCATTTACTATGAACCGTTTGCTGCGCCCGTGCAGGAAAGTTTTGAAGGGCTGTTCCCGCCGCAAGGCTGGGATATCGTGAACGAAGATGGCGGCTCGACCTGGGAAAAAACCACTTCCGCGGCCAAAACGGGCGGCGCTTCCGTGAAGATCGCGAATTTTGATAACCAGCTCGTCGGCCAGCGCGATTACCTGCGGTCGCCGACGGTGAATATTGCAGGTGCCGACTCGGCATTCGTATCGTTCCAGGTAGCGGCGGCAACGTATACCAACGCCTCCGCACAGGGCAATGTGTGGGATACATTGCAGGTGCTTATTAGTACAGATTGCGGACAGACTTACACAAGTGTCTACAAAAAATGGGGATCGACGCTCGTTACCCGCAATACAGCCACCCGCACCGCATTTACGCCGGGTGTGAACGAATGGAGGCGTGAAGAAATCAATATCGGCCGGTTCATCGGTCAGGGTGAAATACTTGTTGCTTTCCTGAACACAAACGGCAACGAAAACGACATTTACCTCGACGACATCAATATCCGCACAGTCACCATCAACCCGAACCTGAAAGAAGCGGGTTTCCTGGTAACGCCCAACCCAACGAGCGGACAGGTATCGGTACAGTTCTACCCGCATCCGGAGCAACTGAAATCGGTGTCCATTTACAACGTAGCGGGCCAGAAAGTGGCCGAAACCGTCATCACCGGCGAAGTAGCATCAAATGTGTATGATTTTGACCTGACAAGGTTCGCGGCCGGCTTATACGTGGTAAAAGCACAATTCGAAGGCCGCGTGCTGACGAAGAAGATTGTAAAGAATTGACGGGGGAGGTGGAATGAGCGGATGTGGAATGGGAATGATTGAATGATTGAATGATTGAATGATCCGCCGTGGAACAGGGAATGAGTTAATTCTGAATGACCGAATGATTGAATTTTGAATGGGTAAGTTTTAAATGAGCGAATTAGGCGTATTGCCAGCCATTTTTGTGCACTAACTATTCAATCATTCAATCATTCATTCATTCATTCATTACCTAATATATCCGCTTCACCACCACCTTGCTGTTTGTCTGCGAAACTGCGAAGTCTTTTGCGTTTTCGTTGGGTGGTGCGATGAAGATTTGTTTTTTCTTTTTGCCGTCGGTGTTCACCCAGTTGGCGGAGTAGATTTCCGGGAGCTGGCCGGTGTAAATGGGGTGGTGATCGGAATACATGAATACTTCTTCCTGCTCGAAAGCCAGTTCGAGGTCGCTTCCCTCGATTACATCGCAAATGATTTTCAACCCGCCTGCTTCGTCGTCCACCAGACCTTTAATGCGGGCTTTCCCGTAAAAAGGGTCTTCTTCAAAATCCCAATGGATGTAGTATTCGATTACGTTTCCGATCTGAGACTCAATGTAGTCGGCAGTTAGCAGTTGTTCCTGGCGCATGGTCGAAGTTGGTTTATAACACTCCTTTAAACTAAGCAAAACTCAAACGCACCCGCTGGTGGCGTTTTGACAAATGTAATCGTAAGCAGGATGTTTCCAAAAATAATAGGACCCGTTTCATAGATATTTGAAAAATTACGACCGACCGGTTACAGGCCATCTTTACGGCGGTGAACGAGCGACTGTTCATGTGCCTGTTCATATACCTGTGTAGGTTAGTTGTGTAAATATATTTCGTAACGGCTTTGTCGAAGTTTTCGGAATGCGTTTATAGCGGTCGGGTGGGCCGTTAAAAACAAAGCGGTATGGTTTTTGTCTGCTGTTGGCTGATCAACAATTTTTTTCCGGGACCATGTCCCGTCACTTAGCCAAGATAGATATGAGAAAAACTCAACGCGTTGATGAGCCCGCGCCGTGTTCGGCCTCGCTCGTTTTCCTGAGGATCGGTCTCTTTCTGCTGCTGTTTTCAGGCCCGATATCGCGAAGTACCGCGCAACAGTCAGGGCAGGATTCGACAAGAAAGACCAGGCCCGACACCGCAGTAACCCCGGCTCCGAAAGCTGCACCAGTACCCGGCAAGCCGGCCTCCGATACCCTCCCCAAGCCTCAAACTACCACCGATTCTGCATCCAAATCCTCCACTTCACCGCTGGTGAAACCCACGCAGAATTTCGATCCGCTGATTAAGCCAGCCCCTCAGAAAGATACATTGACCAACCCCGGCGCTACCGGCAACCCGGCCGCCGCCAAACCGGATAGCAACGCCGTCCCCGCACAGCCCGGTAATGCGAATGCGGCACAGCCCGCACAAAATGCAGCGCAAACGCCCGATTCGGTCGCCGCGCAAAAGCCGGCCCCCTCGGGCCCGACCGACGCTGGTCCGGGCGCTCGCGACATCAAGGGCGTGGTGAAGGATGAAAAGGGCGTAGGCATGCCCGGCGTGGCCGTGCTCGTGAAAGGCACCCAGATCCAGGCCATTACCGAGCCGGACGGTTCGTTCCAGATGAAAGTCCCTGCAAAAGGGGGGATATTGGTTTACAGTTTTGTAGGATTTACTACGAAAGAAGCACCGATTACCGGCCTCACTACCTACGATGCGCAGCTTGTACCCGAGGCGAAGGCACTCAAAGAAGTGGTGGTGGTGGGATATGGCGCACAAAGCAAACGCGACCTGGCCAGCTCCACTTCGCGCGTCACCTCGCAGGAATACAAATCCGCGGTGGTCAACACCATCGACCAGGCCATTCAGGGCCGCGCCACAGGGGTGCAGGTAGTGGAAAGTTCCGGTGAGCCGGGCGCTTCTACGGTGGTACGCATCCGCGGGAACAACTCGCTGAGCGGGAATAATGAGCCGCTGTACGTCATAGACGGCTTCCCGATGCCGCCCTACCGCGAGGCTGGAACGGGTTTCTATGGTTCCTACACCCAAAATGGCTTGTACGGCATTAATCCGAACGACATTGAAAGCATGGAAATCCTCAAAGACGCTTCGGCAACAGCCATTTACGGCTCACGCGGCGCGAATGGGGTAGTCTTAATTACGACGAAATCGGGTAAGCGGGGCGAAGGCCGGGTGGAGCTGGTCAACAAAACTTCGTTCGGGCGCATTGCCAACCCGATTCAAATGATGAACTCCCGGCAATATGCCGAGGTGATCAACGAGAGCTTCCGCGTGACCGACCGGAATCCGCCGTTTGAAAACCTGGATAGCACAATGACCAACACCGACTGGGTGGATGCCATTACGCAGCAAAGTTTCAGGCAGGACATTACATTGAGCCTTTCGGGAGGCAGCCCTAAATCCTCGTATTACATTTCGGGTAATTATCTCAAAGACAAAGGCACGATCATCAATTCGGATAACGACCGGGCCAGTCTCCGCGTTAACCTGAATAACGAGATCAATAATTGGTACACCGTAAAAGGACAGCTGTCGTTTACCCGGCAGAAAACCAACCGTGCCGTAACCGCCTCGCGCGCATGGCCGAGCTCGGGCGGGCTCATGGACGGCCTCCGCGCCGCACCCACGCTCGCAATCGATTACCTGGGTAATAACAGCCTGGGTATCCCGAATTACCAGGGTTACTATTTCTCCAACCCGTACAACGAGCTGATGGCAAAGACGGACGTCACCCAGAGCGATTACTCGATCCTCAACATTGAAAACTACTTCAAAATCGCCAGCGGTCTGCAACTCGTGGTAAGCCTCGCCGGTAACCAGAACCTCACCCGCCGCAAGGTGTTCCTGCCGCCGACAACGGCCGAAGGCAACCAGGTGAAAGGAAAGGGAAGTAACACGACGGCCAATACGTATAGCTATAACTTCAACTCCTACCTGCAATACGAAAAGACCTTCCGCAAGAACCATTACCTGAATACAACGCTGGGTGTGGAATATAACGACCAGACTGTTGAATTCCTCAACACCAACTCTTCGGGCTTTGCAGTGCCGTTTTTTGGGGTAGATAACATCGGAAGCGCACAATCGCAGGTGATCGCATCGTTCAAGGAAAAGCGCATCCTGCAATCGGGTTTCCTGCGCGCCAACTACTCTTTCAAAGGCCGCTACGTGCTCAATGCGTCCATCCGCGCCGATGGGGCCTCGGCATTTGCCGCTAACAAAAAGTACGGGATCTTCCCGGCGGTGGCCGTGGCCTGGAACCTCGATCAGGAGGAATTTATGAAGGGCGTTACCTTCGTCACCAACACGAAATTCCGTGCATCATACGGTGAAACCGGAAGCCAGGCTATTTCTCCCTATTCGTCACTGTCGCTGTATAGCGCCGGTTTCTACGAAATGGGACCGGGCGGAGATGGCTCCGTGATCAACACGGGCGTTTTCCCGAACACGATCGCTAATCCGAACCTCTCGTGGGAGCGTACCAAGCAGTTCAATGTCGGGGTGGATTTCAATGCGGTAAAAGACCGGCTGGTTTTGAGTTTTGATTATTACAACAAAGTCACCTCCGATCTGCTGCAACCCCGCAAAGTGCCTACGCAATCCGGCGTGAGCACGATCATCGACAACTACGGTACCATGCGCAACCGCGGTATAGAGGTGAGCATTCAGGGAAATATTGTGCAGAATAAGAATGTGACTTACTCGACCCGGGTGAATGTTTCGAGAAACGTCAACACGCTCGTAGACCTGGGCGACCGCACGCAGCCGGATTATGTGAATATCAATGGTAACCTGCTCGGCGGCGTGTCGGGTATTCTGGTGCCGGGGCAGGAGGTAGGACAATTTTTCGGCTACCGCGTCGACGGCCTCAGCCAGACAAACGACTTCGACGCCAACGGCAACCCCACATTCCCGACCTTCGAAGGCCCGCGCCCGCCAGGCTCGACCGGAACACCGCTGTACGGCGCTTGGAAGTATGCGGACGTGAACAACGACGGCATTATCACCGCCGACGACCGCGTGGTGCTCGGCAAATCCACGCCGGACTTTACCTTCGGATGGAGCCATGACCTTACGTGGAAAAATTTCGCGGTGAATGCATTGTTCACCGGTTCGGTTGGCAACGACGTGCTGAACCTCACGCGGTTCTATGTAAGCAATGGCGTGGTGGATTATGGCGGCGTCGGGTTTAACCAGTCTGAAGAATGGTTCCTGAACCGCCACACGGAGGCCAACCCGCACAACAACGTGAAATATCCGGGCGTACAGCGCGGTATCGCGTCGGGGGACATCAATTCGGTCATGGTCGAAGACGGCAGCTTTGCCCGACTCAAAATGCTCACCGTATCGTACACCTTCCCGAAACTCGGCCCGATCCAGAATCCCCGGCTTTTTGTAACAGGCACCAACCTGTGGACGTGGACCAAATACTCGGGTTTCGATCCCGAGGTGAGCTCCTTCGGGCAATCGCTCTTGCAACAGGGCATCGACTACGGCGCATATCCCGCGCAGCGATCATACACCATCGGGTTTTCCTGCAATTTTTAATGTGGACCAATGCATTTGACAAACATGAAAATACATATCAAGCTATCCGCAATGCTGCTGGCTTTGCTGGGCGTTACCTCGTGCAAGGATAATCTGGAAGAATCGCCGTACTCGTCGTTGGGCAAAGATGTGGCTTTCAAGGACGAGGATGGCCTCAACCAGGCGACCATCGGCGTGTACCAGGCCTGGACCACCACCGATCATTCCGATATATTCAACCGTTTCATCCTGGCCGAATCGGGCCACCGGTATGCGACGGCGGGCATTCTCGGTTCCGGCGCAGACCCTTACTACCGCTTCGGGCACAACGCTGTTTCGGGTGCATTCGAATCCGTGTGGACGCGCTTTTATAAGATCATTTACCGCGCTAACACCGTGATCGACAACGCGAAAATGGCTGTCCCGGGCGAGGAGGAAGAGGCTGATCCGTACATTGCCGAAGCGCGTGTGCTGCGTGCTTATGCTTATTTCAACCTGGTAAGGCTGTTCGGCGGCGTGCCGCTGATCCTGAGAGAAGTGAAGTCGTTTGAAGACGAAGATCTCATTTTCGCAGGAAAGGCCACCGAGGCGGAGGTGTACGACGCCATTCTTGCCGACCTCACATTCGCCGAAACCATCCTGCCCGACTCGCGCGGCGGTGCAGAGCTCGGCCGGGTGTCCGCAGGAACCGTGAAAGCCCTCATGGGCAAGGTGTACCTCACCATGGCCGGAAAGCCATTGAACCGCACCGAAAACTACCAGAAAGCCGCCGCCAAGCTGAGCGAGCTGGTGGGAGCGGCCAATGAGGAAACTTACGATATGGAGCTGCTTCCCAATTTCGCGGACGTGTTCGCGATCGCCAACGAGCGTAACAGGGAGATCGTTCTGTCATTCGGATATTTTGTAAATCCGTCTAACCAGAATGGCAACATCCTTCCTTTTCACCTGTTCCCGTCGGGCCTGGTAAACGGCGACGAGCAGACCAACTACGGTTTGACTTATGATTTTTACAAATTGTACGAAAAAACCGATACGCGCCGGGATTTCACGCTGGTGTCGAAATACGCATTCACCGGTGGCGCCCGAGCGGGAGCGCAGGAAGGCGATAGCATTGTGTACGACGCTGCCAGCAGCCATTATATGAACCTCCGCACCAAGCAGCCATTCGCGCACGACGATTTCAAATACGGCATTGCTTTCGGGAAGCTGGCCCGCGAAGCCCGTGCTCCTGGAGCGCCTGTACAGGGTTACAATGCCGACCTGATCGAACTCAGGTTCTCGGATGTGCTGCTCATGCTGGCCGAGGCATTGGTAGAAACCGGCAAACCTGCCGAGGCATTGCCATTGCTCAACCGGGTGCGCGCGCGCGCGAAAGCCGCGCCGTCCAAAGCAACCGCTGTGCCCGCATTGCGTGCGGCGATCCGTAACGAGCGCAGGCTGGAACTGAGCGGGGAGTTCAATACCGTGTTCGATATCCGCCGGTGGGGTACATTGCAGGAAGAGATAGGGGCAATGTCCGAAGATCAGATCGTGGATAATATATTGATCCCCTACACACCCCGCCTGGAATTGTACCCGATTCCCCAGTCGCAGCTCGATGCGAACCCGAATCTGCGGCAGAACGACGGCTGGTAGCAGGAAATCCGGAGTTTCGGACGTAGTTTTGCATTCATAAAACTACGTTATGATCACTCCTTTCAAACATATTTACGGTGCGGTGCTGATCGCAGGCCTTGGCCTGCTGGCTTCCTGCCAAAAGCAGCTCACCGTTTCCAAAAGCGAATACAAGCAGTACGGCATCGACCAGCAGGTCGGTGCCGATTCTGCTATAATCCGGTACTATCAGCCTTACAAGGACAAAATGCAGGCGGAAATGAACCGCATCGTCGGCCAAACCGACGTGGCGCTCACCAAGCCTTCCGATCCCGAAACGCTGATGGGCAACTTCTTCGCCGACGCGATGCTGAGAGAGGGTTTGAAAAAAGACCCCGCCATTCAGTTTACGCTGGCCACCAAAGGCGGCCTGCGCACCACATTCCCCAAGGGCGACATCACCGTTTCGCACATTTATGAACTCATGCCTTTTGAAAATGAGTTGGTTGTGCTCAAACTATCTGGTGAAAGCGTGCAGCAGGTCATCGATTTTATTGCCAAAAAGGGCGGCCAACCCGTAGCCGGCATCCGGATGAAAATCCGCGACGGCAAAGCGTACGACGTAGCAATCGCCGGCCAGCCTTTTGACCCCAACAAAACTTACCACCTGCTCACTTACGACTACCTGGCCGATGGCGGCGACGAGCTCGAAAGCCTGCGGCACCCGCTCGAACGCCGGGAGATCAATCAGCGCGTAAGAGAAGCATTGTTTGATTATATCAGCGACCTGACACGTCAGGGCAAAAAAATAACCGCTCAACTCGATGGAAGAATTGTTTCAGATAAATAGGAGGGATTTCCTCAAAAAAAGTGGGTTGGTGGCCGCAGCGTGCGGTTTTGCGCCGCTATCCGCCTTCGCCCGGCGCGATTCAGTAGTACAGCTTACAATTCTCCATACCAACGACGTACACAGCCGCATCGATCCGTTTCCGATGGACGGCTCGCGCAACCAGGGCCTCGGAGGCGTGGCGCGCAGGGCCGCATTGGTAAAGCAAATCCGCGCCGAGCAGCCCAATGTGCTTTTACTTGATGCCGGAGATATTTTCCAGGGCACGCCTTACTTCAATTTGTACGGCGGCGAGCTGGAATTCTCGATCATGAGCCAAATGGGCTACGACGCTGCCACCATGGGCAACCACGACTTCGACAATAGCATCGCCGGCTTCGTGAAGCAACTCCCGCACGCCAATTTCCCGTTCCTGGTGAGTAACTATGATTTCAGCAACACCGAACTGAAGGGGAGGACGCAGCCTTACAAGATATTCAAAAAACAAGGTCTGAAAATCGGCGTTTTCGGGGTTTGTATTGAATTGGAAGGGTTGGTGAACAAAAAGAATTACCTGGAAACAGTATACCTCGATCCCATTGCCAAAGCGAACGAAATGGCGGCGCTGCTCAAAAATGAGCACCATTGCGACCTGGTGATCTGCCTGTCGCACCTAGGCTACAAATACAAGGAAAACAAAGTCTCCGACCAGGTACTCGCCAAATCCACCCGCAACATCGACCTGATCATCGGCGGCCACACGCACACATTTATGAAAGAACCCGAACACATCCCAAACCTCGACGGCAAAATCACGACCATCAACCAAGTAGGTTTCGCCGGCATTAACCTCGGCCGCCTGGACTACTTCTTCGACCGCGACCGCGGGGAGAGGAAGATGGTATCGGCGGTGTTGCCGGTACGAGAAAACCTGGCTTAGGGCGAATGGGAGGCCCGGCGGCTCATTCCCCGTTCCGCGGCAGCTCATTCCCCGTTCCACGGCGGCTCATTCAATATGCAAAAACTGCTGCCTCACCTTTTCCTCTTCCAGATCCAGCTGGGCGAGGTGTTGGCGGATGATTTCTTCTTCGTAGGTTTCTTTTTTGTTGAATTGATGCAGGATGTGGCGTTTGTGGTCGAGGAGTTCCTTGTTGATTTCCTGGAAACGGGTGATGTACGCGTGGCCGGCTTCTTCCACTTCCGATTGTTCGACGTGGTCAAGGAAGCCGATGTCGCTTTCGAGCTTGAATTTCAGGCTTTGCAGTAGTTCGTTGTCATTCACTTCATGCGCAAATTTTGTATTGATCAAATCCAGGGATGCTTTGGCGAGCTTCCGGCGGATGATCACGTCCTGCTCCTGGGCCGATACCGAGTAGTCTCTTTCTTCCACTTTCAGCAAGCGGACCAGGGGAGGGAGGGTAAGTCCTTGGAAAACAAGCGTTACCAATATCACCACAAAGGTGATGAACAGAATCATGTTGCGCTGCGGAAACGGCTGGCCGTTTTCAAGCAATAGCGGAATGGATAGCGCCGATGCCAGCGAAACAACCCCGCGCATGCCTGCCCAGCCGAAAATGAGCGGCATGCGCAGGCCGGGGCTACTGTCGGCGGTGGTGATGAACCGGCTGATGAATACCGTGAAAAACGAGGCTCCCACAGTGCTCGCAATGCGGGTCAGGATTACTACCGCGGAGATAATCAGTCCGTATTTGATCGCTTCGCCCATGGAGGCTTCGCCGAGGCCCTGCACGATCACCGGCAGTTCGAGGCCGATGAGCATGAACACAATCCCGTTCAATACGAACCCAACCGTTGACCAGACATTAATGCCCTGGATGCGGCTCAAATGGCTGAGTATGCTATGTTGGTTGCGGGAAAGGAACAGTCCGCCGGTGACGACGGCGATCACGCCCGAATAATGGAATTCTTCCGCGGTAATGTACATCGCATACGGTGCCACAAAGGTCAAAATGGTGTCGATACTCGGCGTGGTGGGCAGCCAGCGCAGGATGGCGTAGAATATCAGCGCAATGCCCAGGCCGACGGTGAACCCCATGACGATCACGAAAAAGAAGCTGCCGATCGCGTCGGTGAGTACAAACTGGCCCGATGCCACGGCCGCCAGCGCGAACCGAAAGACGACCAGGGACGATGCGTCGTTCAGCAAGCTTTCGCCTTCGGCAATGGTAATGACGCGTTTGGGGACCTTTACATTCTGCAAAATGGAAGTTGTGGCCACGGCGTCGGGCGGAGAAATGATGCCACCCAGCAGGAAGCCCAGCGCAAGCGTGAACCCGGGCACGACCGCCTGCGATACGTAAGCGATCACGCAAGAGGTGAATATCACGATAATGAATGCAAACGAGCCGATCACGCGCCGCCATTTCCAGAAATCTTTCCAGGATGTCTGCCAGGCGGCTTCGTAGAGCAGCGGAGGCAGGAATATCAGGAATATCAGCTGCGGATCTATTTCCACCGATGGCAGGCCCGGCACGAGGCTCAATGCAAGCCCGCCCAGCACGAGCACGATCGGGTAGGCAATTTTGATTCTTTGGGCCAGCATCACCAGCAGCATGATGGCCATCACCAGCGAGAGATAGAGGATAATAGATTCGTGCATGGGAGCTCGTTCGGTATCGGCTTATCGGATGTTTAGTTTAATTCCATTCGTGGATTTTAGTACAATCTGCGGGTGCATTCCCACGCTGTAACCGGGCTCGCGCACAAAATCGAAGCGTTTCACGAGCGCTGCCAGCACAAGCTGCATTTCCATTAATGCGAACTGCTGGCCAATGCAGATCCGCGGCCCGGCGCCAAATGGCAGATAATTGAATTTCGCCCGGTTTTTGACGGCTTCCGGCTGAAAACGCTCCGGATCGAATGCCGCAGGATTGTGCCAAAGGTTGGGATTACGGTGCAGTTCGAAGATCGACATGAATACCGAACTGCCCCTCGGCACCGGGTAATCTTCGATCTTCTGATCGACCGTGCTTTCGCGCGTCATCGTCCACGCAGGCGGGTACAGGCGAAGGCCTTCTTCCACAACCTGGCGCGTGTAGGGCATTTGTATGAGCTGTTCGAAGCTTGGGACGGTTTCGAAAATGCTGCTTTCCTGCCGGATGCGCGCCACGATTTCCGGCTGGGCCGAGAGTTCCCAAAGCAGCCAGCTGAGCCCGGTCGCGGACGTTTCATGTCCGGCCGCGAACATGGTGATGGCCTCGTCGCGGATTTGTTCGTCGGTCATTTGTTCGCCTGTTTCTTCGTCGGTGCTGTCGAGCAGGAGTTGGAGCAGGTCGTTGGGCGTTTCGCCGGATAGGCGGCGTTTCCGGATAAAGTCATAGACGAGGCTGTTGAAATAGGCCAGATCTGATTTAAATCGGCGGTCTTCGCCGTTGATGGCCATCAGCGGGAGGCGGTACGGTTTGCGCACCCGCGTGACCAGGTAAGTCTGCGTGCGGCTTACCTGGTTGTAAATCTGCTCTTTATCTTCGGTATTCATATTGCCGAACAGCGTTTTGAGCGCGATGTCGGACGTAATGCCCATCATTTTGGCATCCACATCCACCGGCGCTTTGCCGCGGAACTGCTCCATTTCATCCAGGAATGCGGCAGTGAGCCCGCCCATGGTGACGAACAGTTCCTGCAAACGTTCCCGGTGGAACGCGGGTTGTACCAGTCTTCTTTGTCTTAACCAAAAATCCCCATCACTGATCACCAGCCCGTTGCCGAGCACCGGGCGGAGCATTTTCACAGAATTACCTTTTTTGAAATTCTTGTGATGCTGTTGAAGCACGTGCCGGAAAAACGCCGGGTCGCGGGTGACGATGAACTCCCTGAACAATTTGATTTTGAACGTATCACCGCATTCGTCGAAACCCTGCCGCAGGAACCGCAGCGGATCGCGCGCGAAACGAATCGGGCTCACGAGGGGAACAGAACTGATTTTAAATTCGGGAATGGCTTGCATGGCGGTTCTTTGAAGGGAATCAATGCAAGTAAGCTATTCGGAAGTAATTAGAAGGTGGTAAGGCCAAAAATAATGTTACCGGGCATTAAAAAGGCCGCATTTCAAGGCGAAATGCGGCCGCTCGTGTGCATAGGTTTCGTTTATTTCTTTCCGGCAAACGAGCGCAGCATCCAGGTGTTTTTTTCCTTGAACTGCATGAAACGGTTCACCATGTCGTTGGTACCGTCGTCGCTCGCTTCGTCGGTGGCGGTAAGCAGCTCGCGTTCTAGGCTGATGAGCTTGCTGAAATCGTCGAGAATGGCTTCCACCATGTCCAGGTCTTTCATCCCGATGGTATTGATTTCCTTGATCTCCGATTCGCTGATATAGTCTGCAAAACGGCTGTGCGGCGGCTTGCCGAGTGTGAGCACGCGTTCGGCAATTTCGTCGATCGTTTCCTGCGCATTGGTGTACAATTCCTCAAATTTGGCGTGCAGCGTAAAAAAGTTTTGCCCCTTGATGTTCCAGTGGCATCCCCTGAGTTTTTGGTAATGAATGTGATAGTTGGCAAGGTAGTCATTGAGCAGATCCACAACGGGTTTCACGTCGGTCTCGCTCAGACTGATAGCTTTGGCGTCCATAACAGGTAAGGTTGGAGTTGACATTATTTCATGTAAAACTGTCATCAAAATCGTACCAACTAATCAGAAACTGCGCATTGCTGCGTTAAATGAGGCAGATCGCGCCGCGAGATGCCGAAAGCCGGGCTGCTGTTGTAGAAAAGGGTTTCCGGGCGCAGCAGGCACGATCCTTGAAGCATCATTTTTATACCCACAATCCCAAAAGTTATGTTCCTCAACAAATTGAAATCCATGAAAATGCAAGCCCTCCTGCTCGTAGGACTAGCCATTTCGGCGCCGTCATTCGCGCAGAACAAAGAAGAAGATAAGATCAAAGCCGCTACGGCGGTACTGAGCGATTTCAACGGAATGCAAATCCCTGCCCCGCTGCTCGAAGCCTCGAAAGGCATTATCATCATCCCGCGAATGATCAATGGCGGCCTGATCGTCGGCGGCAAGCACGGCAAAGGGCTCGCGATGATCAAGCGAGAGGATGGCAAATGGAGCGATCCCGTGTTTGTTACCCTCACGGGCGGCAGTGTAGGCGCGCAAATCGGCGTGCAGGCAGTGGATCTGGTGTTGATATTTAAAAGCGATAAGACGCTTATGAATATCGAAAAGGGCGATTACACGCTAGGCGGCGACGTGTCCGTTGCTGCCGGGCCGGTGAGCAAGAACGCCTCCGCCACCACCGACTACAAACTCGAAGCCGAGGTATATTCGTATTCCCGCGCCAAGGGACTTTTCGCAGGTGTAACCGTGAACGGCGCCATGCTGGACGTGGACGTACGCGCCAACACCGGACTTTACGGCAGCAAATCCACCGTTAAATCCATCTTCACAGAGTCCAATATCTCATCCGAGGCCGTAGACAACCTGCGCGAAGCACTGGATGACTTCAACTGACACGCATTATGCCATCCACAGTCGTTGAAAGGATGATCTACAACGAGGAAAAGCAGACATTACGCATCGTATATGTCTCAGGAATGGTGTACGACTACAAAAACGTCCCCTGGGAAGTATACCAAGCCATGAAAACCTCCGGCTCGAAGGGAACGTTTTTGAATAAGCATATTAAGGGGAATTTTGAGTTTGAGAAGGTGAATGATTGAATGATTGAATGATTGAATGATTGAATGATTGAATGATTGAATGATTGAATGATGCCCTATTCAGTCATTCAATCATTCAATCATTTAAAATTCTACCTATATGTTCCCCCTCCGCATCTCGCCAACCGCATAATCCGCTGCCCTCGCCGTGAGCGCCATGTAGGTGAGCGATGGGTTTTGTGTTGCGGTGGAGGTCATGCAGGCGCCGTCGGTGACGAAAACATTCGGGACGTCGTGCATTTGATTCCACTTGTTGAGTACCGATGTTTTGGCGTCTTTGCCCATTCTGGCGCCGCCCATTTCGTGGTTTTCGCTGCCGGGGTTGCGCAGGGTGTCGGCGGTTTTGATGTTTTTAAATCCGGCTTTGTCGAGCATTTCGCTGAGCTCGGTGTAAAAGTCCTTCACCATCTTCATGTCGTTGTCGTCGAACGATACGTTCATTCGGAGCTGCGGAATGCCCCAATCATCTTTCAGGCTATCGTGCAGCGCTACGAAATTGGTTTCTTTCATTAACACTTCACCCATCATTTGCGCGCCGATCGACCAGCCGCTGGTGTCGGGGGCAAAGAGGCTGGCTTTCAGCGATTCGCCGAGGCCTTCATTGGCGTTTCCGGATTTGGAAGCTGAAAACGAAGTTGCATAGCCGCGCAGAAAGTCGGTTTCCTGCTTGAAAACGTTGCGAAAACGGGGGATATAGGCACCGTTCGGTCGGCGTCCGTCGGTCGTGCGGTCGTGGTAACCGTCAAAATCTGCGGTTACGCGGCCGCGGTAGTTGTGGAAGCCGATGAATTTGCCGAGCGTTCCACTGTCGTTTCCCAGGCCATTGGGGAAGCGGTGCGATTTGGAATTAAGTAAAATCAGGTTAGAGTTGATAGCTGATGCGTTAATGAAGATGATTTTGGCATAAAACTCGGTCATCTGCTTCGTTTGCGCATCTACCACGCGCACGCCGGTCGCGCGTTTCTTTTGCTCATCGTAAATCACCGAATGCACCACTGAATGTGGTCTTAACGTGAGATTACCCGTTTTTTCGGCCCACGGCAATGTTGCAGCGTTGGTACTGAAATACCCGCCGAACGGACAGCCGCGCTGACACATGTTGCGGTGCTGGCATTTGGCGCGGCCCTGCTGCGTGTGGATCGGTTGCGGATCGGTAATATGCGCAGCCCGACCGATGATAACCGGGCGCGTTCCCTTGTAGTTCTTGGCCGTTTGGTCGCTGAAATGCTTTTCCACGCAGCTCATTTCGTGCGGCGGCAAAAACTCGCCGTCGGGAAGCTGCGGCAGGCCGTCCTTGTTGCCCGAAATGCCCGCAAACTTCTCTACGTAGCTGTACCACGGCGCGATGTCCTTGTAGCGGATGGGCCAGTCGGTGGCGAAGCCGTCGCGCGCCGGGCCGTCGAAATCGTATTCCGACCATCGCTGCGTTTGCCGCGCCCATAGCAGCGAGCGGCCGCCTACCTGGTAACCGCGCATCCAGCTGAACGGCTGGTCCTGCACATAGGGATGCTCGTAGTCCTTCACGACGAAATGCATGGCATCTTCGCGGAAAATGTAATGCTTGCTTGCCATCGGACTCGCCTCCCGGGCCGCCAGCGGAGGCAGGCCGCGGTGCTCAAATTCCCAGGGCATCATGTTAGTGGTAGGGTAGTCGACGAGATGCTTCACATCGCGTCCCCGTTCGAGAACGAGCGTTTTGAGGCCTTTTTCGGTAAGTTCTTTGGCCGCCCACCCGCCGCTGATCCCCGTCCCGACAACGATCGCGTCAAATGTTTGTGCCTTTATGGCGTCTATGTTGAAATAGCTCATGGGTTAAGGGAATGAGTGAATGGGTGAATGTGTGAATGAGTGAATGAGTGAATGAGTGAATTATGAATGATTGAATGATTGAATGATTGAATGATTGAATGAGCCGCCGTGGAACGGGGAATATTTGAATGACTTAATACATTGTCATTGAGTCAGAAGTAGTCATGTAATTGTCAGTATTGAAAATCAACCCCTGACCTAACAATACCCGTCTTCGTAACCTCCTGACTATTCAATCATTCAATCATTCAATCATTCAGTCATTCAATCATTTAAATAAGTTTGGCAGCAGCTTGTCGTGCAGGAGGAGGCGCCAGGTGCCCCAGTCGTGGGCGCCGTCGCCGCCGATGAAATACTCGTGTTTAACGCCGATTTTATCCAATGCGGCATGCGTGGTGGCGGAACGTTTTCCTACAAAGTCCTGCTCTCCGGTGCCAAGGCCTATGAGGAGGTAACTTACCTTGTCTTTTGTCCTGGCGTCCTGAAAGAATGCGGGGTTCAGTTTTTCAGGTTCGAGGTCACCGGCGCTCAAAATTCCGAATGAACTGAACAGGTCGATCGCATTGAAACCTACGGCCTGAGTGTGCCGGCCGCCCATCGAGAGACCCGCAATCGCACGGCCTTTACGGTCCTTTACTGTGCTGTATTGGGCGTCCACAAACGGGACAATCTGTTTCCGCAGCTCTTCTTCGAACAATTTGTAGGTTTTTTCGAGATGCTTCGGGTCGCTGCGGTGAATGACCTGGTTGTTGGGCATCGCGATGATCATCGGCTTGATTTTGCCTTCTGCAAGCAGGTTGTCCGCGATGAAATTCGCGCGGCCGTCGATTGTCCAGCCGGAGGCCAGCTCGCCGCTGCCGCCAAGCAGGTACAGCACCGGGTATTTCTTTTTGGGGTCGTAGCCAGGCGGCGTGTAAACGAACATTTCGCGTTCGCCATTCAGCACATCGGAATGGTAAATATGCCTCGCAATGCTTCCATGCGGCACATGGCGTGCGTCATAATAGGCAGGCCCGTTCCCGTGCACGACGAGGTTGCTGTACCCGGGCTGATTGGAAGTACCCGTGAGCGTGTTGTTCGGGTCGGCCACGGCTACACCGTCCACGAGGAAGCGGTACACATAAATATTGGGTGTTATTGGTCCCACCGTCAGTGTCCAGAGCCCTTCCTGGTTCTTGGTGAAGGGAATATTTTCTTTACTCTTCAAGGCGAGCAGAACGGGGCCGCCCGTGAGTTCAACTTTTTGTGCATCAGGTGCTTTGAGGCGGAATGTAACCGTGTGGTCGTCGCGCACCTCCGGCGAAATCACATTGCCGCCATACGGCACCAGCTGCTCGGTGTTCTTCTGCGGTGCCCAGTCGAGGTTAACGTTGGCCTGCTGCGCGGCACCGATCATCGGACTTGCCAGCAGGGAGGAAATGATAATGTACTGTTTCAAGGGTTTCATCAAAAATCATATTTCAAAAACAAAGACGATGAAACGCGCGGGATACTCTACCATGCGTCACGCCAGAATGTCTTTCACCAGCTTTCCATGCACGTCTGTGAGACGGAAACGCCTGCCCTGAAACTTGTAGGTGAGCCGCTCGTGGTCCACACCCATCAAATGCAGCAGCGTAGCGTGGAAGTCGTGGACGTGCACCGGGTCTTTCACGATATTGTAGCTGAAATCGTCGGTTTCGCCAAAACTGAATCCCGATTTGACGCCCGCGCCGGCCATCCACATCGTGAAGCACCGCGGATGGTGGTCGCGGCCGTAGTCGGTAGCGCTGAGCTTGCCTTGCGAATACACCGTCCGGCCGAATTCCCCGCCCCAAATCACCAGGGTATCGTCCAGCAACCCGCGGCGTTTCAGGTCCATAATGAGCGCGCCGGTGGCCTGGTCGGTGGCCTTGCATTGCTGCGCGATAGCCTTGGGCAGCCCGCCGTGCTGGTCCCAGCCCTGGTGGTAGAGCTGCACAAACTTGACGTCTTTTTCGAGCAGTTTGCGCGCCAGCAGGCAGTTGGCCGCATAGGTGCCCGGGTCGCGGCTATCGGGGCCGTAGAGTTCGAAAACTTCGTCGGGTTCCGCGGCGGTGTCCATTACTTCGGGCACGGAGGTTTGCATGCGGAAGGCCATTTCGTATTGTGCAATGCGGTTGTTGATCTCCGGGTCGCCGTAAGCGTCGTTTTGCAGCTGGTTGAGTTTCGAAAGATAGTCCAGCATTTCCTTCCGGTCGTGGCCGTCGTAGCCTTCCGGATTGTTCAGGAACAGCACCGGGTCTTTGCCCGAACGGAACTGCACGCCCTGGTGCCGTGATTCGAGAAAGCCGTTTCCCCAAAGCCGGGCATAGAGCGGCTGGTCTTTGGGGGCATTTTTTGAAACCAATACAATGAATGTGGGCAGGTTGTTGTTGTCGGTCCCGAGCCCGTAGCTTACCCATGATCCGATGGACGGCCTGCCCGGAAGCTGGTTGCCGGTTTGGAAAAAGGTAATGGCAGGGTCGTGGTTAATGGCTTCCGAATAAATGGATTTGACAATGCAGAGGTCGTCCACCACTTTGGCGGTGTACGGCAGCAGCTCGCTCACCCAGGTGTTGGTTTTGCCGTGCTGGTTGAAACCGTAAATCGACGGGGCCATAGGCAGCGCGCTCTGGCTCGCGCTCATGCCCGTGAGCCGCTGACCTTTCCGCACCGAATCGGGCAGGTTTTGCCCTGCCATTTTGATCAATCCGGGCTTGTAGTCGAACGTTTCGAACTGCGAAGGCCCGCCTGCCATAAACAAATACACCACGCGCTTGGCCTTGGGCGCGATATGCGGCAATGCTTTCAGGATATCGGCTTCGAGGTCCGAGGCGGTGGCGGCTTGCCGCGTGGCCGATCCGTATAGCTTATCCAGCCCGAAAAGCGAGCCGACGGCCATCGCGCCCAGCCCGAGGGATGTCTGGGTAAGAAAGCGGCGGCGGTCGAGTTTCCGGTGCAGTTCGTTGAATTCGGGCGTATGCAGGCGGAATTCGTCTTCGTGATGGTGCTGCATAATTATCTTTTGGTTAGGCTGGCGTCGGAATTGAGGATGGTACTGGCTACCACGCTGTTGGCGGCCAGCAATGCCGGGTCGAGCGTTTTGTCAGGTATATGCTGACCGGTTTGCAGCCAGCCGGCTGTTTTCTTCGGATTCTTCCTGAATTTCTCTTCCTCCACTTTCCGCAATGCAAGCAGGAGTTCCACCTCTTTACCAGGCGGCTTGCGGCCGGTGAGCTTGCGGTAGGCGGTGGTTACCGACTGCCGCGGGTCGGGAATGCGGGTCATTTGTTCGCCCAGCACGCGCATGGCTTCCACAAATGTCGGGTCGTTCAGCGTCACCAGGGCTTGTAATGGCGTGTTGGTCTTCTGGCGGCGCACCACGCAAAAGCTCCGCGAGGTAGCGTCGAACGTCGCGAGTGTCGGGTTGGGAACGGAGCGCTTGACGATCACATACAGGCTCCGGCGATACACCGCATTGCCCGAGTCGGGGGTGTAGGTGCTGCTGTTAATCGACCATAGTCCTTCCGGTTGGTAGGGTTTTACGCTTGCCCCGCCTATTTTCGGGTTCATTAATCCGCTTGCAATCAATGCATTATCGCGTATCATCTCGGCCGACATCCGGTTGGCAGGCCCGCGTGCGTACAGGCGGTTCTCGGGGTCGCGCTCGTGTACTTCCCGGCTTGTGCGGGAGTCCTGGCGGTACGTGGCAGACATTACGATCAGTTTGTTCAACTTCTTCACATCCCAGCCCGATTCACGGAACGTAACGGCCAGCCAATCGAGCAGTTCGGGGTGGGTGGGAAGCTCGCCCTGGTTGCCGAAATCTTCGGTGGTTTTGACCAGGCCGGTCCCGAAGAAGTTCTGCCAGTAGCGGTTCACAGCCACGCGGGCAGTGAGCGGGTTGTCGGCGTGGGTGAGCCATTGGGCCAGTCCGTACCGGTTTTTCGGTAAGTTTTTAGGGTATTCCAAAATGGCGGCCGGTGTGGCAGGAAACACTTTTTCGCCCAAAGCATCGTAGTTTCCCCGTTCGAGCAAATAGGCTTGCTTAGGCTCCGGCATTTCCTGCATGACCATCAGCTCGCGGACGTGCTCGGTGGAATCGGAAAGCTGCGTGCGCACATCCTGCAATGCAAGCCGCGCCTTCGCCGCCGCCGGATCTACCGCCGACAAATAATAGTTTTTCAAGGCCGCGCTTTCCGCCGCATTCAACTGTGCGGCGTTTTTTGCTGCTATGCCCGCCCACGATGATTTACCGGCCAGTATGCCCGTTTCGAACGGCGTAAGCTCGCGGTTAAATACGACAATATCGTCCACCAAGGCATTTTTTAACCCGAAGCCCCGCCACCAGGCGCCGATCTGTAAGCCGGGTTGGACGCTCGATTTGAACAGAATATCCTTCGTGAGCTGGTCCATCGTCGTCTCCATCGCGGCCTCCTGCCCATTGACGTAAAGCTTCAAACCGGTTGCTTTGGAAGAACCGTCGTAAGTGACGGTCAGCTGCACCCACTGGTCTTTCGGGAGCGGCTGTTTGCTGATTTTCGTGATCGCATCCGACGGAGCGGTGTGCGCCATGTTCAGTTCCAGCCGGTCGTTTTTGAGATACAAATGATACCCGCGGAAATTATACAGGCGCTCGGCCTGGCTCTTGTGCAGGATTACGCCCTCTTTCAATGCTTTCGGAATATGTACGCGGATGCCGACGGTGAACGGTTCCGACTTGCGGAACACGCCGTTCTGGCCGAGGTCCAGGTACACGTCGCCGTCGAGCCGCAGCGCCGTGGCGCCCTGTTCGGTTGCAAATACGGGGTCACCGCCCGGCGAGCCGGCTTCGCGTTTCATGATCCCTGTTTGTTTGGCATTCAACGCATTGCGCAGCGAGCCTTTTTCGAAGGTGTAATGTGCCTGTAAGCCTGCTTTGGGCAGGGGCTCTTTGCCCAGGTATTGATGGCCGCCCGCGTCGATCCATTGTTTGAAACCGCTGTCCGCATTGCGTTGCGTGGCCGCCAGGTTTTGTTCTTCTCTTGTTATTTTGGATTGGATGAATTTCAAAGTCTGCTCCTGGGCGGGCGTGGGCAGGAGCATGGTCGGGGTAGGCAGTGCATCGTCCCAGGAGATTTGTCCGGCTTCTTTCACATTATTGAAGAAGCTGTATAATTCATAATAGTTTTTCTGCGACACCGGGTCGTATTTGTGGTCGTGGCATTTGGCGCAGCCTACCGAAAGCCCCAGGAAAGCGTCGCCGAATGTGTTGGTGCGGTCCACCACATATTCCGTCTGAAATTCCTCCTCTATAATGCCGCCTTCCATGTTTTGCTGGTGGTTGCGGTTGAAGGCGGTCGCAATGCGCATTTCCTTCGTCGGGTTGGGCATGAGGTCGCCGGCGAGCTGCCAGTGGACGAACTGGTCGTAATGCATGTTTTGGTTGAATGCCTGGATCACCCAGTCGCGGTAGGGCGACATGTCCCGCAGCCTGTCGACCGTGTAGCCGTGCGAATCCGCAAAACGGGCGAGATCGAGCCAGTCGATGGCCATTTTCTCACCATAATGCGGCGAAGCGAGCAGCCTGTCGACCTGCTTTTCATAGGCATTGGCCGATTGATCTTTCAAAAATGCATCGGTTTCGGCCAGGGTGGGTGGGAGGCCGGTCAGGTCGAGCGACACGCGCCGCAGCAAAATCTCTTTTTCGGCCTGCGCGGAAGGTTGGAGCTTTTCCTCTTCCAGCTTTTGGAATACAAAATGGTCGATCGGATTGATCGCCCGGTTATCATGTGCTGTTTCGGGGACGCCGGGTTTTTCGGGCTTCACGAATGCCCAATGCGGTTTGTACTCAGCTCCCTCGTCGATCCAACGGATCAGGATCGCTTTTTCCCGCGCCGAAAGGCTCAGGTGCGATTCAGGTGTGGGCATTACGTAATCGGGGTCGGAAGATATGATGCGATGAAAAAACTCGCTATCGGCCAGATCGCCCGGGTCGATCGCCGTCCTTCCAGAGTTCTTGGCAACCTTTTTAAATGCCGTTTCGGCCAGATCCAGGCGCAGGCCTCCTTTTTGCTTGGCTTTATCGGGGCCGTGGCATGCAAAACATTTATCGGAAAGTACGGGTTTTACGTGCTGGTTGTAGTCCAGCTTATCGGGCAGCTCCTTCATTGCAACCTCCACATCCTCGGGCAGTTCGGGGGAACAAGAGAAGAAATGCCCGGCGATTAACGCCCACAGAAAGAAAACTTTAACATTTTTCATACAACCCGTAAAGCCCGCCCCGCTGAAAATATAATTTAATAATTGTTAAAAATAGTACAAAACGGCGGGAAAGCCCGGGTTGCGGGGATAATTGTCCTGAAAATCAGTGGGAAATAGAAGTAGTAGAGGAACGTGGGGAGTTGAGTAATCGCAGCAGTAGGTGGCTACTGCTGCTGTCGCTTTGAGAAAGCGCTCTGGTTGTTGCGGATGGACACGCGAATGTCCTCGATCTGATGGTGGTGGAGCCAGCGCTCGAAGTCCGGCGCATGCTCGGGCTGATAGTGAATAATGATTCCGCTTCTCAGCATCAGGGTAAAAGTGGTGTACGCCTGCAGAAATTTGCAGATCTCGCTGGGCTGATATTCAAAGCCGGCGAAAGAGGAATTGTTTAAAGGCATAGGCTGGATTTAATCAAAGTAACTCAAGGTGCCTAAAATTAGTATATCGTAATTTGGACGAAGAATTTATTGAGCCATGTTTTGGAATTACTTATTTAACGGTTTTAAAAGTTATTGTAAGGACTAAATGCGTTACAGGAAGTACAAAGGAGCGCCGCCAAACGCCATCAATGGAGCGCCGCGAAACCTTTGTAAAATTAAAGCGGTGCTCCCGTTTTCATGCCTGGCATTATTTCTATATTTGAGTGGGACAGGGTCGGAATGCCGGTCCGCAAAAAGTTTTGGTTTAACCTAAAATACATCAATATGCGTTGGCAGGATTTACGCAGAAGCAGTAACGTCGAGGACCGCCGCGGCATGTCGGGCGGAGGCAAAGTGGCACTCGGCGGCATTGGAGTGATCATCGTGGTCGCCATCGGATTGCTGA
Source organism: Dyadobacter fermentans DSM 18053 (assembly GCF_000023125.1). Taxonomy (NCBI): domain Bacteria; kingdom Pseudomonadati; phylum Bacteroidota; class Cytophagia; order Cytophagales; family Spirosomataceae; genus Dyadobacter; species Dyadobacter fermentans. The sequence goes on from NC_013037.1 coordinate 387,223, forward strand.
CGGGGCAGGACCCGCAGGAAATTCTTTCCAATATCCAGGGCGCACAAACCGAACAGGCCGAGACGCGTCCTCCGGGCCCGCGGCCCGACGACAAAACGGCAGATTTCGTGTCGGCCGTGCTGGGCAGTACCGAAGACGTATGGACGCAGATTTATGCGCAAAACAATGCCGAATACGAGAAGCCGGTGTTGCAAATGTTCTCCAACGCCACGCAGAGCGCCTGCGGTGGCGCTTCTTCGGCCATGGGCCCGTTCTACTGCCCGGCCGATCAGAAAGTATATATCGATCTCACGTTTTGCGACGAGCTGCGCGACCGGTTTAATGCCCCGGGCGAATTTGCCGTGGCCTATGTAGTGGCGCACGAGGTGGGGCACCATGTGCAGAACCTGATGGGCATTTCCCGGCAGGTGCAGGAACAGCGCGGCCGGCTGAGTGAAGCCGAGTACAACAAGCTTTCGGTAAAACTGGAATTGCAGGCCGATTTCCTCGCCGGTGTATGGGCCAACCACGCCAACCGGATGGAGAATATCCTCGAACCGGGCGATCTGGAAGCCGCCCTGACGGCCGCCAATGCGATCGGCGATGACAAATTGCAGAAAGAATCGCAGGGCTATGTGGTTCCCGATGCATTCACGCACGGCACTTCCGAGCAGCGGATGTACTGGTTTAAGAAGGGTTACGAAACCGGCGACCTGAACCAGGGGCGCTACCAGGACATCCGGTAGCCGCATTCATGGCCGGCAGCGGGTAAGCCGGGAGGAGACGCCCGGTCCGCTACGCGCTGTGTTCGTCCTTGGTACCTTTCAGCAGCGCGTAGATCGCCATGGCATGTCCCTGGCCGAGGTCGAAGTCTGTTTTCAGCCATTGCACGATATCGCCAGCCTTCGTGCTGCCTTTTAATTGCCCTCCGGCGGTGAAGCCTTTTTCTTCGGCGAGTTTCCGGAAATCATCGGGACCTTTGCCGGTTTTAGCGAGAATTGTTTTGAGGTAGCCCTGAAACGACATGTTGTTTTGTGGTTTTGTTTGGATTTTATCCTGAAAATATAGGGTGTATTTGGGGTTGCTGCAAAGATACACTTGATTTAAGAACCATTGTAGTATAATTTGCATACGGATTTTTTTACGCCCGTTTGATGCCCTATCAGAATATCCTTCTCATCGATGACGATGAAGACGATCAGGAGATTTTCCTGACGGCGCTGGAATGTACTTCGAAGCCTGTACACTGTACCGTGGTGGACAGTGCCAAGAAGGCATTAAACCAGATTGTGAAGGGAGAGCTGGAAGCCGATCTGATTTTCCTCGACCTTAATATGCCGTTGATGAATGGGCAGCAGTTTTTGGCAGAAATAAAAAAAGACGAAAATCTCCGCAAAATTCCGGTCGTGATCCTGTCCACTTCATCCAATTCTGCCACGGTAGAGCAGGTAAAGCAATTGGGCGCGCGCCACTTTTTTACCAAACCGGGCCGTTTCGAGGACCTGGTCGCAATTCTCAACAAGATCCTGGCGTAACAGTACCCCGCTGGCGCGATTATAGTGTTGGTTTCGTATATTCATGAACTCATATGGATTTACGTAGCCCCGCAAACGATCAGTTTTTTCATTTCATTCAGGGTGGCGGCGAAATGGGTGCCCTGACGAGGGCTTTCGATTGGTCGGCCACGGCAATCGGGCCGCCGGAGCAATGGCAGCAAAGCCTGCGTACTACACTCGGCATCGTGCTGAACTCCGCATTTCCGATGTTCCTCTTCTGGGGCGATGAGCTCATCTGCTTTTATAATGACGCATTCAGGCCCAGCCTCGGTGCCGAAGGCAAACATCCCGCGCTGGGCAAACGCGGCAGGGAAGTGTGGCCTGAAATCTGGGATTTTATCGGGCCATTGCTCGGCCGGGTGATGAGCAGCGGAGAGCCCGTCTGGTTTGAGGACCAGCTCGTGCCGTTTTTCAGGAATGGCAGGGTGGAGGATATTTACTGGACGTTCAGTTACAGCCCGGTTTACGACGATTCGGGGAAGATCAACGGGGTGTTCGTTACCTGCACCGAAACCACGCAGAAAGTGCTCATGTACAACCGCCTGCACGACTCCGAGCGGCGCTTTCAAAACCTCGTTACGGACGCAACGGTGGGGATAATCGTACTCATGGGCACGGACATGGTCGTGGAGATTGTCAACGATGCCTACGGCCAGGTGATCGACCGCTCCCGCGAGGAACTGCTTGATAAGCCTTTTTTTTCGGTGGTACCGGAAACCGAGCCGCATTTCCGGAACATCGTCGAGGGGGTAATGCGGACCGGAGAACCGCTCTACCTGTACGATCATCCCTATTTTGTATATGTTAATGGAGAGAAAAAAGAAGGTTATCTGAACCTGGTGTATCAGCCTTACCGTGGCGACGATGGCCGCATTCAGGGGGTGATGGTTCTTTGCCAGGAGGTCACGGAACTGGTGCTCGCCAAATTACGCACCGAACAGACCGTGACCGACCGCACACGGGAGCTCGCTACCGCCAACCGCCATTTGCAGCGCTCGAATGCCGAGCTGGCGCAGTTTGCCTACATCGCTTCGCACGACCTTCAGGAGCCCATCCGGAAGGTCGCGACATTTGCCCAGCTGCTTGAAGGCGCATTGGGCGAGACGACCGAGCGCCAGCGGAATTACCTTGATAAGATCAAAAATGCCTCTGCGCGGATGATGCTATTGATCCGCGATGTGCTCACATTTTCGCAGCTGTCACGGGATACCGACCTGGTGCGGGAAACCGATCTGGGCGTGGTGCTGGACAATGTTGTGGACGATCTCGAACTGCTGATCGACCAGAAGCACGCAACCGTGAGTTACGAGAACCTTCCGGTGGTGGAGGCCGTTCCGCTGCAAATGTCTCAGCTGTTTGGGAACCTCATTTCCAATGCCTTGAAATTCACCAGGGCCGATCGCGACCCGGTCATCCGCATTACGGCAAAACTGCTCGACAGGCAAGAGTTACGTTCGTACCCGATGCTCGATACCCGTTGCGCCTATCACCATTTGCAGGTGAGCGACAATGGTATTGGATTCGACCAGAGCTACGCCGAGCAGATATTCGAGATTTTCCAGCGACTGCACGGGAAAAAGGACTTCGAAGGGACGGGCATTGGGCTGGCCATGTGCAAGAAGATCCTGCAAAACCATCACGGCCTTATTTTCGCCACTTCGGGAGAAGGAGAGGGCGCCACTTTCCATATGCTCATCCCTGAAAATCAGTCTTGTTTCGCGGATTCGTCGATACTTTAACCCAAGTGGTCGATTTCCTGCGCGCATTAAAAGTAAACGCCAGTATACGTATTTTGATTTCGCCTTTAAAGAATATTTAATCTTTAAATTCTACCAATATGGCGCAATCGATACGAAGTTGTTTGTTGGCACTGCTGTGCGTGCTGTTATGTTCGTACCATGCAGCTGCCCAGGACAGGCGTGTGAAAGGGAAAGTGGTTGACGAATCCAATGCCGGGATCCCGGGCGTGAGCGTGCTCATGAAGGGCAGCACCAACGGCACAAACACCGATGTGGACGGCAATTTCAGCATTGCGCTCCCGGCGGGGAGCCAGGTGCTCACGGTGTCGTCCATCGGGCACGTTACGCAGGATGTGAACGTGTCGGCGGCGGCGACGGAAGTGACTGTGAAGCTCAAAGCCGATGTGAAAAGCCTCGGCGAAGTGGTGGTAACGGCGCTGGGCGTGCAGCGCAGCACGCGCAATGTGGGCTACGCAATCCAGCAGATCGACGGCGGCGGCATTCAGGAAGCCCGCGAGGTGAACTACATCAACTCATTGCAGGGCAAGCTGGCGGGCGTACAGATCGGCGGCAACAGCGGTTCGATGGGCGGCTCGTCGAGGGTCACGATCCGCGGTTTGAAATCCATTTCCGGAAACAATAATGCATTGTTTATCGTCGACGGCGTGCCTATGGCCAATATGAACATGAATTCATACGGCGTAACGGGCGGACAAGGCACCGGCGGCGGCGGGTACGACTACGGCAACCCGGCGCAGCTGCTCAATCCGAACGACGTGGAGAACATTTCGGTGCTGAAAGGCGCTGCCGCGACGGCGCTTTACGGCAGCCGCGGCCAGAATGGGGTCATTTACATTACAACCAAAACCGGCAAGGGCTCGGGCAAGCTCTCGCTGAACTATGACCTGAACATCCAGGCCGACCAGGTGTCGCTGTTGCCCAAATTCCAGAACCTCTATGGTGGCGGCGGGAGTTCGAATTTCACGAAGCTGTATGTCGATGCCAACCCGACGGGCTTTTTGCCCGGAGGCGGTACTTACGATGACGGCGACGGCAAAGGCCGCTACGACCTCATTCCCGATTACGGTACCGACGAATCGTGGGGGCCGAAGATGGAGGGCCAGCTGGTGCGGCATTACTGGTCGTGGGACCAGGACCGGAACAACCCGAATTTCGGTAAAACCGCTCCTTGGAGCCCTCAGCCTGATAATGCGAAGCAGTTTTTCAAAACCGGGGTAACGTTTTCAAACAACCTCTCGGTGGCCAGCAGCGGCGACAATGGCTCGATCCGCTTCTCGGTCGGACAAACGAAGCAAAACTTCATTTACCCGGGCAGCAGCCTGAGCCGGTTCTTTATCAGCCTCAATTCGGTGTATAAGTTCACCGAGAAATTTACTTTCAGCGGCGGTATCAACTATATCAACGACCATTCGAAAGGCAGGCCGGGAACGGGCTTTTTCGGCAACAACCCGATGCTGTTTTACGTGATGTTCGGCCAGCGGCAGATCGACGATGCCTATTTGCGCAATTACAAATACGCCGACGGCACCGAGCAATCATGGAACCGGACAGCCTGGAATATCCAAAAGCCGGCATTTACCCAAAACCCTTATTGGAACCAGTACGAAAACTATAATACCGACCAGAATAACCGCTATTTCGGTAATGCGGGCCTGACCTACAAGCTTACCGACTGGCTCTCCGCCGACCTTCGCGTGTTCTCCGATTATCTCAACCATTTGGACGAGGTAAGAGGCGCCAAAGGTTTCTTTGTAGGCTCCTATGCACGGCGCGTGGTGGTGAACAACGAAAACAACTACCAGGGAACTCTGAACATCAACAAAGAATTCGCCGACTCTAAACTGACGCTCGAAGCGGTGGCCGGGGGGAACATATTGCGGATTAAATCGAACATCGACGCCGGCAATACGAATGGCGGCCTGCAAAATCCGATGGTGTATGTGCTGCAAAACTCGGTAACGCCCGCGACGGTTTCCAATGCTTACGGCAACAAGCAGATCAATTCCGTTTTCGGGTCGGTTACTTTGGGGTACAACAAGTTTTTGTACCTGACAGCGACTGGCCGTAACGACTGGGCATCCACCCTGAAACAAACCGGCAACTATTCCTATTTCTATCCGTCGGTAGCGGGGTCGTTTATCTTTTCGGACCTGATTACCGATGCCAAATGGCTCACACTCGGGAAAGCGCGCTTGTCGTATGCGCGGGTGGGCAACGATGCGGACCCGTATTCGGTTTCGCGGTATTACGATTACGTAGCGCCATTTGACACCTATCCGCTGCAAAGCACTTCGGACAAGCTGTTCAACAGCCGCCTTAAACCGGAATTGTCTTCGGAAACGGAAGCGGGGGTGGATTTCAAGTTTTTCAACGACCGTCTGGGTGCCAATTTTACCTATTATAACCGCAAAACAAGAAACCAGATCTGGAATGTGCAAATCCCATCCGAAAGCGGTTTCACAACCAAGGTGGTGAATGGCGGGACGGTTCAAAATAAGGGTATCGAGCTTACATTATCGGCCACGCCGGTGATGACCACCAATTTCAGCTGGCGCGTGGGCCTCAATTTCTCCAAAAACAAAAACATCGTCCTTGACCTGAACAGCACTAACGACAATATCCAGGGCATCGAAAGGTTCATCATCGGTACCGAACGCCGGACGAACAAAGTGTCGATGGTTGCGCAGAAAGGAATGTCGCTCGGCACCATGCTTGGGACGGATTATGTGTACGACGCCAATGGCAACAAAACCGTGGCCGACAACGGGACTTATAATGTAACCCCCACACCGGTGATCATCGGCGATGCCAATCCGGATTTCATAGGGGGCTTGTCGAATATGCTGAGTTACAAGAATTTTTATCTGTCGGCACTTGTGGATTTTCAAAAGGGCGGTGATTTCTTTTCCTATACCAATTTGTACGGAAATAAATCGGGCATGCTGAAAGAAACCGCTGAAAACGGAATCCGTGAAAACGGCGTGGTGAACCCGGGTGTGAAGGCGGATGGCCTGCCGAACGACATTGTGGTACCGGCGCGGACGCATTTCAATGCAGATGGCGGTAACCGCATCAGCAAAGCCAACCTGTACGACGGCAGCTTCATTTACCTCCGCGAGGTGCGGCTGGGCTGGTACCTGCCCGATGGCTGGGCGAAGAAGATCCGCATGCAGGCTTTGCGGGTAACACTTACCGGACGGAACCTCTGGCTTATCAAAAGCAATGCACCGAACGTCGATCCGGCCAATATTACCAATTCCATCAGCAACCAGATCGGCTTCGAGGGCGGTGCATTGCCGCCGACCCGCAGCTATGGCGTGAACCTGAATGTTACTTTCTGATCCGGTCTTAAAAATTGATTGATATGAAAAACAAAATATGGCTACTGGCCGCTGTCCTCTTGACTTTCACGGGATGCGACAATTTCGAATCGCTGAACACCGACCCGGCGCGGTCGAGCGAGACGCAACCTGAATTCCTGCTTTCCAATGCCGAAAAACGTGCCAGCGACCTTATGTACGACTCCTATTTCAACGGGCGGATCGGGATGGAGCTTTCGCAATACTGGATGGGCACCGACAAGACGTCCGACGGCCGGTTCCTGTTCACCAACGACGGCCTGTGGGCCGGCCTGTACGCCGGGCCTTTGATGGACCTGAAAGAAATCGGCAACTATTACGATCGCCATCCCGCCGAAAGAAGTGCCCACACCCTGGCGGTGGCCGAAATACTGAAAGCCTGGATATTCCACGTGCTCACCGACGTGTACACCGACATTCCGTATAGTCAGGCATTGCAGGGCGAGGACATTCCCCAGCCAGTGTTCGACCAGGGCAGGGAGGTGTACGCGGCGCTGCTGGGTTCGCTCAAAACGCAGGTGGAAGTGCTGTCGGGAACTACTTCCGGGGTGATCCGCGGGGATATTCTGGCCAAAGGCGATGTGCAGCAATGGATCAGGATCGCGAATGCGCTCCGGATGCGGATTGCATTACGTATGGTGGACGCCGCGCCTGCGGAGGCGAAGGCAATTATTGAAGAGGCTGCCAAAAATACCCTGGCGAGCACGGCGCAGGATGTGTTTTTCCCTTACAATGTAGCCACTACCACCAACAGGTTTCCTTATAATGACGTGGAACGGCCGCTCGTGGAGTTCGCGGTAACTTCCACGCTGGTCGATTATCTCCAGTCCGTGAACGATCCGCGCCTGCCGGTGTTCGCCCGTCCGGACGAAACGAATGGGAAGTATGTGGGCAAAGTATACGGCACCGAGGCGAATCTGCCGACGATGATCGGCCTGTCCAAGCCCGGCGTGATTGCGTACAGCGGGTCGGCGAAAGGTTATGTGATTACCTACGCCGAGGTGGCATTCATGAAAGCCGAGGCGGCAGCGCGTGGGATGAATGTCGGAACCGACACGCCGGAGGCGCTTTACAATGAGGCAGTGCGGGCGTCGATGACGCAGTGGGGCATTGCCGATGCGAAGGCCGTGGACGACTATCTCAAACGCGTTCCGTACAAGGCAGGAACGTGGAAAAACGTCATCGGGACGCAGAAATGGATCGCTTTGTACATGCAGGGCCTGCAATCGTGGCTGGAACGCCTCCGCCTCGATCCCAAAAAGCCGGACGGCACGGTACTGTTTATTCCCCCGGCGTCGGGTAGTCTCGATCCGGACGTTACCGATGTGCCCAAACGGTTGAAATACCCCAGCAACACCCGCGCCGCCAATGCGCAGAACAGTGCCGACGCTGCCAAGCGGATAGGCGGTGATACCCAGGCGGTAAAGAACTGGTGGGACGTGGAGTAAATTAAGATATTGTTAAAAGCATCCTGTATCTTGATTCGGCTCCTTACCTTTGGCGCCGAATTAAGTTTGGATGTGAGATGACGCACGAAAAAATATTTGTTTTAGAAACCGGAAGAGCCGTGAAAGTAAAAGTAGAGGGCGTACTCGCCGACGACCTCTCGAAAGTGATCATCCAGGTGGATGTGATGATTAAAGACCCTAAGGAAGAGGATTTCAGGCCGCCGATCGGCCCCACGCACCCGAAATACTGGAAGCTGAAAAGCCTGGAACCGGAAAAGGCGGGTTTGTTGCAGATCGAATACAGCGGCGTGTACCAGAAACAAATCAGGAAGACAATCCGGGAGTTTGATAAATTGCATGCATTGGAAGTTCAGGACTAAACCTTCCCATTGTTTTTAACTATGAAATACACCACTATCGCAAAAATTTGCCTCGCTGCATTGTGCCTGGGCCTGACTGTCCCGGGTGCAAATGCGCAGGAGGCCGGTAAGCCGCTAGCCGCATGGCAGGAGGGCTTTCTCGACATTCACCACATCAATACCGGTATGGGTAACGCCACGTTCCTCATCCTGCCGGACGGCACCACGCTCCTGGTGGATGCCGGCGCGCTCGATCCTACCGAGGCGCGCACGCAGAGCCCGCGCAACACGAAAGCCATGCCCAATGCCAGCCGGCAGCCCGGCGAGTGGATCGCGAGGTATATCAGAAAGGTTGCGCCTGCGCCCGTGGTGGATTATGCACTCATTACGCATTTTCACGACGACCACATGGGAACGCCCACGTCGGTTTCGAAAAAATCGGAGCAGGGCAAATATGCGCTGACAGGCATTACGGAAGTGGCCGAATTTGTGCCTGTCAAAAAGGTAATCGACCGCGGTTGGCCGCAGTACGACTATCCGCGGCCGACCCGGGACAGCATGGTACAGAATTACCGTGCGTTCCTGGCATGGCAGATAAAGAACAAAGGCCTGCGTGTAGAGGCGAGCGTTCCGGGCCGTAACGACCAGATCGTGCTCCTGCACAATGCCGCGAGGTACAAAGACCTGTTTGAGGTCCGCAATATCTCCGCCAATGGCGAAATATGGACTGGCGTGGGCAACGTTACGCGCAAGCATTTTCCGGAACTCAAAGACCTCCGGCCTGACCAGTTTCCGACGGAAAACATGTGCAGCATCGCCACACGGATCAGCTACGGCAAATTCGACTATTTCACCGGCGGCGATACGCCCGGCGTGCTGCAACCCGGCGTGCCGCTCTGGCACGATGTAGAAACACCGGTAGCAAAGGCCGTGGGCCCGGTGGACGCCCATATTCTGGATCACCACGGCAACCGCGATTCGCAAAATGATTTTCTGCTGGCCGCACTCAGGCCACGCGTGCTGGTGGTGCCCGTCTGGTCGTCGGACCATCCCGGCCATGATGTGCTCGACCGCATTTATTCCCAGCGCATTTACCCTGGCGAGCGCGACGTGTTCGCGACGAGCATGCTGGAATCAAACAAGCTGGTGATTGGTGAAATGCTCAACCGCCTGAAAAGCGACCAGGGCCATGTGGTAATACGCGTCGCCAACGGCGGGGCAAGCTACCAAGTATTTGTCCTCGACGACCGCGACGAGCAAATGAAGGTGAAATCCGTGCACGGGCCTTACGAATCGCGCTGAAATGGAGAGGGTTATGGTTAAATACTTCGCTTAAACGCACGCGGCGACCGATCGGATCATAGCAGTCGCGCAGGCCTGTTGTACCTGTCCGGAACTTAATGAATACGCTGCTGCGTTACCGCCTCATAACGTATAGGTTAGTGCAGGTTAGATTGATTTCAACCATTTACAGGCGAAGTATGCAATTCCGGAAGCCAGAGGCGTTGGCAGTTTTCTTATCCTTATGGGGTATGTCCATGATTTGTTGTGCCCAAAAGCCCGGTTTGCCCGGTATGGAGCCTTCAAAATGGATCACTTTCCGGACCACACATGCACCGGGAAAGGTTTACCGATTCGCCAATAGCGGCGCGAAGACATTTACCAACGAGGAAATGTACGTCCGCGCGTGGTTGCCCGTGCTCCACAAAAAGAATTTCGCCATTGTGCTCGGCCCGAACTACCGGATGGAGCAGCTCGAATTCAAGGGCAGCGGCGAAAATCCGGCGAAGAAGTTCGAGGGGTGGAACCTGCGCACATTTGGCCTCGACCTCAATTCGTTTGTGAAACTCGATAGCACATCGTGGCTCGTGCTGACCTCGCATATCAACAAGACGGGCAATTTCGCGATGCTGTCGGCAAAGGAAATACCGCTTAACTACACCGTTTCGGCTTCTTACCTCAAACGGCTGGCGCCGAATAAGGAAATTGGGGCGGGTATTATTGTCAATAAAAGTTTCAGGCTAACCGTCCTCCCCGTTTTCCTCTTTAACTACAATCTTTCCGAAAGAGAAGGCATCGAGATCATGCTGCCGCGGAAGATCGCCTGGCGGCATAATCTTTCACCTAATGACCTGCTGTATTTCAAAGCGGAGGCCGTTACCAGGACGTATTATCTCAACCGTGTGGCTGAGGGAACACCCGATGTTTGCCGGCGTATCGATGTCGATATGGGCATTTCTTACAATCGCCGGTTCGGGCATTTCGGCGGGGTGGAGGTTTTTGGGGGTTATCGAAAAAACCTGTCGAACAAAATGGTGCACGATGCCATTCCTGTGCGGACGTCGGGACTTGCGGCTACGGTCGAGTTCTACATTCAGCCGCCGTCGTTCAGGGGAAAAGGGCGGAAGTGAGCGGCCCGGCAGCCTGCTGATCAACTGGTGATTTCAATCTTCAATCCGGCCTTGCGGAGCATTTCCAGCTGCTGCGTGTCACCAGCTGCATCCGTGATGAGCGTTTGAATGGCCGGTAATCCGGCGAATTTTACATAACTGTCCTTACCGATTTTTGTGGCGTCGCACAGCAGGACCACTTGTCCCGCATTGCGGATGAACGCGGTGGTAATGGTCGATTCGTGCTCGCTGTGCGCGGTGAGGCCGTTTTCCGCAGAAAGGCCGTCTACGCCGATGAATGCCTTGTGCGCGTGGTAGCCGTTGATATGCTGAACAGCCCGGTCGCCGTGAACCGCTTTTCGGGCCTTGTTCAGTTCCCCGCCGATCAGGTTGATCTGGATCGAAGGCACGTCGATCAGTTCCGCAAGAATGGGTAATGAGTTGGTAATGACACGGATGCTCTTTTTCTTCAAATAATGACACATCCTGAACACCGTACTGCCGCAGTCGAGAAAGATCGTGTCGCCGTCCTGCACATAGGAGGCTGCTCTTTCGGCAATCAGCTCTTTGGCGGGGTTATTGACACCCGACTTCTCTGAAAATCCCGTCAGTACCGGGTTCTCGATTTTCATCGCGCCCCCGTGTGTGCGCACGAGCAGTCCTTCTTCGGCAATATCGCCCAGGTCGCGGCGGATCGTTGCTGGTGAGGCTTCAAGGATTTCCGAGAGTTCAAATACGCTGAGGCTTTCCGCCCGTTCCAGGGCAGCCAGTATCTTCTTTTTCCGTTCCTGGAAATTCATAGTTGATTAATTTTGATCAAAAATAATCAACAAAAAGTGTAATTGATCAAATTCGCAAGGAATTACAAGCGTGCCGCCGATCGGCCGGCTGCGGGGGGACTATAACAAATTGGGCTGCTGTACTTTCGTTTTGTCGAACATCGGGACTGAAATGTAGAAGCACGTGCCTTCGCCAGGCGTGCTTTCCAGCCATATCTTGCCGTTTTGCGCGCGGATGAACTCCATACAGAGCATCAGTCCCAGACCGACACCTTTCTCATTATCCGTTCCAAATGTGGATTCGACATTGAGCGAAAAGATGGACTGCTGCTTTTCCGGCGACATGCCAATGCCATTGTCGCGCACCGAAATGAGGCAATGCGTGCCTGCGGCCTCAGCTTTCACGTAGATATGGCCTCCGGTGCGGGTGAATTTGATTGCATTGCCGATGATGTTGCGGAGGATGAGCTGCATCATGTCACTATCCGCATAAATGCTCGCGGAAGGATCGAAATAGTAATCCAGGGTGATGTTTTTACGGGCTGCAATATTGCGTTCGAGGTTCAGGGTCTGTTCGAAAAGCGTGCGGATATTCAGCTGTTCCATATTTACCGACACCCCGTGAAGCTGTGATTTGGACCAGTCGAGCAGCTTCGAGAGCATGGCCATCGTGTTCTTGGTCGAATTGAGGAGGTCGTTTTCAATGTCTATCTTCTGCTCTTCTTCGAGGTCGTGCTGGGTAAGCAGTTCGAGGAAGTTCTGGATGCTCGCAAGCGGCGAACGGAGGTCGTGTGCTACAATGGACATCAGCTTGTTTTTCTCCGCATTCAGTTTTTCAAGCTCTTCATTCTGCTTCACGATCTGGAAGTTCTGAAGTTCGATCGCCTTCGACTTTTCCAATGCCGAGGCTTTCTCGCGCTCGTAACTGCCGCGGATGTAGTGCACACTGAAATACGTAATCGCCGCCACCACCGCATAGGCCGACATATGGTCCACAAAGCGGTTAGAGCGCGTAGTGTAAGTGTCGGGAATGAGGTAAGGATAGTAAAATTCGATCAGGCAAAGGATGATGAGGATGGTGACATTCACCGGAATCCAGACCTTGTATTGCTCGGCCGGGCTCATGGCAATGCTGAGCAGCAGGATCAGCAGCAAAAACAGGTCCGTGGGTCCGCGCAGGCCGGAATTGAGGAAATAATTGACGATAAACAGCGAAAGCCCGACGATATTGGCGAGCAATGTGCTGATACTGACCAGGTTTTTAAATCGCGATGCATAGTAAAGCACCCCCGTGATGACCAGCACGATAAGGCTGGCCAGCGCGATTTTCGGCAGTCCTATCGCATAATTGAACGGGACATTATAAGTGAGCGCAAAGATCGATATCAGGCACACCGAATGAAATATTCGGGCGTTAAGGGGAAAGACTAACGGGTCGCCGGATAGTTTGATCCACGTTCGATAGATTGAATCTTTGAGAGGCAAGATGTGCAGGGTTTCGTTCCTACAAATATAATGTACCCGTTTTCATTATGCACAAGTAGAATTAATATTAATTGATTTGTGGAGATTCCCTATCCTTTGATGCGGTTCAGCTCATCTTCCGAGCCCGATCTCCGGCTCCGCGCCGCTTTGATTTCCTTGCTTCCGAAGCGGTAGTTGAAATTGACCCGCAGCATTTGCCCTTCGAACCGGAACCGCAGTCGCGTTTCGATGCCTGCATAAGCCGAAGTGTAGCCGCCCCGGGCCGTATGGAACACGTCGCTGAACGTCATTTTAACGCTCGCATTCTCTTTCCAGAACTTCTTTTGCACGCCCACATCCACCATGCCCATCTGCCAGTTATAGTCGATCCGGCGGTAGGGCGAGTTGTACCAGCCGCTCAATTCCACAGTCCAGTTGTTTTTGAGCTTAAATGTGTTCTGCCCGTTGAGGTTGAATGCGGTGGTGCGGTTGTTGACGATCAAGCCATTGTCCAGTGCCGCTTTCCAGAGATTATGGTAGCCGCTGATATTGAAATTCAGTTCCCACCATTTCGTGATCGGGGTGGTGAGGCTCACGTCGAGGCTGTAACCCTGGGAATAATCGAGGTTTTCGGTGATGAAGTAGGTACGACTGCTGTCGTAGGGAATGCGCAGACCCACCACGGGAAATTTCGTGCGCCTGTACCCGAGTGAGGTCGTGAGTATGCCTTTGTATACATGCGAGAGTTTGAAACTGTTGGCATATTCGGGTTTCAGGAATGGGTTGCCTTTGGAATACACGAGTTCATCTACACGATATTCAAAAGGATTCAGGTTTTGGTAGCTCGGGCGGTTGATGCGGCGACTGTAATTGAGGTTCCAGGTGTGGTTTTTCGACGCCCGGTAAGAAATGGCCCCGCTCGGAAAGAAGTTCAGATAGGTCGTATCCACTTTGTCGAGGTCGTTGTGCTTGTAGCTCGTCAGGTCGCCGAGAGATTTGGTGCGCTCGGCGCGTATGCCGGCCTGCAAATCCCACTTTTTGCCCAGTGAAATATTGTAATTGATATAGGCCGCATACACGCGTTCGAGGTATTTGAAGCGGTTGCTGCGATTGGTATCAATCACTTCCACATTTTTGAGGACATTATAGAAGTTAAATGTATTGTCTGAATTCACATCCGACAGTTTCGCACCATAGCCCAGTTTGCCTTTTTTGAACGGCTGCTCGTAATCGACCTTGAAGGATCTGATGGTAATGTCGACGGGCGTTTCGGTGACGTAGTTGCGTTCGAGCGGTTCTTCGCTGGTTGTGCGGAAATGGTATTTGTTGGGCTGGTAGCTTACCCCGCGTGAAGAAAACCAGCCGTAATCGGCGTCGATGTTCAGTTCATGCCCGGTGGTGTCGGCATAACGGTAGTTGACGTTCAGGTTGAGGTTTTTGTTCTTTTCGGGGTTAGAAGTTCGCGACGATAGCAGCAGCGAATCGGCCATCAGATTGTTGCGTTTGCTGATGAACGTTTCGCTTTCACCACCGCCGTTGTGGTTGCTGATGCGCCCGTTGGCGCTGAAACCGAGGGTGTTTTTGGAATTGATGAAATAGTCGGCCCCGATTTTGGCGCTGTGCGTGGTGTCGCGCCAGATGCCGTGCCATATTTTGTTGTAGGCCACGTTGTTAAGGATCTGGTCGTCGTACGTCGTGTTATGCCACGCGCCCTGGTTGAAGCCGTAGTTGCCGAAAACGTTGAGTTTTTTATCCCGGTGGTTGAGGTTCAGAGACGCATTGTATTTTGGGGTAATGCCAAACATGCCTCCCAGGCTGACGTTGCCATTGGTGCCGAGTTTCGCATTCTTTTTCAGGCGAATGTTGATGATGCCCAGGTCGCCCGCCGCGTCGAACTTGGCGGAAGGGTTTGTGATGATCTCGATGGCTTCGATATCGGCCGAGTTCATGCTTTTCAAGGTCGATGCGAGGTCTTTTCCGGCGAGGGGAGAGGGGCGGCCGTCAATATAAATCCTAACCCCGGTTTTGCCGCGCACGAGGATATTTTCTTCCCTGTCCACCTGCACGCCCGGTGAGCGCTGCAACAGGTCGAGTGCATTGGAGCCGGTGGCATTGATGCTCGCCTCGACATTGAAAACCATCCGGTCATTTTTCACTTCAATGAGCGGCTTGCTGCCCGTTACCTTCACCTCGTTGAGCTGATTGGCCTCGGCTTGCATTAAAATCGCCGCAAGGCTCACATCCTGGCCCGCCACTTCGAATGTGGGCGACTGGTACAATTGCTGTCCCACGGCCGTAACGCGTACAAAGTATTTGCCATCCGGAATGCCGGCAATTCTGAATTCCCCCTGAACATCAGCTACATCCGCTTTAACGAGCGTGGAATCTTTGGCCAGGTTGACCGACACGGCGGCGAAGCCTACCGGTTCTTTTTGCTGGTTGCCGACGTGGCCGCTTACTGAGTATGTTTGCGCGAAGCTCGTAAATGAAATGGCATGGAGTAACAGGCAGAGTAACGTTTTCTTCATAAATGGCTAATGTTCGTATAGCGCAAAGAGTAAGATTTGCGGTTTATGTTGCATTAGCCGGTAATTTTTCTACTTTTAGTCTATCGTCGACGTTTCTCTATCGAATGAAGTGCCCATGAAAGCGCAATTCTACGGGTTAATATTGCTATTATGCGCGCTATGCTTTCAGCATGCGCTGGCGCAGGAGTTCGTGCCGCGGTTCAGGCGGCATACCACCGATCAGGGGCTGTCGCAAAGCCATGTGAGTGCGATTTTGAAAGACCGCCGGGGCTTTGTCTGGTTTGCGACGGAAGACGGCCTCAACCGGTTCGACGGCTATAAATACACCCATTACAAACACGACGCTGCGCAGCCGGCGTCCATTCACGACAGCTTCGTATTGTCGCTGCTCGAAGACGAAGCCGGTAAAATGTGGGTAGGGACCTCCACCGGCCTCGACCGCTATGATCGTGACACCGATGGCTTCGTGCATTACCCGCATCCGCGCAGGAACCTCGCGATTCATACCATTTTCAGGGATAGCCGCAACCGCCTCTGGCTGGGTACCGATAAAGGTTTGTACCTGTTCGACCGCGCCCGCGGCACGTACCAGTTATTCACGTATGCGGGCCTGGATGCGCGGGCGGGTAGCGAGTTTGTGACCACCATTGCCGAGGGCCCAGGCTATATGCTCTGGATTGGAACCGAGCACGGGCTGTTCAAGCTGGATGTGGCTACGGGCAAAATGACCGCATTCCAGCCACGGAAACCGGCCGGAAACCGGTTGAATTCCGAGTGGATCAAGGCATTGGTTCATGATAGGAATGGCAATCTGTGGGTGGGCACGCACGGAGGGGGTGTATTGGTTATTGATCGAAATGGCGCCATCCTGCGGCATTTTACGCACAATTCTGCCGACCAGCGTAGCCTTTCTCATAACGACATTCTTTCGATGATGAAAGACAGCCTGGGGAGAATGTGGGTAGGCACGGAGAACGGCGGGATCAGCATTTACGACCCTGCTACCGACCGCTTCACGTCCGTGCGCTATGATCCCGAAGACCGGCATTCGCTTAGCAATAATTCGGTTTACAGCATTTACGGCGACAATGCAGGCAATGTATGGGTGGGCACCTACGCTGGCGGCGTGTGTTTTTTACCCAAATTCGGGCCGAAATTCGAAGCATTCCGCCAAAAGGCAAGTTCGGGGAATAGTTTGAGCAACAACACCGTGCTGGCTATTTGCGGCGACAGTACCGGAAATTCCGTCTGGATCGGGACCGATGGTGGCGGCCTCAACCGTTTCGACCGGAAAACGAAGCGTTTTACCTTTTACAGGCATCGTCCAGGCGATCCGCGCTCGATTTCGAACGACTACGTGATCTCGGTGGTTTGGGTGGCGAAGGATGTGCTGGGACTGGGTTTCCACAATGGCGGTTTTGATTTTTTTAATGTCAGAACCGGCGAAGTAGAGGGGCACCACGTGGCCCGGGATGGCGATCCTAACAGCCTTTCAATCTCGGATATAAACAATATCACACGGGACAGGGACGGCAACCTCTGGCTGGGGACCTGGAAGGGCGGCCTGAATTTTTATAATACCAAAACACGCAGTTTCCGACAGTACCGGCACCAGTCGAAAGACCCATCGAGCATCAGCGCGGATATCGTCACGACCGTTTACCAGGATCGGAAGGGAAATATCTGGGTTGGTACATTCGGCGGCCTAGACCTGCTACTGCCCGATCGGAAGGGTTTCAGGCATTTCAAGACCAATTCAAAAGACTCTCTCAGCATTTCCCACGACAAAGTGCAATCAATACTGGAAGCTGAAAACGGCGACCTGTGGATCGGAACGGTAGGGGGCGGACTTTCCTATTTCGATCAGAAAAAGCAGGTTTTTAAGTCGTACAGCGAGAAAGATGGGCTGGCTAGCAATGTCGTATTCGGTATTCTGCGCGACAGGCAGGGCTATTTATGGATGAGCACAAACAGGGGCATTTCCCGTTTTAATCCGAAAACCAAAACATTCAGGAACTACGGCATTTCCGATGGACTGCCGGGTAACGAATTCCGTGACAATTCGCGGTTCCAAACCGCAGACGGCCAAATGTACTTCGGCGGCATCGACGGGTTTGTCAGTTTTTATCCCGATAGCCTTCGCTACAACGACTTCGTTCCGCCGGTGTACATTACGGGCTTCCAGATTTTCAACCGGCCTGTCAGCACCGCGAGCGGTCACCAGATCCTCAAACAGCAGATCAGCGAGGTCAAAGCCATTACCATCCGGCACGACCAGTCGGTGATCACCTTCGAATTTGCCGCATTAGGCTTCACCGTGCCGGAAAACAACCAGTATGCCTACATGCTCGAAGGGTTCGACAGACATTGGAATTACACCGGCAACCAGCGCACGGCAACTTATACAAACCTTGATCCGGGCACTTACACGTTCAGGGTGAAGGGGTCCAATAATGATGGTTTATGGAATGAAAACGGCGTTTCCATGCAGCTTACCATCACGCCGCCCTTCTGGCTTACCTGGTGGTTCCGGTTGCTTTGCCTGCTCCTGGCGATAGGCCTTGTTGTGGCCATCTACCGTATCCGGACGTACACGATCCGGAACCAGAAGCGCGTGCTCGAACGGCAGATTCAGGAACGGACGATCCAGCTGGAACGCGCGATCAGCGTCCAGCAAGCCCTTGCAGAAAAAGCGGAGCTGGCAAACCGGGCCAAAAGCGCGTTTCTCGCCACGATGAGCCACGAAATCAGGACGCCGATGAACGGCGTGATCGGCCTGGCGTCGTTGCTGGCCGAAACGGAGCAGACGGAGGAGCAGCGCAATTTTACCAAGTCCATTCAGTCATCGGGAACCGACCTGCTGAATGTAATCAACGATATCCTGGATATTTCCAAGATCGAATCCGGTAATATGGAGCTGGAAGAGAAGGAGTTTGCATTGCGGACGTGTATTTGTGAGGTAATGGACCTTTTCCGTGTCAAAACCGCCACGCAGCCGCTGAACCTCACCCTGAAAATTGATGACAATGTACCGTCCCGCATCATTGGCGACCGGCTGCGACTTGGGCAAATTGTGACTAACCTCGTCGGCAATGCCGTGAAATTCACGCCCGGTGGCGAAGTGGGCGTGCATGTGTACGTGCAGACGCAGGAAGGCGAGGAGGCTGTTCTCGGCTTCGAGGTGACCGATACGGGGATCGGCATCGCTGAGGATAAGCTCGATAAGCTGTTCAAGCCTTTTTCCCAGGTCGACTCGTCGACTACGCGGAAATACGGAGGAACCGGTCTGGGATTGGTGATTTGCGAAAAACTCACGAAGTTGATGGGCGGGCAGATTGAAGTGAAGAGCCCGCTCAACCAAGGCAGCACATTCCGCTTCACGATCCGGGCGAAAGTGGCGCCCGAGTCGCACGAACCGGAAGAACCCGCACCGGGGCGCGACGATTCGGGAAAGAAATTGCACTCGGACTTTGCAACCCGGTTCCCGATGTCGATACTCGTAGCGGAAGATAACAAAGTGAACCAGATCGTGATCATGAACACGCTGGGCAAGCTGGGCTACCGCGCCGACCTCGCTTAAAATGGCCTTGAAGTGCTTGAAAAAGTGGATAAGACCACCTACGACGTGATCCTGATGGACATGCAAATGCCGCAAATGGACGGGCTAGAAGCGACCCGGCAGATCAAAGCCCGCGAAACTTTACATCCGTACATCATCGCCATGACGGCCAATGCGTTGCAGCAGGACAAGGAGCGGTGCCTTGCCGCCGGAATGGACGACTACCTGAGCAAACCCGTGATCCTCGACGACCTCGTGGAGCTACTGGAAAAGTGGGCACTCCGGCTCGGATCGTGGATGCCGGACGCGGCAAACAAAAAGAGCAGCTTTTAGGGCTGCTCTCCTGCGTTTGTAGATGATGAAGTGTTAATAAGCCTTTTCTAGTGTGTCGTTTTATATTGTGCTAAAAAATCCGTTCCAACCAGGCCGGATTCTGTCTCTCTCTTTGCTTTAAGCCGTTTGACGAAGGCAGCTGCATCATCGGCCAGCAACTCTTTAAGGTGCTTTCCTCCGAGATGGTCATAGTACCAAATCCATACCATTTTCTCCGAAACGATCGAATAATGCAGGCCCGTCATGATTTCCGTTTGTTGATGTACAAATATACTGGAATAAATCCATTTGTATGGATTTATTCCAGTATATTTTTCTAAAAACTTTCGGAAAGTGTTTTAACGGATTGAAATTCAATTCAAAGACGCCAGCGACTCTCGCAGCGAAACATCTTCGTGCGAAGCGTCGTAGATGCATTGCCCGCCTTTCACGACGAGGATCTGTGGAGATTCGTGCTCAACACCAAAACTGTTGGCAATCGCCATCGACTCCCTGCGGTTCTGGATCACATCTACAATATATATGGGAATTTGAACGTCGGAAGCGGCATTCACTTCTGATTTAAGCTGCCGGTAGGCCATCAGGCTGGTCATGCATCGCGGGCTGTGCTTATATATAATCGAGTAATCGGTTGATTGAAAAATATCCTCTACCTCTGCTTCACTACTAATGGTAATCCAGTTCATAACCTGCTTAAAATTTTGTCAAATTATTTGCAACAGCCTACACAACATTGAAAAGGTGGTTTTTCATTCCATTGGAGCTGCAAAAGTGCGTGGGGGAGATGATTTGGGCTGAAATGCTGTGTGAGTGTGTGAAAATAAAATCTGTTACTAAACCCGAATGCAGACGTACCAAGAATGGAGAGTGAAAAATATGTAAACCTATAAGTTGATTTCTATGAAAACCGATGGTATATTTGAAGTGGTGCCGGGAAGCTTGTATTCTGTCCGGTTTGCGGGTGAGTCGAAGCATGAATTGAGAAAGGTATTTGAGCTTTGGAATGACTGGGCGTATCTCGAATCATTTTTTGATGAGCATTATGCAGATTTGCTTGCATTTTGGGAAAATACCTCGGTTGAGGAAGCAGTGACAGCCACCATTGACGAGGCTCATAAGCTCGAAAAAGCGCTTTTACGTATCGCGCATTTGGGTAGGGACGGAGGTTTTGAAAATCTGTCCACATTGTTCAAGCCATTGCAACGTTACACGTGCGGACTGGAAAAACTGGAAAGGAGTAAGGCGCGGGGGTTTCGTATGCATAGCTGGCTGCGCATATATGCCATCAGATTGAGCGTGAATCACTTTGTGATAACGGGTGGCGCGATCAAACTGACACGAACGATGAATGAGCGGGCACATCTGGAAGAGGAGCTGCGGAAGTTGGATGCCGTTCGGGAGTTTTTGAAGGTTGATCAAAAAGATGAATTTGGGTTGTTTGAACTTTTCTGAATTTCAAATTATATGGATGCACTAACAAAACTAAAATTGACGGCGGTGCCGGACACCGAGTGGGTCAAAGACGCCGAATACAGGCAAGAAAATCGTTATTGGCTACGTGTTTCCGGCACAATTGCTCTGGCTGTTCTCAGAACGCTGCGCGAGAAGGGGATTACCCAGCGCGAGTTTGCCGGGTTGATGGGCTGTTCTCCGCAGTACATCAGCAAAATCGTGAAAGGCTCCGAAAACCTCACTTTGGAGACGATCTGTAAAATGGAAAAGGTGCTTCAAATCAAATTGATTGAAACACCTTTCAGCCATTTGCATGACGAAAAGCATTCGTCGCAGGCGGGGCAATAGTCACTTAATGCCGGGAAGTTATCCCGGCGGAAAACCAGCTATTTTACAATTTTAAACTCGCGCCCGTCCACATTCACCACATACAGACCTGTGGGAAGGTCGGCGATGTTGACTTGCATTGATTTTTCCAACGTCTGGCTCCTGCGGATCAGCCGGCCTGTGCTAGTGTAAATGTCAATGCGGTTCAACGCTCCGGCAGACTCTATCGTGATGACGTCCGTTGCCGGATTGGGGTAAATGCGCACGGCCTCGTTGCCATCGATGCGAACGCTCACGATGCGGGTCAGGTCCGATTGGCCGTCCGCGTCGATTTGCCGCAGGCGGTAATAGTAGGTGCCTTTCGGCAGATATTCATCTTCATACTCGTAATACGAACTGGCCCGTGAGTTGCCGGCGGCATTCACGGCTTTAACGGTAGCAAATGTGCGGGAATCGGTACTTCGCTGGACTTCGAAATGGGATGCATTCAGTTCCGATGCGGTCGACCAGTTGAGTACCACACGCCCGTGGTCGCCCACGCGGGCCGTGAACGACTGCCAGGTGACGGGCAATGCGCTACCTGATACAAATAAAGTGGGCGAGAAAACCGCATTCCGGTTGGGGTCGATGACTTTGAGCTTGTACAATCCCGCGCCTACGGTCCACTGCTGCGAGGTGTGCTGGACCTGGTTGCAGTTGTCGCCCATAAGCCAATTGTACTGGTGTCCGCCCGGGACAGACGGTCCGGTGAAGGTGACTTGCGTGCCGCCGGGAACATACACGGCAGCAACGGCCGGTGGCGGAGTTGCCGCGTAGGGGTTCGATTGGCTCAGGAATTCCGGCGTTATCTTATCCGACCAGAAGCCCGCGAGGTGCAAGAGCCCGGAGTAGATCTGGCCATCCGGCGATTGCGTAACCCCGTCGCCGCGGAAATGGACCTCGTCGTGCCGGTATTCGATGCTGTAATAAGGATCTGTTTCCGGGCCCTGGAACACGTGCGGATAAAGGCCGTCGTTGTTGATCAGCTCGTTTTGTGCATTCACGACATTGGTGGAAACACGGCTTATATTGTTGACCGTAAACCGCGACGCGCGTGCTACTACCCAGGCAAGGTTAGGCTTTCCGGATAGGTTCCTGCTCGCATTCACAACATCCCACAATCCCGACAAGTACCGGCTGTAAGTGTCGTCGCCCGGCTGTTCGAGCAAATTATCGGTTTCGCCCTGATGCCATAAAACCGCCCGCACGCCCAGCTGCGCGATGTAATTGTTCAATGCGAGCCGCAAATGTCCGAATGGAAGGCCGGTCGGAAAGGTGTAGCCGAATGCGCTCGTGGTGATCCCGTTCGGGTCCGTGGTTTGTTTCCAGTTGTTGATTCCGGTGCTGGACCACCCGGCATTAAAAATCATGACGGGCACGCGGAATTTCTCATAAATCTTGTCACCGAACGATCCCCAGCACCAGGCATAATTGCCGAACGGCGCCATTTTGGTCTGTGCATCCAAATGCACAAATGCCGGGCATGGGAGCTGTACATCCGGGTAAGGGGTGATGGTGGAATTTGCGGGATTGACGTTCTGAAAATCGACGCTGTTTACCTGGTCGTGTGCTGCGCCGGGGCCGTTCGGGTTCGAGTCGCCTCCGGTGGCATTGGACTGTCCCGCTACCACAAACACCTCGCCCACGCCCACACGGGCTACGGACGCCGCCGCCGATGTGCCGCCAGCGTTCACGCCGCGCACTTCGAGTTGATACCAGCCGCCTTTTACGCGCAATGAACCGAGGAATTGCCCGGCGGAAATCTCATTGTCGAGAATGGCCCAGCTTCCGTCTGCCGGGGATGGTGTGCCCTCGCCGGCCACGCGCGGCGTGAGCCTGGCCTCGATCCGTTGATAGGCCTGCGTGACGTACCCACCAATGTATACGTCGGCTTCGTTGGCGTTGTCACGCTGGAATACCGCACGCTCTGTTGGAAATGTTACTACAACCTGCGAGAATACATTTAGCGAAGCAGTTAGAATAAAAATGGTACTAAATAGTGATAGATTTCTTTTCATACACTGATTTTTAAAGAGGATGGATAGAACTAATACTTACTCAAATGATTGCAAATGGGTAAAAGCAGCGGTTACACGCTCGTGAGGGCGCATATGCTGTTTTTGGACAAATGGTAGAAGGATAAATATTGGGGGGAAGTTAGGTAAATATGCATTGGAAAGAATGCCACCGGCAGAAAGGAATTATTTTATGGTGCGCCCGCGCTTCGGCGCCCGGACAAAAACCTTAAATTTGCCCCCATGTCTAAAATGATTCCTCAAAACCTGATTGAGATTATGATCCACAATGCGCAAGAGGTGCAAAACCAGCTTGCGAAGGATCACGCGCCCGTTGTGAAGTTGCATTCCAAGTACGGAAAGGCCATTTGGCTGCTATCGGAGCTCGATCCGGTGAACAATATTGCGTTCGGCCTCTGCGATCTGGGCCAGGGGAATCCAGAGCTGAGCTACGTGTCGCTTTCCGACCTGGCCAGCCTGAAACATGCCCGCCTGAAAGTACCGATGGTGGAGACAGATCCTTCATTCGATGGAAAATTTCCCATGAGCATTTACCTCAAAGCCGCCAGGGCTGCCGGAAAAGTGGTGGAAGATGATGCGGTGCTAAGTCTGCTGAGCCCGCTCGAATAATTTTCAGCATTTCTGTTTTTCTTGTCCTAGTTCAATGCCGTGCCCCTGCCCGGGAGTATACCTTTGTATCATCAAAAACAAAGAGACATCTTAACTGAACAAGACAATGGAAAATAGAATCAACGGCATCCACCACATTACAGCTATTGCTGGTGACGCGCAAACCAACTACGATTTTTATACAAGGGTATTAGGCCTGAGAATGGTGAAAAAAACCGTCAATTTCGACGATCCCAATACCTACCACTTTTACTATGGCGACGAAAACGGTACGCCCGGCACGATCCTGACTTTCTTCCCATGGGGTAACCAGATTCCCGCTGGCCGCCGCGGAACACGCCAGGCCACCGAAATCGGTTATTCCGTGCCCGAGGGTAGCCTCGATTTCTGGTTGAAAAGATTGGAGGCCAACAAAGTGACCTATAACAAACCCGCCGAGAAATTCGGGGAGCAATACCTGACTTTCCTCGATCCCGACGGTTTGAAATACGAACTGACCGTGCCCAAAGTCGCCGATAACCGCACGCCATGGACGACACCCGAAGTGACAGCCGAATACGCAACCCGCGGTTTCCATAATGTGACGATCACGACGACCAACATCGCCGAAACCGCCAAAGTGCTGACCGACATCTTCGGCTACCGCCTCGTTGAACAGCATGTAAACCGCTTCCGTTTCGTGACGGACGCCGTTGACAATGCAAATATCGTTGACCTGGTGGAAGCTCCCGGCGAAAGAGCGGGCCATGTAGCGAAAGGATCGGTGCACCACATTGCTTTCCGGGTGGCCAACGACGACATTCTGATGGAATTCCGCCAGAAAGTACTGGACGCCGGTTTGCAGATCACCGATAAAATCGACAGAAACTACTTCTACTCGCTCTATTTCCGCGAACCAGGAGGCGTACTGTTCGAAATAGCCAGCGACAACCCAGGCTTCGCAACCGACGAAACCGTTGAGCAACTAGGCTCCGGCCTAATGCTCCCCCCACAATACGAGCCCCGCAGAGAGCAGATTGTGAAGGTATTGCCGGTGCTTGGTTGATTTTAGAATGATTGAATGATCGAATGATTGAATGATTGAATAACTGAATGTACTATTCAATCATTCAATCATTCAGTCATTCAACATTCAAATCCAAACTCAATAAAATCAAACACTCCCATGTACACTCATAGCAAACAAATCATCACCAGCGGGGTGCCTGTTCAGCGGGCTAAAAAGGCGGTAGTCATGCTGCATGGCCGGGGCGGGACTGCTGCGGATATTATTTCTCTTCAAAAAGTGCTGAAACTGGATGAAATGGCAATTTACGCGCCGCAAGCGACCAATAACAGCTGGTATCCTTACAGCTTTATGGCGCCGGTGCAGCAAAACCAGCCGGCGCTGGATTCGGCGTTGGCGCTGGTAGGAGAGGTGGTGGCCGAAATAGAGGCGCAGGGCATTCCGGCGGAGCAGATCTACTTTGCCGGCTTTTCGCAGGGCGCTTGTCTTACTTTGGAATACACCACCCGCAACGCGCGGAAATATGGCGGGATCATCGCTTTTACGGGAGGGTTGATCGGCCAGGAGCTGGCAATCGGCAATTATAAAGGTGATTTCAAACAAACTCCCGTATTTATCTCCACCGGAAATCCTGACCCGCACGTGCCTGTTTCGCGGGTGCAGGAAAGTGTGACGATCCTCGAAGATATGAATGCGGCGGTGAGCCAGGTTGTGTATCCGGGACGGCCGCACACCATTTCGGGAGACGAAATTCAATTGGTGAACAATACGATTTTGAAATAATCATGAAAAATTCCGTACTGCATCCGGCTGCGTCGCGCTTTTACGCCGACCATGGATGGCTCCAAAGTGCTCAAACTTTCAGTTTTCACGGAAATTACGATCCTCAGCGCATCCAGTTCGGTGCGCTGAGGGTGCTCAATGACGATACAGTCAATGGCGGGAAAGGCTTCGGCCGGCATCCGCACGATAACATGGAGATCATTTCTATTCCTTTGGAAGGCACGCTCGAACATCAGGACAGCATAGGCAACGTGGCCGTGATCCGCCGGGGCGAAATCCAGGTAATGAGCGCGGGAACTGGCGTTTACCATACCGAATTCAACAAAGATCCTGACGAGCCGGTTACCTTCCTGCAAATATGGTTGTATCCCAAAAAGCTGAACGTGACACCGCGCTACGACCAGATGGAATATGCTTCGGGCAACCGGCATAACCGTTTCCAGCAAATACTTTCGCCCGACCCGGCCGATGAAGGCGTGTGGATCAACCAGGATGCCTGGTTTCACCTGGCCGAGCTTGATAAAGGTTTTGAAATTGATTATCGGCTCAAAAAAGATGGAAACGGCGTGTATCTGTTCGTGATCGACGGAAATGTGGAGGTGGACGGACAATCGCTTGCCAGGCGCGACGGGTACGGATTTTGGCCGGAGTCGGTTGTGCCGGTGAAAGCACTGGAGAAAAGTTCGGTTCTGGTGATCGAGGTTCCTGAAAAATGGTAAAGTCATCTGCCGGTGCGAAATCGCCGGCAAAACGATCGTTAACATGTCGCAGATCAATATCCTGGCAGTAGCCAATCATCCGGAAATCCTTGAAACTATTATCCGTTTGATCAATCAGAATGAACAATGGCACGGGATTCCGGCCGGTTCTTTGGAGGAAGCGGAAGATGTACTTCGTTTAAATTCGGTCGATTTAGTACTTTTGGGCGTGGGTGTGGATGAGGACACGGGCGAGCGCATCACTTCGCTTTGCAATGCCATCAACCCTAAGATCGTTTGCCTGCGCCATTTCGGAGGCGGCAGCGGTCTCCTTTATTCCGAGATCCGGCACGCATTGGCCGGAGGCTAACCGATTGACCGGATCATGTTTGAAAAAATTAATAGTTACGCACTGAGGTGCCTGCCTTTCACAGCGCAGGACCTCGATCATTTCGATTCTTTACTTCAACACAAAACCTTTCCGAAAAAGACCTTCCTCTTGCAGCAGGGCGAGGTTTGTCAGTTTGAAGCCTACATTCTCAAAGGCTGCATCCGCACTTATTATATTGATAGCAACGGGGCGGAAGTAACGCTGCAATTTGCCGTGGAGGATTGGTGGGTGAGTGACATTACCAGTTTTCATAACCAGTCGCCCAGCCACGTTTACATTGAAACGCTGGAAGATTGCGAAGTGCTGATTCTCACGCCCGAAACCAAGGAAAAGCTCCTCTCTACCGTCCCGGGCTTCGAACGTATGTTCCGCCTGATGGTGCAACGCAACCTCGCCCAAACGCAGGAACGCCTATTCAGGACGATTTCCACGAGCGCCGTCGAAAAATATCTCGATTTTTTGAATCGCTATCCCGCTATTCCACAGCGTGTTGCGCAGCATTACATTGCTTCTTATCTGGGTTTTTCACCGGAGTTTTTAAGTAAAGTCAGGCGGAAGCTGAGTGAAAAGTAGGCTATTGTAACCGATAGCGGGTCACTGGCTGCATATACGGCGCAAAAACCTCCACAAATCTGCATTGTGATAACCGCCAGACAGGCTGAATCGAGCTGGAACAGATGTTTTTACAATGAGCGCAACACCAAACATGTACAATCATGGCACAAAATGCAGCAATCATAGAAACGCTCAACGACCTGATCCTGATCAACAACGACCGCATTGCGGGATACGAAAAAGCATACGACGAAACGGATACCGGCGACACCGACCTGCGCTCGCTTTACAACAGCCTGGCCAACCACAGTCGCGATAATGTACTCGAACTGAGTGGCGAAGTGACTGCACTGGGCGGCGAGCCTGCGACTGGTACGATGGTATCGGGCAAGTTGTACCGCGTTTGGATGGACGTAAGAGCGGCATTCAGCAGCGACGGCCGCAAAACTTCCCTGGAAAACTCAGAATTCGGTGAAGACGCAGCTCAAAAAGCCTACGACTCGGCATTGGAATCCAATGACCTGACGCCGGAACTCCGCGCGCTCGTCACCCGTCAGAAAGCTACGCTGAAAAGTGGACACGATACGATCAAGCGACTCCGCGATTCGGAGAACGCCTACCATTGATCAAATTACATTTCGTCAACAAACTGAAAGGGGCCGGCATTATGCCGACCCCTTTATTTTTTACTCGTTCCGGTCAGGTTTGCCGACATCATTATCATGTTTTTTCCGGGTCGAGTCGGCATTCAGGTTGCTTTGATTGGCCGGGTAGCCCAATTCTTCATTCTGGTTACCTTCGCCCACGCCCATCGCTTTGTTACTTTCGGCCCCGCTGCTGTCATTCGGGGTCGTTTCCGAGGCACTGCCGGAGCCTTCGCCCCCGCGTTCCTGATTGTTGGTGGTGCCGCAGGATGTGAGCAGTATGCCCGCTGTGATACATAACATTGCCAAACTGGCTCTTACTCGTTTCATAATTGTCTTTGTTTGTTGATTAGCTGCGAAATATTACAAAAATGATACCGCGTCAGGTCCGTCCTTTCGCGTCCCAATGGTCCTTCACCACTTTTCCTTCGGCGTCGCGTACCGTCACCCTCGTGAACCGGTTGCCGTTGATTCGTCCGGCGGCATCGCGGGTGCCGATGAAGAGCATCACGGGGTTACCGTCGCCATCGGTCCGGAAAGTGAGGTCGTACCGGCCGAACTTTTTGTCGATGGTGCTATCAGGCTCGTATCGTTTGGTGAGCTCTTTGAGCAATTTGTCGCCGATTTTCATGCCGGTTCGCTGATGACGGGAATCTCTTGCAGTATCAGGCTGGCTACGCCGTCAATGCATTGGAGCATAATTTCCTCCGGCGCTCCCGAATACTCATGGCGGACGGCCAGCGATTTACCTCTCGTGCAAAGGTGTATGAACATCGTCCCGACGGGCTTTTCAGGCGTTTCGCTGCCACCAGGGCAGGTGAGGCCCGTTACCGCAATGTGTATGTCGGCAGGAATGAAAACTTGCAGGCGCTCGGCGAGCTCGCGGGTTACCTCCGCGCTTTCCGGCGTGAAATGCCTGAGCATATCTTTGGGAACGTGTAGAATGCTCTCTTTCAGTGAGGCGTCGTAGCACACCAGCCCACCCTTCAATATCGTTCCGGAGTCGGGGCACAGCGAGAACTCTGCCGACAGTCTGCCGGCGGTGGCACTTTCAGCAAAAGCGACGGTGAGCTTCCGTTCAGCAAGTGCTTTGCTGCATTGTATTACAATGGTAGATGGCATAGTTAGTTACAAAGTTTTTGCATGTGCGATCAAAAACTCTGCCAGCCAGCTACGCTTTGTAGGTGGTTATGAGAATTTCCGAATCGGCCAGCGCCGTGATGGAATGCGGCAGGCGTGCATGGAATGACATCATCTGGCCGTTTGTGGTGTAAAATACCCGCCCTTCGGTTGCCACCTTCAATTCACCGGACAACACCTGAAACGTGAGGCACTCGTCGATGGAATGGTCGTTGAGCGTCGCGCCGGATTTCAGGATCGCGATCACGATCGTGATTTTGTCCGATTTGTAGACGGTGATGGCGTTACGGTCATTTTTTACCCACGATTTTTCTGATCTCAGCTGTTCGAGATACATAGGAATATCGGTGAAAACATAGGGCGCATCCAGGATGCGGTCTCCGTCCGGGCGGTTGCCGGTGGAGTGGTTCGATTTGATTTCCATTGCCATGGTGAATAAGGGTTGATCAATACGCAGGAAATGCAGAAAATCATGCCATCACGCGCTCAGTATTATTTCAATAAAATTTATAAAAAAATACCCGCAATGCAATCGCAACTCTTATAACCGGTTGCCTCATAGCGTTGCACTGAATTGCTTTTTACCGTGAAATTCTTGGCTCGAACGAATGACTTTTGCCTTTTGCTCACAAGATCGACCGTTAGATAAGTGAAATGGTACTTTTTTTAGAGTTATTCCATTATTTTTGGGCATCACACTCTTAACTAAAATTTAGCTGTGGAAATCAATAACAGGGAAATCGGCGTTACACTTATCCTGATCTGCATGGTCGCTTTTTGGATTTTATCGTCCATGCGCAAGCGGATTGCGGAAGAGAGAAAGAAGAAGATTTTAAAAGAAGGCGTTCAGGCGAATGCCACTGTGCTGGCGATCAGACCGACAGGCGAATACCTTAACAATCTGCCCGAATTTCAGGTACAAGTACAAGTAAAACCAACGGCAGGACAAGATTTTGTGACGGAAATGCGCGAAGTGCTTCCTTATACCAAGTACGATTCGCTGCGCAAAGGCACCCAGGTGCTGGTGAAATATGATCCGGGATATTACAAAAGAGCGATTTTCCTGCAAATGGCAGAAACGTTGATCTAAACTTCCGATCAACGGATATAGTTAAGGGCCCGAACAGGGCCCTTTTTTTGTTTCCGCCGATAAGCAATAAAAAGTGCGTGTATAGTGCTTAACGTGCTAGTGTGTGTAATATGGCGACTAGTGTGTGGCAGCGTAACGAGGCATCTATTATTGTCAACGGTGTGTGAATTCAGTCGGTGTCTATGGCTACAAACAAAACACGAAAATCTACCTTTGCCAAAGTTGTTGAATGACGTGCCGGGGACAATTAGCAATCGGTAAATCAAGCCTCGAAAAGTCCAAAATATCAGCCCATTTTAGCAATCACCTCTTCCAGGTCGATCCCTTCACCCAACACCGGTTTGAAAAGGTCGCCTTCCCGTTGAATGCGGTCCATGGCATTGTAAATCGTGAAATCTTTCAGTTGCAGGCCCACTTTCACCTCCTCCCAATGCAAGGGCATCGACACCGTCGCGCCGGGTTTCGGGCGTACGGAATAGGGGGCGGCCAATGTCGCCTTGGGGCGATTTTGGAGGTAATCGATGTAAAGCTTGCCCTTGCGGTTCTTGGTCAGGCGCTCCACACTCGTGAAATCGGGGAGCTGCTGCTGCACCTGGCCAGCTACCCATTCGGCGAAGAGCTGGCATTGGTCGTAGCTGTATTTCGCGCCCAGCGGGATGTAAATGTGCAAGCCGGTGGAGCCGGAGGTTTTGCAATAAGATGGTACGCCAAGCGAATCCAGGAGGTTTTTAATGGCCTGCGCGGTTTCTATCACTTGTTCGAAAGTGTTGGTCGTGTCAGGGTCGAGGTCGAGCAGGCACCAGTCGGGATTGTCGGGCGTTTCAATGCGGCTGTTCCAGGGGTTCACGTCAATCGCCCCCAGGTTAGCCATATAAAGCAAAGTGGCCTCGTCGTTGCAGAGCATGAAGTTTTTGTTCTCACCCTCCGAAACATAGGGCGTCGTTTCGATCCATTCCGGCACTTTGCCCGTCACATCTTTTTGGTAAAAACTCTTGCCCCTAATGCCGTTCGGGAAGCGGTTGAGCGAGAGCGGGCGGTTTTCGAGGTAGGGCAGAATCAGCGGCGCAACCTGGTAGTAATAGTTAATCAGCTCACGCTTCTGGATCTTGTCGTCGGGCCAGTAGAGTTTTCCCAGATTTGAGAATTTCACCTCATGTCCGCTGATTTTGCGCACCTGCGTTTCTTCCTTAGGGTTCAAAAGCGTCTTCCGTTTCGCTCTGCCCGGTTTCCGGATGATGGTCTCGCTCTGCTCATTCGCGTCGTCCACGATTTCCTCCGCTGGTTTTTCCACCTCCCGCACCACTTCCTTCGCCGATTTATCCTCGCGCATTCCCTCAAACGACGGATGCCTGAACACGCCGTCGGCCGTAATTTCCGTAAAGCTGATCTCGCACACCAGCTCCGGTTTCAACCAGGTCGCATTCGCGTGGGGCGGGTTAGGACGGAAGCGCGAGGGCTTGTTGTAATCGGGGGTTTCTTTGAAAGGACTTTTCTTGGCGATCAGCGGCTTGAAGAGCGCCATCATCTCCTTTTGCTGTTTTTCCTTGAAACCCGTGCCTACTTTGCCCACATATTGCAGCTCGCCATCGGCATAGGCAGCCAGCAGCAGCGCGCTGAACAGCTTGGATGAGCCTTCGTTCAGGGTGTAACCGGCGATGATCACCTCCTGCCGTTTGTTGATCTTGATTTTTAGCCAGTCGCGCGTGCGGAGGCCGGGGTAATATTCGCTGTCGGATTTTTTGGCCATAATGCCCTCCAAGCCCATCTTCTGCGCTGCTTCAAAAAACGCAGTACCGTCCGCTTCGACGCTGTAACCGAGCTGTACCGGACTGTTTTCATCCACAATGCTTTTCAAAATAGCTTTTCGTTCGCTCAGCGGCAAATGGATAAGGCTCTTGCCTTCGAGCCACACAATGTCGAAAGCGTAATACACCAGTTCGCCGTCGGCCTCGCTGCGCCAGTTTTGCAGCGCATTGAAATCCGAAAGGCCTTTGTCGTTGATCACCACAATTTCGCCGTCGATCACCGCATTGATTTTCCATTCCTGCAATTGCTGGTAAATAGGATAAAATTTGTCGCTGAACGATTTCCTGTTCCGCGATTGCAGCTTTACCTCCCCATTGTTGAGATAGGCCAATGCCCGGTATCCATCCCATTTTACCTCATATTCCCACCCGGGATCGTCGAACGGCCCGTCTACCAGCGTAGCGAGCATCGGTTGCAGGTCATCCGGAAACTTTTGCTTTTTGCCCTTTTTCAGAATGGCTGCTATGTCCTCGTCCGGACTTTTTTTTTCAGTGGCGGCTTCTTCGGCAGGATCTTTCGCTTCGGTTTTAGCGGCTTTCGTTTTGCCTTTGGTTGATTTCTTTTCTTCGTGATTGCTTTCCCAAATGGCGTCACCGGCCTTTTCGATGCCGGCGAGCGTGCGTCGGGAAACGGCCGAGCGGTCTTTCTCGGTAATGTCGTCCTCAGATGCGTATTTGTCGCGGTGCTTGATCAGCAGCCACGCGTTCTCCTCCATGCCTTTCGTTTTCACCAATGCATATTCGCCTTTCACTTTCTTGCCATTCAGCCGCACTTTCAGCGAGCCCGAATGCAGCTCTTTCAGCGCCAGTTTTTCCCGGGCTTTTTTGCCTTTAACAGCTTTCAATTTTCCATTTACTTCTTCCAAGGGCTCATACGTGCCGAAATCCCACACCATAACCGTCCCCGCGCCATAGTTTCCCTTGGGGATAATGCCCTCGAAATCCTTGTAATCGTACGGATGGTCTTCCACCATCATCGCCAGACGTTTCACCGACGGGTCCGTGGAAGGACCTTTCGGGACCGCCCAGCTTTTGAGCACGCCTTCCATTTCCAGCCTGAAATCATAATGCAGGCGCGTGGCATCGTGTTTCTGGATCACAAAAATAAGCTCGTCGTTATCGCCCTTGCCGCCCTTCGGCTCAGGCGTTTTGTCGAATTTGCGTTTTTCGTTGTACTTGGAAAGTGTCATGGCGGGAAGTTAATGAGTGAATGACCCAATGATTGAATTTTGAATGATTGAATGATTGAATGATTGAATGACCGAATGATTGAATGACTGAATGATTGAATAGGTTTTCTATTTTCTTTTGTTGGGTGACTATCTAATATTCAGTCATTCAATCATTCAATCATTCAAAATTCATCCAGGTACCGGTTCTCTAACATCTACCATCTCCTGCAATCGCCTCGCGTTGTCCAGCGCGTGGCCGCCTACGTCGTTGTTGAAGAAGGCCCACACTTGGTGACCGTCTTCGGCCCAGGTGGATAGCTTTTCGGCGTAGTCTTCGAGGACGTCGTCGGGGTAGGATGAGCTGTATAGCGACGTGGGGCCGTGGAAACGGAGATATATGTCCTTAGCGGTAATTTCTTCGTGATAGGGGAATTGGTCGGCTTGTGAAAAGACGAGGGTGATGCCGTGTTTTCTCATTAAAACAATGCTTTCCTCCGAGAACCACGACGGGTGCCGGACTTCCAGCGCGAAGCGAAAACCCTCGTACCGGTCTGTTTCTTCGTAAAATCTACCGGCTACTTCTGCGTGAAACCGCGAGTTGGCAGGCAGCTGGATGAGGATCGGGCCCAAGCGATCGGCGAATGGTTGGAAAATGTTGAAAAAGCGGTCCAGCGGCTCCTGCGGGTCGCGGAGCTTTTTCAAATGGCTCAGGTACCGGCTCATTTTCGGGCAAAAGATGAAGTCCCTGGGCACCATATCGAGCCATTTGGCGACGATCTCCCTGGAAGGCAGCTTGTAGAAGCTGTTATTGAGTTCCGAAACGTGGAAATGTCGGGCATAAAATGTCAGGTATTCCGCAGGTTTCACATTTTCGGGATAGAAAATGCCTTTCCAGTGCTTGTAACTCCAACCCGAAGTGCCGATGTGTATCTTTCGCTCCACTTTCATTTTCAGTTCGTTGTGGAGCCAATGAAAGCAATAATCATACCGAAGGATAAACGGAATGGCGCGAAAAGCACCATTGCGGTGCCGCGGAATGGTTTTTGAATTTTACTGTTCAAACAAATCAGATAATAATGGCAACTATCGATATCCCGGGAGTAGAAGCCCTGGGCGACCAGGAAGAAACGCTGGGCACTGCCGAAGACCTTCGCGAGGAAGTGGTGCTCGACATTATGCAGCAGGAAATCGTCGGCAGTATGGTTAAGATCGAGTTCGAAACGTCGCTCGGCCTTTGTACCGGGCATTACCTCTCAACCGAACTCGGGCACGAGGAGATCAACCTCGAAGCCGACTCGTTCGAGCGGTTGAAACGGCTCTTCCCAACGTGCAACGGCGCTTTTGTGCACCCGGCTAACCGCGATTGGGTGGAGGTGAGCGTGGCGGAATCCATCGGCGGACTGCCGGAATACAAGATTTACAGCCGCATTGTAACAGGCGGAATTGTATAGAAGCTGCATTTCGTTGTGCATCGGCCAAAAAAACCGGAGCATATGCCGATTTATTTCGAAATTGCCCGAATTGAATTCAACCATTACCAACCATGAAGGAAATCGGCGTAAAGGATTTGCAGGCGATCGAAGTGTTTCGCGAGGTGCCGGACGACCAGCTGCAATGGATGATCGACCGCAGCCAGCATTACGAACTGCCCGAGGGCGAGCTCATGACCCGTCCCGGCGAGCCGCTCACGGGCACCCACATCCTGTTTTCAGGGCGCATCGAGCTGTATCGCATGCAAAACAACACGAAGCACGTGATCGCCGAGCTTGCGCCGGGGGCCGTGACGGGCATGCTGCCGTTTTCGAGGGGCAAAATCGGCATTGCATACGGCGTGTGCCTCGAACCGACGCAGCTCATGACGTTTCCGAAGGAGCTATTAAAAGAACTGATCGTATCGCATTATGAGCTCACGCAGGCGCTGGTGATCGTGATGACCTCGCGGGTGCGGGAGTTTACCGAGCTCGAACAGCAGAACGAAAAGATGATGGCGCTCGGAAAGCTTTCGGCCGGGCTGGCCCATGAGCTGAATAACCCCGCGGCGGCGATCGTGCGGAGTTCTGCCTCGCTGAAAGAGCATTTGTTGATGCAGCCGGATTCTTTTAAATCGCTGCTGTCAATCCATTTGTCGCACGAGGAGATCGACCTTTTGAATGATAAAATGGTGAGTCTGCTCAACAATACCAGCCGGCCCGTGCTTTCGATGATGAAGCGGTCGGAAAAGGAGGACGAAATCCTCGACTGGCTTGATATGAACCGGATCGACGGTTGCGACGACATTGCCGATAACCTGGTGGAATTCGGGGTGGGCGAAGGCGATCTCGAAGATCTGAAAGCCAGAATCAACCACACCGACCTTTCGCCCGTGCTGACGTGGATCAACAACAGCCTCACTACGGAGCGAATGGTGGCCGATATTCAGGAAGCGTCCAAGCGCATTGCCGAGCTGGTGGGCTCAGTGAAAACCTTCACGCACATGGACCGCGGGGGCGAGCGCGAATATGTGGATATTCACGTGGGCATCCGCAATACGCTCATCATGCTCAACTACAAGCTGAAAAAGGGGAATATCAAAGTAATGGAGGATTTTGACCTTACATTGCCGCCTGTAAAGGCGATGGTAGGCGAGCTCAACCAGGTGTGGACGAACCTGATAGACAATGCCATAGACGCGCTCGACAACCAGCCCGACGCTGAACTGACACTTATCTCGCGCCGCGACAAGGAGTTTGTAAAAGTGACGATCTGCGATAATGGTCCCGGCGTGCCTGCGGAGATCCGTTCCAAGATTTTTGACCCGTTTTTTACGACCAAATCGGTGGGAAAAGGCACCGGGCTTGGCCTGGATGTGGTGAACCGGATCGTTCGCCAGCATCGCGGCACGGTCACGCTGCATTCACAGCCCGGCCGCACCGAGTTTGTGGTTTGTTTCCCTTTTAATGGATAATTTTGACTCTCAACTAACATTAATAAAAGCTCCCATGGCTTTGCCCATCATCTTTTCGATTGACGACGACCCGCAGGTGCTCCGGGCGATCAGCCGCGACCTGAAATCCCACTACCGCGAGAAATACCGCATTCTGAGCACGACATCCGTTGCGGAAGCGATGGAAAGTCTGCTCGAATTGCAGAACCGAGGCGACGAGGTGGCCATGTTTATTTCGGACCAGCGGATGCCTGAAATGCAGGGCGTGGATTTCCTGCAAAAGGCGATGAAAATGTTCCCTTTTGCCAAAAGGGTGCTTCTGACTGCCTATTCCGACACCGAGGCCGCGATTAAGGCCATTAACGACGTGCAGCTGGATTACTATCTCATGAAGCCCTGGGACCCGCCGGAGGAAAAGCTTTACCCGGCCATCGACGAGCTGCTCCGCGACTGGCAGGGTAACTACCGCCCCGATTTTAAGGGTATTAAAGTGATAGGTTATCAATTTTCACCCAAAGCACACGAAATCAAAGACTTCCTGGCCGGAAATCTGGTGCCTTACCTGTGGCTCGATGCCGAATCGAGCGAAACCGGGCGACAGATTTCCCAAAGCAATAACCTCTGCCCGGTGGATTTTCCGGTGGTGATATTCGAAGATGGTTCTTTGCTTAAAATGCCGTCGCTGATCGACATTGCCGAACGCATTGGCTTGAATCCCAAGACGAAACAGCAGATTTACGATGTCGTGATCATCGGTGCGGGGCCGGCTGGGCTGGCGGCGTCGGTGTATGGCGCTTCGGAAGGTTTAAGTACTTTATTGATCGAGCGTAAAGCGCCTGGGGGTCAGGCTGGTACAAGTTCCCGGATCGAGAATTACCTGGGCTTTCCTACGGGTTTGAGCGGGGCCGAGCTCACGCGCCGGGCCATCACGCAGGCGACGCGCTTCGGGACGGAGTTTCTTTCGCCGCAGTTTGTGAAGGAAATCAAATTGAAGGATCAATACAAAACCGTGGTGCTGGGAGATGGTAACGAAGTGAATGCCAGGGCCGTAGTGATCACGACGGGCGTTGACTACCGCAAGCTGGATACCAAAGGCGTGGAGGACTTCACCGGAAAGGGCATTTACTATGGCGCGGCCAGTACCGAAGCCAGCTCATGCGGCAATAAAGATGTGTATGTGCTTGGCGGGGGCAATTCTGCGGGGCAGGCGGCCATGTATTTGTCGAAATTTGCCCGTAGCGTGTACATTCTGGTCCGGAAAAACGATTTGACGTCGTCCATGTCGTCATACCTGATCGACCAGATCGCCGGCACGGAGAATATCAGCGTACTGGGTTGCACGGAAATTGTTGAAGCGCACGGCGACGGACACCTGGAAAACCTGAAACTGGTGGATTTGAATACCAATGAGGAGCGGACCGTTCCTGCCGACGCGCTATTCATCTTCATCGGCGCAAAGCCTTACACCGACTGGGTAGGCCTCGAAATCATCAAAAACAAGAAGGGCTTCATCGAAACGGGCCGGGAAATGAAGAATTACGATAATTTCAGGGAAATCTGGAAGGCCGATCGCGACCCTTATTTGCTGGAAACAAGTTCACCCGGCATTTTCGCCGCTGGCGACGTCCGTGCGGGTGCAATGAACCGCGTAACATCGGCCGTAGGCGAAGGTTCTATGTCCATCAGTTTTGTTCACCAATATCTAAGCGAAGTATAATGGAGCAGGTTTGTAAGCATATTGAAGATATTCAGGAGATTAAGGTCGCCGACCAGCTGGTGTGCGAGGAATGCCGGAAGGTAGACGGCTGGTGGGTACATTTGCGGACCTGCCAGACCTGCGGCGCGACCCTTTGCTGCGACAGTTCGCCCGCCAAGCACATGACTAAGCATTTTCATCACACCGGTCATCCGGTGGCATCGTCGGCCGAGCCCGGCGAGCGGTGGCTTTGGTGTTACAAGGACGAGGCATTCGTAGAATACTAAGCCCTGAAGCTTCCGTACCACAAAAAAACATTGCCGGAAACGAAGCCGCAGCGGCCTCGTTTTCGGCAATGTTTTCATTTAGGCCTGCATGCCTACATTTTGCTGCCCGAAAGTTTCAGATGCACATCAATGCCGGGTTTAATGGACGCATCGTCCGGCAGTCCGGCCTCTGTGGCGTAGGTCATGCCCCATAGCGTGCGATCGAATTGCGTAAGCGCCTCCATTTTGAATGAATTGCCATTCAGGTCGATGCGTGCGGGAAACGTGACCGGATTACTTTTGCCTAACATCGTTAAATGTCCTGTCACCAGAAAGTTTGCCCCTGATACCACACCCGGCTCACTTCCTGAATACGGCGATACGCTCATAATTTCGAAAGTGACATTCGGGTGGAGCGCCATGTGAAAGAAATCGGCGCTTTGCAGGTGGTGTACCAGCTGGTGTTTCAGCTCGTCGGTAGGCAGGTTAAAGTTCACGATGGACGCCAGCGGAAGCGTGAACGACCCGCTTTTCACCTTTCCGTTCTCGATTACCAGGCTGTTGCTTTCCACTTCCAGCGAGCCTTCGTTGAAGTAACCCGTTTTGAGATAACCCTTCCATTCCGCTACGGAAGTTTCATCGAGGTGGTAATTGCTGGTAGCTGGCACATCGTGATCGGTGCAGCTTGTGAATAGTGCGGCAAGTGTTAACAGTGTTAGAAATTGTTTTTTCATAGTCTGATTTGTTTTCATGGCTGATTGTATTTCTGATGCAAAACTAGCGGACGCACGGCCACGGGTGCCTACGCAAAGTGGATAAAAACCTACGTGGGAAGGATTATCGGGCTTTCAGGCAGGGAATTGAATTTCGAATCAAATATTGCGTTATTTGTAGCCAGGATTCAGTCATTAACCCCCGGGGCATGTCAATAGTAGGACCGATTATTTCGATAGAGGACGACGCCGATGATCAATTTTTAATCAAAAGCGTGATCGAGGAGCTTGACATACCCAACGAGCTTTTGTTTTTCAATAACGGCGTCGAAGCGCTGCTATACCTGGAAACCACGCGTGAGCAACCCTTTCTGATCATTTGCGACATTAACATGCCGGTTATGAACGGCCTTGAACTGCGGGAGCGGATTGACAAGAACGAATATCTGCGGAAGAAATCGATCCCGTTCGTGTTTCTGAGCACGGCCGATAATCCGCTGGTGATCGAAACGGCCTATGAATCGACCATTCAGGGGTTTTTTAAAAAGGAAAACAGCTTCGACGACCTTAAAAACAGAATACGCGTGATCTACGATTACTGGGCATACTGCCTGCACCCGAATCAATACATCTGACGCGCGCGGCCTGAAACCACGGCATTTCAACACATGAAGAAAATACTGATCGTCGACGACGAGGAAAAACTGCGCGGCCTGATGGGCCGGGTAATCCGGCTGGAAGGGTTTGAGGTGATCGAGGCTGGCGATGTGCGCACGGCCTGGAAGAAGCTGGACCAGCTGGATATCGACGTCGTGCTTTGCGATGTGAAGCTGCCCGACGGCAATGGTGTCGAGTTCTCCAAAGCATTGAAGGAAAAACAGCCGCTGCTGGAAGTGATCCTGCTCACGGCCTATGGCAACATTCCCGACGGCGTGCAAGCGATTAAAAACGGCGCTTTCGACTACATTACCAAGGGCGACGACAATAACAAGATCATCCCGCTGCTTTACAAAGCCCTCGAAAAGGCCGAACTGAACCGGCGGGTGGTAAGGCTGGAAAAGCAGCTCGGCGAGCGGCATTCTTTCGACGCGATCATCGGCAAATCGAAAAGACTGCAAGCGAGCATCGAACTGGCCCGACGCGTGGCGCCTACCGACACGACGGTTCTATTGCTGGGTGAAACCGGCACAGGAAAGGAGGTTTTCGCACAATCCATTCATCAGGCAAGCGCCCGCGCCAAGAAATCGTTTGTGGCGGTGAATTGCTCCGCATTCGGAAAAGACCTGCTCGAAAGCGAGATGTTCGGGCACAAGGCGGGCGCCTTTACCGGTGCCGTGCGGGACAAAAAAGGGCTGTTCGAGGAAGCGAACAACGGAACCATCTTTCTGGACGAAATAGGGGAGCTCGCACCCGAATTGCAGGCCAAGCTGCTACGCGTGCTCGAATCGGGGGAGTTTATTAAAATCGGGGAAACGCATCCAACCAAAGTGAATGTGCGCGTGATCGCCGCCACGCACCGCGATTTGCCCAGACAAATCGAAGCCGGCGATTTCCGAAGCGATTTGTTTTACCGGTTATCCGTGTTCCAGATCACATTGCCCGCCCTGCGTGAACGCACTGCCGATATCGGCGCGCTGGCGAGTAGCTTCGCGGCACAGTTTGCATTGAAAACCAACAAGAAAATCACCTCGCTGTCGGCCGATTTTATCACTGCATTGGAAAAAAATCCCTGGAACGGCAACATCCGGGAGCTCAAAAACGTGATCGAACGGAGCGTTATACTCACCGACGGACCTGTGTTGGACGTCGCCAGCCTGCCGTTTGAAATGCAGCATCCGGCGCAGGACGGTGCCAGGAGCTTGTCGGCATTTTCGCTGGCAAGCGCTGAAAAACTGCATTTGCAAAAAGTCCTCAACTACACCGGCGGCAATAAG
This sequence comes from Dyadobacter fermentans DSM 18053, assembly GCF_000023125.1. NCBI lineage: Bacteria > Pseudomonadati > Bacteroidota > Cytophagia > Cytophagales > Spirosomataceae > Dyadobacter > Dyadobacter fermentans. Next base: position 428,016 of record NC_013037.1, read on the forward strand.
GCCGAAGCGGCACGCCTGCTCGAAATCGGCATCGCTACCTTGTACCGCAAGATCGACGAGTACAAACTCTGAGCGTCCGCGGGCATTTCCATTCTGATAAAGAAGCTTATCATTTTGATAGGCTTTTTTTGTGCCGAAAAAATCCCTTTTGACGTAATCGACAGAAAGACAATGATTTGTCCGGCGCGGCCGCGCGCCGGAACGGAAGTGGTTTGTCATGCTGCAATCAGAGTTCAATCAAAATTTCAAAATCATGACAACACTCCTTCTGCTGGCAGCCGGCGCTTTGAGTTTCGCGCTGTTTTACAAAATCGTCCACTTTTTCGAAAAGATCTGAAATCATGGCCGCACTATTCATCGTCTCGATCCTGGTTTTCGTGTACATGTGCTATGTACTCGTGAAGCCCGAAAAATTCTAAAACACCCAATCCAATGAATACTGAATTATTTGGCATTATCGCATTGTTCGTCGGCACGGTCGCATTGGCGGTTCCGTTCGGGAAGTACATTGCGAAAGTATATGGAGGAGAAAAAACGCTCCTCGATCCCGTTTTAGGCCCTCTTGAAAAAGGATTTTACCGGTTGAGTGGCATTCGCCCGAATGTTGAAATGAGCTGGAAAGAGCATTTGTTTGCATTGCTGACGATCAACATGGTCTGGTTTTTCCTCGGCATGCTGGTTCTGATGAACCAGGGATGGCTTCCGCTCAATCCCGACGGCAACCCATCGCAGTCCGCCGACCTGGCATTCAATACCGCCATTTCGTTCGTCGTGAACTGTAACCTGCAACATTACTCGGGCGAAACGGGCATGAGCTATCTCGGGCAACTGTTCCTGATGTTCCTCCAATTCGTTACCGCCGGCACCGGTATGGCCGCCGCGGCGGTTGTGATCATGGCCATTAAAGAACGCACGACCGACAAGCTCGGCAACTTCTACGACCTGTTCGTCAAATCCTGCACCCGCATCCTGCTGCCGGTTTCGTTTGTGATTGCACTAATCCTGCTATCAAACGGCACGCCGATGACATTCAACGGCAAGGATACCATGGTTACCCTACAAGGCGATACCGTGCAGGTTTCCACCGGCCCGGTCGCCGCATTCGTGCCCATTAAGCATGTAGGGACCAATGGCGGTGGATTTTTCGGTGCCAACTCGGCCCACCCGCTCGAAAACCCCAACTACGCCACCAATATGACCGAAATGTTCGGCCAGATGATCATCCCTTTGGCAATGATTTTCGCATTGGGCTATTATGTTAAAAGAAAGCGGCTGTCCTGGATGATATTCAGCGTGATGACGCTCGGCTTTTTGCTCCTCACCATTCCGACGATCGTCACCGAACTGCACGGCAACCCGAAAATTGCGCAAATGGGGATTGATATGTCCTGCGGCGCCATGGAAGGAAAGGAAACGCGGTTCGGGACCACGGCCTCCGCATTTTGGAGTATAGCCACGACCGTTATCTCCACGGGCTCCATCAATTCCATGCACGACAGCTTCATGCCGGTGTCGGGGCTTACCCAAATGCTCTCCATGATGACCAACGCATTCTACGGAGGCGCGGGCGCGGGTATCCTGAACTTCTACATATTCATCATCCTCGCGGTGTTTATCAGCGGGTTAATGGTCGGCCGCACGCCCGAATTCATGGGCAAGAAAATCGAAGCGCGCGAAATGAAGATCGCCATGATTGTGGCCTTGCTGCACCCGCTGCTGATCCTCGCCGCCACTGGATTAGGCGTGTCGCTGCCGGGGCTTACGGCTGGTACGCTCAATAATCCCGGCTTTCATGGGTTTAGCGAAATGCTTTATGAATACACCTCTTCGGCAGCCAATAATGGCAGCGGTTTCGAGGGGCTGGGGGACAATACGCCGTGGTGGAACATCAGCTGCGGGATCGTGCTGATCCTCTCGCGGTTCATTCCGATTATCGGCCCGGTAGCCATTGCGGGCATTCTGGCGGGCAAAAAGCATGTGCCGCAAAGTGCGGGCACGCTCCAAACCGACACCGGGACATTCGGCATCATGGTGTTTGCCGTGATCGTCATCATCACCGCATTATCCTTTTTCCCAGCATTGACCCTCGGGCCGATCGCCGAATATTTTTCAATGCAATAATTAACTGAATATCAGAAATGAAAGCTCAAAATACATCCCTTTTTCAGGGAGAACTCGTAAGGGAAGCACTCGCACAATCATTTGTGAAGCTCAACCCCAGGATTATGTTCCGCAACCCGGTCATGTTCACCGTCTGGATCGGGACGCTGGTGATGCTGATCGTCAATATCTGGATTATTTCGGGTGAAAAATCGCAGGGAAGTGTGGTTTACAACCTGGTGATTTTCCTGATCCTGCTGCTCACCTTGCTGTTTGCCAATTTCGCCGAAGCCATTGCCGAGGCGCGCGGCAAGGCGCAGGCCAACAGTTTGCGGAAAACGCGGGAAGAAACGCCGGCCAAATGGATTCAGACAGTAGGGGATATGTATGTGGATGAGGTCAAAACCGTCCCATCATCCCAGCTGCGCAAGGGCCATGTTTTCCTCTGTGAGGCGGGGGACATTATTCCTACCGACGGCGAGATCATCGAAGGCCTTGCCACGATCGACGAAAGCGCCATTACCGGCGAGTCGGCGCCCGTGATCCGCGAGGCCGGCGGCGACAAAAGCAGCGTTACCGGCGGCACCAAGGTACTTTCCGACCGGATTAAGGTGAGGGTCACCACCGAGCCGGGCGAGAGCTTTCTCGACAAAATGATTGCCCTCGTGGAAGGGGCCAGCCGCCAGAAAACGCCGAACGAAATCGCATTGACGATCCTGCTGGCCGGTTTCACGCTCGTGTTTATCATCGTTTGCATTACGTTGAAACCCTTCGGCGACTTTGCAAACACACCCATAACTATTGCTGCATTCATCTCGCTATTTGTGTGCCTCATTCCCACCACGATCGGCGGCTTGCTGTCGGCCATCGGCATTGCCGGCATGGACCGCGCCCTGCGTGCCAATGTGATCACCAAAAGCGGAAAAGCGGTGGAAACGGCGGGGGACATCGACACCCTGCTGCTCGACAAAACGGGCACCATCACCATCGGGAACCGCAAAGCGACCGATTTCTGGCCGGCGAAAGGTGTCGATAAAAATCACTTCATCCGTGCCGCCGCATTGAGTTCCGTCGCCGACGAAACGCCCGAAGGAAAATCGATCATCGAGCTTGCAGGCCTGCCTTCCGATCAGCTGAGGGTCGAAAACCCCACATTCATCGGGTTCACGGCCGAAACGAGAAGTTCAGGCATCAATTTCCTCGAAACGCGCATCCGCAAAGGCGCATCGGACGCAATCCTGAAACTCTCCGCGAAAGCAGGCCACGAATTTCCGGCGGAAACTGCGGAGAAAGTGCGAGATATTTCCAGCAACGGTGGTACGCCGCTGGTAGTGGCTGAAAATGAGCAGGTAATCGGTGTGATCGAGTTGCAGGACATCATCAAGCCCGGCATTCAAGAGCGTTTTGAAAGGCTGCGCAAAATGGGCGTCAAAACCGTGATGGTGACCGGCGACAACCCGCTAACGGCACGCTTCATTGCTGAAAAGGCCGGTGTGGACGACTACATTGCCGAAGCCAGGCCGGAAGATAAAATGAATTACATCAAAGCCGAACAGCAAAAGGGCAAACTGGTAGCCATGATGGGCGACGGTACCAACGACGCACCGGCCCTTGCGCAGGCGGACGTGGGCGTGGCCATGAACAGCGGCACGCAGGCCGCCAAGGAAGCGGGTAACATGGTGGACCTGGATAATGACCCTACCAAACTCATTGAAATCGTTGAAATCGGCAAGCAGCTGCTCATGACCCGCGGCACGCTCACGACATTCAGCATCGCCAACGACGTCGCCAAATACTTTGCCATTGTGCCTGCGCTGTTTATCGCCTCCATTCCCGCCTTGCAGGGCCTGAACATCATGCGCCTGCACAGCCCGGAAAGCGCCATTTTGTCGGCCATCATCTTCAACGCGGTCATCATCCCGCTGCTGATTCCCCTGGCACTGAAAGGTGTCGCCTACAAACCCATCGGCGCCAGCGCATTGCTGAGACGGAACTTGCTGATTTACGGGTTAGGTGGGGTACTCGTGCCTTTTGCGGGGATCAAGGCGATTGATTTGCTGGTTAGCGTTTGGTTTTGAGTGTTAGATGAAAGGGTTGACGATTTCCAGCCGGTTATCAATGACAAGTCCGTTCTGCATGTCTTCCGAATATAAAATATCGCATTGCGCTTCGAGCGCCGATGCTACGATTTTGGCATCGAAAGGTTGTAGCCGATACCTGTCCATCAGCGAGAGTGCAGAATGGACGACTGCCGCGTTTTCAGGAACGATAAGTGATGCAGCAGTAAGCCAGTTGACAAACAATGTAACCGATTCACGATCCATCTTGTGCTTTCGCAAGCAGACGTTGATGCACTCAAAAACTACCTGGGGGCTGATAAAAGGAACTTTCCGCATCAGAGCGATAGCAGCCCGCCTCTTGTCAATTTCATTCAGATCGATCAGGTATAGTGCGATGTTGGTGTCAATGAAAAAGTTATCGTTCGTTAGCTTCATCGCGATCGAATTTGAAACCGGAACGGTCTACAAGAATCGTGTCAAAGACTTCAATAGCCTTTTCAGCAGCCTCTCTCTTACTCGCTTTAAGTTCTTCGATGGATTCGTCCAAATCGAACGCAATCACTTCTATACCCTTATGGAGGTACTCATCAGGCAGCCTGACGTTCAGGTCCTCAGCATTTTCTGCGACAAAAACTTTCCTATACATAGTGCGATTTCTTTTTTCTCAAAAATAAAAATATAAATACCATGAAACAACACATTCTCCCTGCGGTCCGACTGACAGTCGTGACGCTGATATTCTTCTCCGGCGTGTATACGCTGGCGGTTTTAGGGGCGGCGCAGCTCTTTCCGAATCAGGGAAAGGGCGAGATCATTGAGCAAAATGGTAAGCGGTATTATGCCAATATCGGGCAGTCGTTTACGGATGACAAGTATTTCAATTCGCGCCCTTCGGCGGTGGGCTATAATGCGGCTGGTAGCGGCGGGAGTAACAAGGGCCCTTCGAATGAGGAGTACCTGGTTGTGGTGCAGGCGCGTATCGATACTTTTCTCGTGCACAATCCCAATGTACAAGAGGCAGACATTCCCGTGGAGCTGGTCACAGCCAGCGGCAGCGGCCTCGATCCGGATATTTCTGAAAAAGCCGCGCTCGTGCAGGTTGAGCGTATTGCGAAGATTCGGAATGTGCCTGTGCAGACATTACAAGACCTTGTGAAAGCGCACATTCAAGGACCGCTGCTCGGAATGTTCGGGCCGGAGAAAGTGAACGTGCTGCGGTTGAACCTCGCATTGGATCAATTGAAATAACCTCAAAAGGCGCCGCCCGTTTCCAGTGCCGTCGCAGCGGGCAGCGCTTTCTTTCACCGCGCGGCTAGAATTGAACAGATTACCTTTTTATGAAAACTTTGATTTTAAGTGCGCTTGCCATTGCCTCCGTTTCAAACGCGATTGCCCAGGATTCAACGCAAACTGGCGCCGCGGCCGCGACCTCGCCATTCGCGGTGAGCGCGTATGTGGAGTCGTATTACTTGCAGGATTTCGCTAAAAATGACAGCCATACCATGCCCGGCTTTATTTACAACCACAATAGGACCGGCGAGGTGAATATAAACCTGGCGTTTCTCAAAGGCAGTTTTACCGGCGACCGAGTGCGTGCCAACCTGGCGCTGGCAGCGGGTACCTACATGAATGCGAACTACGCCGCCGAGCCCGGCGTGCTGAAAAACGTATTCGAGGCAAACGCGGGGGTGAAGATTTCGAAAAACCACAACCTCTGGCTCGATGCGGGCATTATGCCGTCGCATATCGGTTTCGAGAGTGCCATCGGGAAGGACAACTGGGCACTGACGCGCAGCCTGGTGGCTGAAAATACACCCTATTTTGAGACGGGTTTGAAGTTGGGATTCACCAGTCAGGATTCGAAATGGTACCTGGCAGCGGTGTACCTCAACGGCTGGCAGCGCATCCAGCGGGTAGACGGTAACACTATGCCCGCTTTCGGGACCCAGGTTACTTATAAGCCCAATGCGGCCGTGACGCTGAATTACAGCACATTCATCGGCAGCGACAAGCCTGATAGTACCCGGCAAATGCGGTATTATCACAATATTTACGGAGTATTCCAGCTTTCGGAGAAATGGGGCCTGACAACCGGCTTCGACATCGGCAGCGAGCAGAAATCGAAGCGCAGCAGCACTTACAACACCGTGTACGTGCCAGTGATGATCCTGCGCTTTTCGCCTTCTTCGAGAATCCATATCGCGGCGAGGGGCGAATATTATCACGATCGCAAGGGCGTCATTATCAGCACTGACCATGAAGAAGGTTTCCGCACGCTCGGCACGTCGCTGAACATCGATTACCAGATCACCCCTCAGGTCATGTGGCGCATTGAGGTGCGCCACCTCGACCGCCAGGATGTGTCCAAAAGCAGCACCTACATGACCACCGCACTCACCTTTGCATTGAATTAAAACAAAATGGAAACCAGCGCCGAACACTTCCTGCAACTGATCAAACAATCGAGAAGAGGTAAATTCAAGATCTACATCGGGATGAGCGCCGGTGTGGGCAAGACCTACCGCATGTTGCAGGAAGCCCACGCGCTCCTGCGCACGGGGATCGACGTGAAGATCGGCTATATCGAAACGCACAACCGCAAGGAAACACACGAATTGCTCGAAGGGCTGCCCGTGATTCCGCGGCGCAAGTTGTTTTACAAGGGTAAGGAGCTGGATGAGTTTGATGTGCAGGCGGTAATTACCCTGCGGCCGGAAGTGGTGATCGTCGACGAGCTGGCGCATTCCAACATCGAAGGGAGTAAGCATGCCAAGCGCTGGCAGGATGTGCTGGACATTCTCGAAGCGGGTATCAATGTGATTTCGGCCGTTAATATACAACACATCGAAAGCCTGAACCAGGAGGTACGAGAGATCACCGGCGTGGAAGTCGCCGAACGCATTCCCGACAAGGTGCTCGGCATGGCCGACGAGGTCGTGAATATTGACCTCACGGCCGACGAGCTTATTACCCGGCTCAAAGAAGGCAAAATTTACCGGGAAGAGAAGATACAGGCCGCATTGCAGAATTTCTTCAAACCCCAGCACATCCTGCAACTGCGCGAACTCGCGCTCAAAGAAGTGGCCTCGCAGGTGGAGCGGAAGGTCGAAAGCGAAATTCAGCCGGGAATGGTGCTCAAACACGAGCGCTTCCTGGCGTGTATCAGCAGCAACGAGAAAACGGCCCGGAACGTGATCCGCAAAACGGCGCGACTGGCGAATTACTACCATAGCAGCTGGTTTTTGCTGTACGTGCAAACGCCCGGCGAGTCGGCGAGCAGGATCGGGCTGGCGAAGCAGCGGCATTTGATCAACAATTTCAAACTGGCTACCGAACTCGGCGGGAATGTCATCAAAATGGAAAGCGGCAGCATTGCCAGAACGATCGTGGAGGTGGCCGAAAAGAACAAGATCACGACGATTTGCATCGGTAAGCCGCATTTGAATCTTTTCAAGGTTATTCTCGCCACGAATGTTTTTAACGGGCTTTTAAATAAAATGTCTTCTTCCGACATTGACCTCGTAATACTTTCCTGAAATGAAGATCAAAACCAAACTGAGGCTGGGGATAGGCCTGCTTTTCGCCATGATCACCGTGCTTGCGGTGGTGGGCATCAGGCAGGTTAGCCTGCTTTCGGCCGATTCACGCAATATTCTGGTCGCGAATCATAACTCGCTGGAATACAGCCGGCAAATGCTTCGGGCGCTTGATGAGCTGGAAGTGCACGCGGGGGCATTGGATGCATTTAAAAAGAACCTCGAAGCCCAGCAGCACAATGTTACCGAAGCGGGAGAAAAGGAAGTGACGGAGCAGCTGACGCGGCATTTCGAAAAATTGAAAATGAATATCCGCGACAAGGCTGCCATAGAACAGATCCGCAGCGACGCGCTGGAAATCATGGGCATTAACCTCGACGCCATCACCCGCAAAAGTTACATTGCCGGCCAAACGGCCAAAAGCTCAATGGTATGGATCGGCATTACGGGCACATTGTGTTTCATCATCGCATTCACGCTTTTTGTAAACCTGCCCGGCAACATTGCCAACCCGATCCGCGAACTCACCGAGAGTATCCGGCAAATCGCCAATGAAAACTACACGGAAAGGGTGCATTTCGGAAGTCGGGATGAGTATGGGCAACTGGCGCAGTCGTTTAACACAATGGCGGAGAAATTGGAAGAATATAATAGCAGCAACCTTGCCCGGCTGATGATCGAGAAGAAACGGGTGGAGACGCTGATCGACAATATGCACGACCCGGTGATCGGCCTGGATGAAAACCGGACGGTGATTTTTGCCAACGAGGAAGCGCGGAAAGTGACCGGGTTGCAGGCAACCGGGCTCGTCGGCCGGAATGCCACGGACATTGCCGTCCATAACGACCTCGTCCGCTCGCTGGTGCAGGACCTGGTGGAACCGCGGCCAAAAACCAGCGGGCAAGCCGCGCCGATGAAAATTTATGCCGACGATAAGGAAAGCTATTTTGAGAAAGAATACGTCGATATTTCGATCGTTCCCACCGGCGAGGCCCGGCCGCGGTCGATCGGCCATGTGATCATCCTCCGCAATGTAACACCCTACAAAGAGCTGGATTTTGCCAAAACGAACTTCATAGCTAATGTCTCCCACGAGCTCAAAACGCCTATTTCTTCCATTAAAATTACCCTCGACCTCCTGCGGAACGAGCGCGTAGGCGAAACAAATGAAGAACAGCGCGGCCTGATCGACAGCATCCGCGAAGACGCCGACCGCCTACTGAAAATCACTGGCGAACTCCTCAACATCACCCAGGTCGAGAGCGGCAAAATCCAGCTGAACATCGCCGCCGCCTCGCCTCGCGAAATGGTACATTATGCCATCGCGGCGAACGAAACGCAAGCCGCAAACCGCGACATTCGGCTGGAAACGGAAGAAAACGGCGTGCATTCGGACGTGCTCGCAGATACGGAAAAAACGGCATGGGTACTCACCAACCTTGTTTCCAACGCCATCCGCTACTCCTACGACCACTCCACGATCCGCATTTCCCTTTCGGAAGACGACCAGTGCGTGCGCATCGCCGTCACCGACAACGGCCAGGGCATTTCGCAGGAATACAAGGACAAGATTTTCGACCGCTACTTCCGCGTACCCGGCTCCACAAAAGAAGGCACGGGCCTCGGTCTGGCGATCAGCCGGGAATTTATGGAAGCCCAGGAGGGCACGCTCACCGTGGAGAGCGAGCTGGGAGCGGGGAGTACGTTTACGATTGCGATGCGGAAAGTGGGGTGAGCTTGTTGCCGACGTGTTCACCAGGACTCGCAAGCAAACCTTTCACCCAATGCTACTTGCAGATTACATTCTAGTACTGTATATTGCATAGTACCTTGTAAAACAATTTTAGCCATGAAAGTAAATTCACGCATTCAATTCGCGCTCGTTGCCATGATGGTGGCGTGTAATTCCGGGGATACGTCCATTAAAGTGAAGGACGATGATGATTACTACCGGTTTACGGCACAGTTCGATGAGGATAAGTCGCCAGCGATCAGCCGGTTTATTAGTGAGCACATTTCGCCGGTTCGTGTTGATCCTGAGCGGGATTCGAAGATTGTTACCGTGCTCGACGACCAGACGAAACTGACGGTGGAGTCTGCTCCGGGGGAGATTATGATTTACCTCGATAAGGACGAAAACAGTCGCGCTTCTTACCACCGGGTCAAGAATCTCTGTGAGGGAGTGAAGGAAATCATAATGGGGCACCGATAGCACCGCCAGCCAGATGAAAGGCCGCAAAATAGCGTTCGATAAGATTTGGAACTAATACTACGAAATGACGGGTTGGCTGTTCAAAGGTTTTTAGTATAATCGCCTGAAAATCTTTTAATAACCTTAAACCCTTCATTTTGTGAGAAAAATTTACCTCCTGCTGGTCATGTTGCTGCCTTTGACTACGCTGGCGCAATGCCCGACCGATCTCGTCTTTAACAATCAGGCCACATTGAACAGTTTTGCCGCAGACAACCCCGGCTGCGTGAATTTGACGGGCGATCTGATCATTGAAGGCGCCGATATTGTGGATTTAAAGCCTTTAATTACGCTTACCAGCGTAGGCGGAGTGATTTCGATTCGAAACAATCCCAAATTGTTGGTTCTTGATGGCTTGGACAATATCGCCACGGTGGATTCCACTCTCGAGGTCTTAAATAATGTGTCGCTTTTGAGCCTGGAAGCTTTTGAAGGCGTTACGACCGTGAAAGGTGACCTGATCGTCGACGGTAATGTTGCGCTCGAAAGTGTCGGCGGGATCAGGCATGTGGGTACAGTGGGTGGTTCGCTTGTAATCGGTACCACTAATTCGTTGCGAACGATGAGTGAACTTGTGGTTTGGTCCGTAGGTGGATCGGTCCGAATTGGCTTTAATAGTGCTCTGACGTCGCTGCAAGGCCTGGAATATATCACGCAAATCAACGGCGATCTCGAAATCACGAATAATTACTCACTGACGGATATGACGGGCCTGAACGGGTTAACGTCCGTCGGCGGCGATGTTTTTTTTGATTTTAATGATAGCCTGGTCAATATGCAGGGCCTCAACTTGCTTACCTCAGTGGGTGGCGAATTGTATATGGACGGCAATGTGATGCTCGAAGACCTTTCCGGCCTCGAACAGCTTGCCTCGATAGGCGGCACGCTCACCGTCGCCGAACATGACTCGCTTACCAGTATTTCGGCTTTGAGTAACCTGTCGTCGGTCGGTGGCGGAATGTATTTTTTGCTCAATCCTTCCCTACAAACGCTCGGCGGCTTGCAGAATGTGACGTCTTTGGGCCGGGAATTGCTAATCGCATTCAATTTTCAACTTGAAAACCTGGACGGACTTTCCCAATTGACGTCGATAGGGGGCCTGGGCGCGCAGATTTCGCTCAATCCGCTACTTCAAAATCTAGATGGACTGTCGTCGCTGACGACCATCGACGGCGATCTCGAAATCACTTACAATCCTTCCTTAACGAGTCTGGCAGGGCTAAGGAACTTGCAAACGCTCGGTTCGGCAGCTACCCTCGCAGTGGCAGCTAATGGCTCTCTCACCGATTTGGAGGGATTGAATGGCCTTACCACCGTCGATCGCCTTTTTATCGAAGCAAATTTCAGCCTGAAAACACTATCGGGCCTGGATAACCTCGTTTCGGTAACTGATTCCATTTCAATATCTTACAATGATAGTTTGACAACCCTCAGCGGCCTGGCCGCATTGCAGACAATCGGCGGCGGCCTGCTGATCACCGAGGATTCGCTGCTGACCAGCCTGGCAGGGCTGAGCGGCCTCACAAGCATTGGCGGAGTGCTGACTATCGCCAATAATGCGGTGCTGGAAACGTGTGCAACGGCGCAATTCTGCGAAATACTGAAAACGAAACCTGTCGAGGCGGTATTCATCGCCGAAAACCTGGGAGATTGCGAAACGCGCGAGCAGGTGGATCTGGCGTGTGTGCAGCTGCCGGTAACCCTCGTGGCATTCACCGCCCGCGGGGAAGGCCGGACGGTATTGCTCGAATGGACGACCAGTTCGGAATCGAATAGTGATTTTTTTGAAATACAACATGCCGATCACCGCGGCAAAACCTGGGTAACAGCAGGTAAAATACAGGCGACCGGGGAAAGCACGGACCTCAACCGTTACACTTTCACGCATCCCGACCCGCGCCGGGCGGAAAACCTCTACCGACTGAAAATGGTCGATCAAGACGGCACCTACGCATTCAGCAGCATTCAGGCGGTGCGCTTCGACAATCTGCCGGAGTTTGAAATCTTCCCCAATCCTGTCGCGAGCAGTCTGATAATCCGCTCATTGAATGGGGATGCGCAACAGATTGCCCTGTACAACGCTGCCGGTAAGCGGGTTGCATTCAAACTGCTGAACAAGGAACTGTCCGCCGCGACGATCGACACGAGCCATTTGCCGGCCGGGCTGTACGTAGCCAAAGTCGCTTATGCGGGCGGAGACGTGCATACTGGCAGGTTTGTCAAGAAATAGGCATTAATGGATCGCGAGCTTTTTTACGACACTTCTGCCATTTACATCCACTTTCAGAAAATACGTTCCGGCCGTGAGTTGGGGCGGCAGGAACGTGGCCGGGGTGTTGCTGATGGTCATCTTGCGGGTCTGCAACGTCCTGCCGGAAATGTCGATGAGCGTCAGTTCGGCGAGCTGCGTGGCATTGCCGGCCGTGCGGATCTGCATCTGGCTGGCCGATGAAGGATTGGGAATGATTTCCACTTCCAGTGCAATGCTCGGGTCGGCGGAAAGGACAATGTCCAGCAAGTACACCCGGTTGATTCTCGAATAAACAACGCGCCCGTCCTGGGCAACCGTGGCCAGCCGGTAGTAGTAATCCTGGTTGGTCGGCAAAGTGGCGCTTTGTGTGTCCGTAAAAGAATATTCCTTCAACAGCTGCGAGTTGGGGCCGCCGGTAACTTTGCCTATTTCAGTAAATGTACGGCCGTCTATTGAGCGCTGGACTAAAAAATGCGATAGTTCGGTCTCCGTTTCGGTGGTCCATTGCAATGTCACGACATTGGCTTGGTCGTTTTTCACGGTAAAAGCCACCAGCTTGGCGGGATCGGTCTTGGGGACTTTCACATGAAAAACATCCTGAATGCAGTTTTCAGCGTCCCGCACGGTATATTCTGCATCTTCATCAGGCCGGACGGTGATCGTCCGCGTCTTTTCCCCGCTGTCCCAGACATAACTTCCGACGAACGACGCGGTGAGTTCAACCGATTCGTCATGGGCGATTTCATGGGTAGTTTCCTTATTCACGCCTTTTTCCATCGTAAACTGGTCGCGCACCACGCCGTCGGCAGCTATCCATTTCAGGTCCAGTCGGTTGCCTTCCACTTCGAGCATAAGTCCGCCGCCACGTTCGGCGTCGGAATAGTACATGGCTTTGTGAGGGGCGTCCGCGCGGAGGTTACCCAGCTGCCCGCCGGAGCCTGCCACCACGTACACCGTGCCGCGGGCCTGCGGCGTGTTTTTGATATAGGGGCATGAATTGTCGGAGCCGTCGTACCGCGCCGAGGAGCCGTCGATCACGTGCTTGTCCGCATCGAATGTGCTGCTATGCCCGTAATGCCCGCCCATAAGCCGGGATCGCTCGTACACGTGGCTGTGTCCGCACAGGATGAGGTCTACACCTAGGCGTTCGAGAATGCGGATGAAATTCTCCCGGATGGCCGTCATTTCCGGGTCCCGGTCCGATTCGCGCGAGCCTTTCGAGTAGGGCGGATGATGCCAGTAGGCTACCACCCAATCCTTGTTTTTGTTGGCTGCCAGGTCTTTTTTGATCCATTGCACCTGCCTGCCGAGCGTGTCGTAAAGCCTGGTTGCATTGTCTTCTCTGCCGTACGAATCCAGGGAAAGGAAATGGACATTGCCGTAATCGAACGAATAGAACGCTTCTGTGCCTGAGGGCTCGCCGCCCGCTTCGCCTTGCGTAGGCATGGTGAAAATATCGTAGTAGGGAACCTGGTGATCGTCCTGGCGGGCCGGGTTGTCATTATCGTAATCGTGGTTGCCGGGGGTAGGGAACAGGGGGCTTTTTTTGAGAAAATGGTTTTTGTATTGAGCAAAAAAATGGGCCTGATACTCCGCATCTCGGCCAAATGAATAGGCATTATCGCCCAGGAGAAGCCACGCATTCATGTAGTTGTTGCCCAGGTAATCGGTCATTTTATCCCGCACGGCTTGCTGGGTGGCGGAGCTGTTGCCGCAATCGCCGATCACGCCGAAGCGGTATTTACCCGGCTTGCCCGCCGGTGCTGATGTTTCGAAATAATTCTGTGCGCCCGCCTGCAAAACCTCCGTTTGCGAGCCGATGGAATAATAGTAGCGTGTTTCATTTTGCAGGCCGGTAAGTTTCAGTTCGTGCTCGGTGGTAGCCGCATTGTCGCTGAACGTCTGCCCGAGCGATTCCGGGCTTGTGCCGATTTTCACCACCGAATTGGACGGCTGCTCGGTACGCCAGCGGATGACAATGCTCGTAGGCGTGACCGTTTGCAGGTACGGGCCGCGCAGGAGCGTGCCCTGGCCGTGCGTGGAAAGAAAAGAAATAAGCAGCAGGAAAGTGAGTAAATGTTGTTTCATAAAGGATCGGTGAGCGCTTCTAAAAAGGCAATGATATCTGATTTCTCCTGATCGGTAAGGTTCAAGGGTTCTGCGGCAAGCGTTTGGTGCGGCACGTCTAGGCCCAGCCCGGCACCGCCGCCGCGGTCATAAAAGTCGATCACCTTTTCGAGGCTTGCAAAGGCCCCGTTGTGCATGTAGGGGGCCGTCACGGCGGCATTCCGTACGGTGGGTGTTTTGAACGCGCGCTGGTAGTAGGGCGTCGGCCGGGTTTCGAAGCGGCCTGAGTCGGCATCGGCTTGCGGGTGTTCCAGGTCGTCCGTGGCCGTGGTGCCGAGTATTTCGAACTCGGTGAGCGTGTACAGCGGCGGGATCAGGCCATTGAAAAGCGGTGCAAAATGGCAGGTGCCGCATTGCGCCTTGCCCATGAAGAGGTTGAAGCCGCGCTTCTGGCCGTCGGTCAGAGCGGCGCGGTCGCCGGCCATATACCGGTCGAAATTCGAATTGAATGGTTTGAGCGTGCCTACATACGCCGCTATCGCCCGGTACACCAGCGTATCGTTCACATCCCGGCGGTCGGGCGCAACCTTCCTGATCAGCCGCCGGTAGGACCGGCTCCGCGCCAGTTTGCGGATCGTTTCGATAGGCTTGCCATTCATTTCCAGACTGTCGTGGATCACGGCCCGCACCTGGTCTTCGAGCGTTGCCGACCGGCCATCCCAAAACTGGGCGTGCTGAAATGAGCTGTACAGCAGCGTCGGCGCATTACGCCGCGTGGCCTGGCCGGGATGGATACCGTTGCTTTTTGGCAGCCCGTCCGTGAAGTGCAGCGCCGGATTGTGGCAGGAAGCGCAGCTCCGGGTGCCATTGGCCGACAATCTTGTTTCAAAAAACAGTTTTCTGCCTAGCTCGGTCAATGCACTGTCGCCGCCTGCATTTTTCCTAAATGCATTCATATTCAAAATATCCGGGCTGAAAATGTTTTTGGCGCGGTAGTTCAAAACTCCTTTTTCATTGATTTCCAGTCCCATTCCGGCAATCATCCCGCCAAGCTGCTCCTGCAAGGGCAATGCATGTTCCGTGAGAAAACGCAGGTGATCGAATGTATCAAAGTCACGATGATCAGTCAGCCATGCCTCGCACGAAGCGAGAGATCTGCGTACCGAATCGTTTCCGGCATGGGCCATGTAAGGCCGCAAAACCGTTTCGATCGTTTGCAGCGAAACGTGTGCTTCGTCCAGCCCGCTTTTCAACAAGGGCGCGTCGAAGCCGGTAATGCTCAATGTAATCACCCGCACGAGCTCTAAACGCAACTTTCGAGAATCTGGGCGTCGGACGCTTCAAACTGGTAAAGCAGCGCGGGCAAGTCGTCGGCCGCCGTTTGTAACAGGCGGCATTGCGCCAGCATGGCTTCTTTGTTTTTACCGGCATCCTCGAACAGCATTGCTTCGATGTATTGAAAACCGGCCGGTTCCATATATTCCAGGTGCGGTTCTTCAATCTCGTTTCGCGGCGGGCGGTTGTAGATGCGGGAGGAAGTAAAGAAGAAATAGTCGAGAAAGAACGCGATCCGTTTGTAAGCCAGGCGCGCGTCTTTCAGCTTTTGCTTTGCCCGTTCGATGCTTTGGGAATCAGTAGGATCGGCTTGTCCGATGGCCGCATGCATTTCGGCAATGCTATGCGCGAACTGCCCGGCGTTTTTTCGAAACTGCGCCGTGTAATTTTCGACACCGATGGTCTTCCGGCCTGACGCCAGGGCGAGCAGGAACAGTGCAAGTGCGACGGCAAGGGCTTTATACATGGTTTTGGAAGCATAAGCAAACGCACGCAAGATACGAAACGGGGCTCAAATCGGCAGATGTAGGTTCGTTTTGATGAATAAACGTTAAATTGCCGCTTCTGACCTATTCCACGATTACGCATGCACGGCGCATTTCCCAGGCTCGACATCGGTACCCTGTCCGAGTATCGCGAGGACCACATCATGATCGCACGGTTTTCGGACTACCGCCACGAGCACCAAAGTCTGGTATTTCCGCACCGCCACAGTTTTTACCATCTGGTGCTTTTTACCGAAGGCCGCGGCCCGCATACCATTGACTTCCATCGGTTTCAGGCCGAGCCTTTTCAGGTTTATTTCATGATCCCCGGCCAGGTGCATTCATGGGATTTTGATGAAGAGCTGGAAGGCTACGTGGTGAATTTCTCCGATTCGTTTTTCAAATCATTCCTACTCCAACCGGAGTACCTCGATTCGTTTTCGTTTTTCGACCAGGACAGCAGCAACAATGTCGTGACACTTTCGGAGAACATCCGGGCACGTGTGAGTGGGCTGTTCGAGGAGCTGCTGAGCCAGAATGAGCGCGCAACCGCCTGGCGGGACGACATAGTGCGGGTTTTGTTGTTGCAGATTTTCCTGCTCATCGAGCAGAGCGATTCCGTGGACCGGAAAAAGAGTGCGGAAAAATCAAAGAATCCGACGGTGCGGAATTTTATCAGGCTTATCGACAAGCATTACGACCGGCTGAGGCTGCCCGGCCAATATGCCGAAATGCTGAATGTCACGCCAAACCACCTCAATGCATTGTGCAAGGAGCACGTAGGCAGGCAGGCAGGAGAGCTGATCCGCAACCGGATCGTGCTTGAAGCCAAGCGTTTATTAATTAATCTGGACCTGACCGTCTCCCAGATCGCTTATAAGCTGAATTTCAGCGATAACTCTTATTTTACCAAGTTCTTCCGGAAAGAAACCGGCATGACGCCGGAGGATTTCCGGAAGAGCCCGGCTATCTGACGGCACTAAGCCGACCGCTCCTCAGACGACACCGGCTTGATAAACAATGCGAGCCACGTCCGCCGCGCCATGCGGTAGAAGAGCGGAGTCAGGATCACGAGCATCGGGATGATGCTTGCGAGGAAGTAATCGAGGTATTCCCGGAAGAAATTCACGAAAATCAGGAAGTAAATCACCATAAACGCCACGTAAAGCGCGTAGCTGATGTACAGTGCTCCCTGGTAAAAACCGGGCTCGGGCACGAGGTCGGCACCGCAATGCGGGCAGTAGCGGTTCATTTTATCGAAATTCCGCAGATTATAGGCACTTTTGGTGACAAAGAAGTCGCCCTCGCCGCACCGCGGACATTTGTTGAATAAAACGCTGTATATTTTATTGGGCTTTGCCATGATCTTACTGTTTAACTATACACAAATCTCCCCACAAACCAGTTTAAAAAGAAAGACTGAATCCGGCTTTTATGGTAAAAATCAACGATTGCTATAAATACTATTCCAGCGCGTTGATGAAATTGGCCATTCCGACAATGTCGAGAACGTGGTCGACGGCCATGTGCGTAATGGCGTGGTTAGGCATGAAGGGCATTTGCGCGGTTTCGGGGTTTTGAACCACCGCTCTGCCGCCCTCCCGTTGCACGGCTTGCAGGCCCGCGGTACCGTCTTCATTGGCCCCCGAGAGCAGGAGCGCTACAAGCCCCGCGCCATACACTTCCGACGCCGATTCGAAGGTGACGTCGATGCTGGGCCTACTGAAATGGATTTTCTCGGAGTAGTCGAGCGAGAATGTGCGGTCGTGTTCGAAAAGCAAATGGTAATCCGCCGGCGCGAGGTAAATGGTCCCGGGCTCTACCGGCTCTTTATCTTCTACCTCGTGGGTGGGGTTCAGGGTTTTGGAAGCGAGCAGATCGGACAGCGACGAGTCGCCCGAGTTGCGGCGGTGCAGTACCAGGGCCACGGGAAACGGCAAATCAGCGCGCAGCAGCGGAAAGAGTTTGAAGAGAACTTCAAGGCTGCCGGCCGAGCCGCCGATCAGCAGAAGCTGGCAGGCGTGTTTTACATGATTTTCTTCCATATTTTTTCCCGGTTCAGTTGCTTGAACTTGTGTTGTACGGCCGAGAATTTCAATGTTTCTTTTGTTCCCAATGCAAGGTAACCAAGCGTTCCGAGACTTGCGTCGAAAAGTTTGAGCACCCTGTCCTGCAAATCCTTGTCGAAGTAAATGAGCACGTTGCGGCAAAGGATGAGGTCGAATTCGTTGAAGGAGCTGTCGGACACCAGGTTATGCGTCGAAATGATGATCTTTTCCGACAGTTCGTTGTCGAATTTCGCCTGCCCGTATTGTGCCGTATAATAGCTCGAAAAATCTTTGCTGCCGCCCGAGGCCATGTAGCTTTCAGAGTATTGTTTCATCAAAGCGAGCGGGAAAATGCCTTTCCGCACTTTTTCCAGCACGCTCGGATTGAGGTCCGTCGCGTATAGCAGCGAACGGCGCAGCAGATTGGCTTCTTTGAGCAATATCGCCATCGAATACACCTCTTCGCCCGTTGAGCAGCCCGCGTGCCAGATCCTGATGAACGGCTTCGTCCCGAGCACGGGAAGAACTTCCTCGCGTAACGACTTGTAAAATGCCGGGTCACGGAACATTTCGGTCACATTCACGGTGATTTCCTCCACGAACCGTTTCAGGTAGGAGGGGTCGTTGCGCACGCGGTAACGCAGTTCCGCAAAGCTGGGAAACTTGTCGAGGGAGCAAAGGCGCACGATCCTGCGTTTGAGCGACGCGCGCGAATACCGCGTGAAATCGTAGCCGTACAGGTCGTACATGTCATTCAGCAAAAGGTCGATGTCTTCCTCTTCAATCATGGAATCAGATATTGCTAAGTATCCTCAATAGTTTGTCGACATCGATCGGTTTGGAAATATAATCGTCGGCTCCCGCTTCGAGGCATTTCTCGCGGTCGCCCACCATTGCCTGCGCGGTAACGGCGATTACGGGCAAAGAATGCCTGCTTTCGAGGTTTTTGATCAAAGGAATGGCTTCGTAACCGTCCATTTCGGGCATCATCATGTCGATGAGCACGGCATGTACCGGCACGTCCGTCCGCAGGATATCCAGCGCTTCCGGCGCCCCGGAGCACGATATGCACTCGAAACCCTTTGCTTTCAGGGTGGCTTTAAGCGCGAAGATGTTCCGGGAATCATCGTCGACGATCATGATCTTTTTCTTTTCCATTGCGAGGGTCAGTATTTTTCGTAAAGCCACACCCGCAGCAGCGACATCAGCTGGTCGATGTCCACAGGCTTGGTAATGTAATCGGAAGCGCCCGCATTGATACACTTCTCACGGTCGCCGGTCATTGCTTTGGCTGTTACCGCGATCACGGGAAGGTTGCGCCATTGCGGGTTTTCACGGATGCGCTTGGCGGTTTCATAACCGTCCATTTGCGGCATCATCATGTCGAGCAGCACCACGTCCACACTGGGGTTTTCTTGCAGTTTTTGCAGGGCCTCCTTGCCATCAAGGGCCGTCAGGACGTTCATTTTATAGTTTTCCAATGATTTCGAAAGCGAGAAGATGTTCCGCACGTCGTCATCGGCAATGAGCACTGTTTTGTTGTTCAATATCTCACCGAGGCCGCCCAGCTTACGCGCTTCGGTATTCTGGCGAACGTTCTTCTTATTCTCTTCCACCACGTGCAGGAAGAGCGATACCTCGTCGAGCATGCGCTGGTAAGAATGCGCCGTTTTGACGATGATCGAATCTGCATATTGCTTGATCCGCAGCTCTTCGGTCATCGAGAGGCTTTTTCCGGTGAAGATAATGATCGGAATGTGTTCGAAGCCGGGGTTCTTTTTGGCTTCTTCCAGCATATCGTAGGCTTTCTTGTCGGGAATACCCATGTCGAGGATCACACAGTCGACCTCATTGCCGGACAATGCCTGAATGCCTTCATGGATATCGCTTTTCAGTTCCGAATGGATCTCAAATGTGCCCAGGAAGTAGGCCAATGCCTTCGCATGCATGGAGTTATCTTCCACGATCAGCACCTTTTTAGATTTTTTGCTGATCACATATTCGATCTTCCTGAAAATCTCGTCCATTTTCTCGATCGCCACCGGCTTGTCGATGAAGTCGATCGCTCCTTTTTGAAGGCTCTCGTTTTTCATCCGGTGCGACGACATGATGTGAACGGGAATATGCCGCGTTTCCGGGTCGTTTTTGAGCTGGTCCATCACTTCCCAGCCGCTCAGGACGGGCAGTTGAATGTCGAGCAAAATACCCATCGGCTTGAACGTCCTGGCAAGTTCCAGTCCTTCATCGCCGCGCACGGACACGATACCTTTGTAGCCCTGCTTCCGCGTGTAGTCGAGGAGTGATTTGGCAAAAAACGTGTCGTCTTCGACGATCAGGATCGTTTTATCGGCCTCGGTTACCAATGCGCGGTCGTCGGGAATGCTTTCGGGAATCACCGTGCTGATAAACCGGCTTTGTACTTTTGGAGCGGCCTGGCTGGCCGGTTCTTCCTGGTGAACGCCGAAAAGATTACCCGTTTCAGGCTCCGCAGCAACATAGGTGGGCTTTATTGGCACAAATAGTGTAAACTCGCTGCCTTCGTTCACCACGCTCGTGAGCGATATTTCCCCGCCCAGCAACTTGGCCAGCTCGCGGCTGATCGACAAGCCCAGGCCGGTGCCACCGTATTTGCGCTTCGTGGAGCCGTCGGCCTGCTGGAATGCCTCAAAAATGTGCTGCTGCTTTTCCGGCGCCACGCCTATGCCCGTGTCGCGGACGACGAAGCACAGCATTCTGTCGTTGCCTTCCTGCAATTTCACGGTAATGCCCACCGAACCCTGCGAGGTGAATTTCAATGCATTGGAAACCAGGTTTTTCAAGATCTGCTCCATGCGCATCTTGTCTGTTTCGATCACCGGCGGCACGCCGTTTCCGATCGCTACCGAGAAGTCGAGCCCCTTTTCGCGGGCGACGGGCGCAAAAAGGCCCTTCATATCGTCGCAGATTTCCTTTACCGACACCGGCACGTAATCGAGCTCCATTTTCCCCGCTTCGATCTTCGAAAGGTCCAGGATTTCGTCGATCAGGCCCAGCAGGCCATTGCCGGACGACTGGATCACCGTTGCATATTCGATCTGCTCGGAGGTCAGGTTCTTATCGTCATTTTCGGCCAGCAGCCTGCTCAGCAGCAGGATCGAATTCAGCGGCGTGCGCAATTCGTGCGACATATTTGCCAGGAATTCAGACTTATAGCGCGTAGTAAGTTCCAGTTCCTCCGCTTTTTTCAGTATTTCCAGATTCTTCTCTTCCAGCAGGCCGCTACGCTCTTCGAGCTCCCCGTTGGTCTGCTGCAATTCCTCCTGCTGCACCCGCAGCTCCTCTTCCGACGCCTGCAATTTCTGCGATTGCGCTTCGAGTTCCGCATTCAGGTTTTCGAGTTCGTTGTGCTGTGTTTGCAGTTCTTCGGCCTGCGCCTGCGTCTCTTCCAGGAAGTTTTGCAGTTTCACATAATCCAATGCCGAGTTGACACCGCTCGCCATCGTTTCGAGGTTTTCTTCCAGGAAACGCATCGTCAGTTCCTCCGGTGCTTTCAGGAACCCGAGCTCGACCACACCAATGCATTCATAGGAGTAAACAAGCGGCAAAATGGCCAGCGCTTCCGGACTGGCTTCGCCGAGGCTGGATTTTACTTTGAGATAATTATCGGGCAAATCACGCACAAGCAATGGTTTTTTTGCCACAATCACCTGGCCCGCGAGGCCGTGACCCACCAGCACGCTTTGCGGCGCATCCTGTACCGCGAAGCTGCCCGCCAGACTGAATTTCCAATCCGAATCGAGAATGTAGATCGTGCCGAGGTTCGCGCCCGAATAGGCCGCCAGCGTGTTGATCAGGTTGCTGGCCAGCTTTTTAAGGACACGCTCGCCGCGGATGGCGTCGTTGACCTGCACTTCACCGGCTTGCAGCCAGTTCTGAATGCTGAGGTCGCTGAATGTCTGTTCGAGCGAGCCGGCCATGGCATTCAATGCCGTGGAAATGCGCCCGAGCTCGTCGTCGGTTTCGTCCGTGCTTCTGGCAGAGTAATCGCCATCCGACACCCGCTGGGTAACGCGCTCGATATGGCCGATGCGGCGCAGCGTTTCGGTATATTTTTCCTCGTCGAGCTGCTGCTGGGCGAGTCGCTTGCCAATGTCCGTGCGAATGCGCAGGTAGGACGAGATTGTGATCAGGATCGAGATCAGGGCCGCCGCTACGAGCAGGATAGGAGTGTATTTAATGTAAATCTGCTGCTGTTCAAGCCGTTCTTTGAGCACATTGCTTTCTTCTTCCTTGATGCGGTCGGTGGACAGGCGGAGGTCGTCCATGATCTTTTTGCCCCGGATCATCTCGCGCAGCCTCGACTCGGTGTCTTCCACGAAATTGGAGTTTTTACGAGCCATGTCGATGATGTTCTGCATCTGTCCGAACTTGGCTTCGTACAGGGCTTTCACCTCGCGCAGGTTCTTTTGCTGAACCGGATTATCGGCGGTGAGTTCGAGCAGGTTGTTGTAGCTGTCGGTCGTTTTCTCGTAGGCACCCTCATAAGGTGTCAGAAACTGCGGGTCGGCGGTGATGAGGAATCCACGCTGGCCGGTTTCCGCATCTTTCATGTGCGAAATAATGGCCTCGGCCTCGATGAGTACCTCATTGGTATGGTTTACCAGCTCAGAGTTGTTGATCAGCTTTTGCGTACTGTAATACGACGCCAGGAGGCTGAAAAACAGGAGCAGGATAGAAAATGAAAAGACGATCTGTAACTGCTGGATGATCGAATTGGAAACTTTCTTCATATTTAGAGGTCAGCTAATTATCGGTTTTAATGGGTGCCAGCACGTGCTCCTGGCTGAATGGCAGCACAAGTACAAACTCGGAACCCTGGTTTTCAATGCTCCGGGCGGATATGAGGCCATTGTGCTTATCCATGATCTTCTTCGCGATTGCCAGGCCGATGCCGGTCCCTTCGTAAGCATTCATATTATTAAGCCGCTGGAAAATGACGAAAATCCGGTCGAGGAACTTCTCGTCGAACCCGATGCCATTGTCTGCGATCGTGATCCTGCAATAGGGCCCGCCCGGCAATGCAGGGCCGTCGACATCTTTCTCGCCGATCGTCTCGTAGCATATATCAATTACCGGTGCGATCTCCGGTCTCGAAAATTTCAATGCATTGCTGATCAGGTTCTGAAACACCTGGCGGATCTGGCTCGGGATCGTTTCCACTACCGGGAGGTGATCTTTGCGGATGCTTCCCCGTTTCTCGCGAATGGTTTCGTCGAAATCCGCGAGCAGCTCTTCCACCAGCGCATTCAGGTCGGTAGGCTGGAAATGCGCCGTTACCGACAGGCGCGAATAATCCAGCAGGTCGCTGATCAGCCGCGACATACGCGCCGAAGAGCTGATCGACCGGTTGAGATAAGAAATTGCCTCGTCGTTTCCGGTCAGGTATTTGTCCTTGATCAAATGGCTGAATGTCTGAATCTTACGCAGCGGCTCCTTCAAATCGTGCGATACCACCCAGGCGAATTGCTGCAACTCGTGGTTGGTCGTTTCGAGCTCCGAATTTTTATCGGTAAGTTCTTTGGTACGGACCTCCACCTTATGTTCCAGCACCTCATTGGCCATTTTCTGCTGATGAATGTCCGTGAAAGTGCCCACCCAGCGTACAACCGTTCCATTTTGCAGGACAGGGATGATTTTGAGCAGGAAATACCGGTATAGCCCCGATCCAAGTTGTTTCAGCCTGGTTTCTACCGAAAATTCGAAATTGTTTTTGAAATGTTCTTTCCAAAGATCGTAGCTCCGGTCGTCGGGATGCGTTTCCGGGAATGTGGCGGCGTCGGGGGAATATTGGAACCAATGCTTGTTTACATATTCAATCTTACCGTCGGTCCGGATCGTGAAGGCGATTTGCGGCAGGGATTCGAGAATAAAACGCAGCTCATCCGCTCGCGCCGCCAGTTCTTCCTGCGCATGCTTGCGGGTATCGATCTCCTGGCGCAGCGATTCCTGGATCGCTTTCAGTTCCTGCTGCTGCTCAAAAAGCCGGTAGAATGTTTTCACTTTTAATAAAAGAATATCCGGGTCGACGGGCTTGGTGAGGTAATCGATCCCGCCCGATGTGTAGCCTCTGGTGATAAACTTCTTTTCCTTATTAACGGCCGACAGGAAAATGATGGGCGTATCGCGCGCTTTTCCAAAACCTGCAATGGCTTCCGCCACTTCGAAACCATCCATTCCCGGCATTTGCACATCCAGGATAATCACCGAATAAGTCGTTTTGAGGACTTTTTTCAAAGCTTCCTCACCCGAACCGGCAGTGTCCGTTTTGAAATTGTGGAGTTCCAGGATTTTTTTAAGCGGTAGAATGTTTTCCGGCCTGTCGTCGACAATTAGGATCATGGTTTTGGGTAAAATGAGGCACTAATCGGATAAATGGTCGACGCACCGGGATGTATATACGACAGGCTCGAACCGACACAAAAATGGGATAGTGTGTGCAAAAGTGTTACCGTGTGTGTATACCGGCGAGCACACAAAAATTGTACCAGTAAAGGCAGTTTTGGTATTTATTTCAAAAAAAATCCGGCTACAAATCCGTTTGCCTGTCGAGCAGCTCCTTGCTCACCAATTCTTTGAGCTCTTCCACCCATTGCTGAATTGTTACCATCGGATGCAAAAAGGGTTTGTTAAAATCCTCGGCGATAACTTTTTGGTTTCGCTCCTTCACCAGCGCTTGCAGCAAGGCAATGTGCGGCTCGTCGGCGGGGTCATATTCGGTGTCCTCATTGAATTTCGCTACTTTTTCGAGAAAGCGGTAAGCGGCTAGTAATTGCGGTGTGGTCATCGTGTATGGCTGTTTAAGTGGTGTACAAGCGCCTGTGGGGAATTTATTCCCGGAAATGTTTCCTGCTTGTTGGCATAATTTTGTATCAAAACGTGTACTAGCGCCGATTTTCCGTCCTGGACATGATCTGATGATCAAAATCGCATTCGTACAAATGCGGCGTGGAGATGGGTGTTTCTGAAACTAAAAACGACTGATATGAAGAAGATTGCCAATAAAAAACTTGTAGATCAATCCAAAGAAAATGACCTGACCGTTTACCCGGGAGAGCCGTACCCGCTCGGTGCGACCTGGGATGGAAAAGGGGTGAATTTTGCGCTTTATTCTGAGAACGCCACAGGTGTGGATCTGTGCCTGTTTGATAGCCCCGAAGCGACCACCGAGAGCGTCAAGATCGAGATCAGGGAAGTATCGCACCACGTTTGGCATGCCTATGTGCCCGACCTGAAACCGGGACAGCTCTATGGATACCGCGTGCACGGACCTTACGAACCGACTGTGGGACTTCGATTTAACCCAAACAAGCTCCTCATTGATCCTTATGCAAAAGCGATTTCCGGCACGATACAATGGCACGACGCGCTGTTTGGATATAACATCGGCGACCCGGAAGAGGACCTCAGTTTCAGCGAGCTAGATAGTGCGCCTTACATTCCCAAATCGGTCGTCGCAGATCATATATTTGACTGGGAAGGCGTAACCGCGCCGGAGATCCCTTATCACGACACGATCATTTATGAGCTGCACGTGAAAGGCTTTACCTGCCTTCATCCCGACATTCCTGAAGAAATACGCGGCACCTACGCCGGGCTAGCGCATCCCGTGAGCATTGCTTACCTCAAAAAGCTGGGCGTAAATGCCGTGGAACTAATGCCGGTGCACCATTTCATTTCCGA
Source organism: Dyadobacter fermentans DSM 18053 (assembly GCF_000023125.1). Classification (NCBI taxonomy): domain Bacteria; kingdom Pseudomonadati; phylum Bacteroidota; class Cytophagia; order Cytophagales; family Spirosomataceae; genus Dyadobacter; species Dyadobacter fermentans. Next base: position 453,868 of record NC_013037.1, read on the forward strand.
CAGGCACCTCAAAGAACGCGGGCTGACCAATTACTGGGGGTACAATTCCATCGGGTTTTTTGCGCCGGATGTGCGGTACAGCAGCTCGGGCACCTATGGCGAGCAGGTGAAGGAATTTAAAAATATGGTCAAAGAGCTCCATAAGGCGGGAATTGAGGTGATACTCGACGTGGTGTACAACCACACCGGCGAGGGCAACCATATGGGGCCGACGCTGTCGTTCCGCGGAATTGACAATATGGCCTATTACCGGTTAATGGACGGTCGCTATTATATGGATTATACCGGCACCGGCAACACGTTGAATGCCAGGCTGCCAAGCGTTCTGCGCCTGATCATGGACAGTCTGCGATACTGGATCACCGAAATGCACGTGGATGGCTTCCGGTTCGACCTCGCTTCTACACTCGCGCGCGAGCTGCACGAAGTGGATCGCCTGAGCGCATTTTTCGATATTATTCACCAGGACCCCGTGATTTCGCAGGTGAAGCTCATCGCCGAGCCATGGGACATCGGTTTTGACGGATATCAGGTGGGTAAATTCCCCATTGGCTGGGCGGAATGGAATGGCCATTACCGAGATTGTATGCGGGATTACTGGCGCGGCGCGGATAGTATGCTCGCCGAATTCGCCGAGCGATTTACCGGCAGTTCCGATTTGTACAAAGGCGAAGACCGGTTTCCAACCGCCAGCATTAATTTCATCACCGCACACGACGGTTTTACACTGAACGACCTGGTGTCGTATAATGATAAGCGTAACAATGAAAACGGCGAGGATAACCGCGACGGCGAGAGCCACAACCGCTCGTGGAATTGCGGAGAGGAGGGGCCGACGGAGAACCAGGAAGTGATAGACCTGCGCAACAAGCAGAAACGGAATTTCCTTACAACCCTCTTCCTGTCGCAGGGCGTGCCAATGCTCGTAGCGGGTGATGAATGGGGCAGGACGCAGAACGGGAATAATAACGCCTATTGCCAGGACAACGAGATCTCGTGGCTGAATTGGGATAAAACGGATAAGCAAATGCTTTCATTTACCCAAAAACTGATCGCGTTCTGTAAGGCGCATCCCACATTCCGCCGCAAACACTGGTTCCGCGGCATGCCGATCAAGGGGATCGGGCTGGAAGACATTGCCTGGTTTTTGCCCAACGGCGAGGAAATGCCCGACGAGAGCTGGAACCACGACTTCGCCAAATCGCTCGGAATTTTTCTGAATGGCAAGGGTATCAGGCACATGGACCCGAAAGGCAAGCCCATTTATGATGATAGTTTTTACATTATTTTCAATGCCCATTACGAGCCGGTGGAGTACACGCTCCCGCCCGTCAAGTACGGCAACGAATGGCGCAAGGTCATCGACACAGCCGTTGCCTGTGTGAGCGACGACGGTCAGGTCCTTAAACCGGGAGATAGTTTCTCGGTGGAAAGTCGCTCGGTAGTGGTATTCAGACATGCATTGGAGAAACAAAAGATATGAGTTACGATCATTTATTAGTGCAGCGTCCGGGTGTGACCTTTGACGAAACCGGCGAAGCACATGTGCTGGTGTGGGCGCCCGAAGCCGAAAAAGTACAATTGAAACTGGATAAAACGGATCACCTGCTGGATCTGGAAAAAGAGGGCTATGGATTCTGGAAGCTCGAAACACGGGCGCTAGCGCACGGCCAGCAGTACAGCTTCCTGCTCGACGGCGAAGGCCCGTTTCCCGACCCTGCCACGCTCCACCAGCCCAATGGTGTACATGGAGCGTCGGAAGCATTTGATCCGCAGCAGTTCCGTTGGACGGACGACAGCTGGACGAACCTCCCGCTGAAAGAATACATTATTTATGAACTGCATGCCGGCACATTCACACCCGAAGGCACATTTGCCGCCATGGAGGCCAAGCTCGATCACCTGGTGGAATTGGGTGTGAACGCGATTGAAATCATGCCCGTGTCACAGTTTGCGGGAGGCCGGAACTGGGGCTATGACGGCGTGTTCCCGTACAGCGTGCAGGACACTTATGGCGGCCCGGCGGCTTTGCAGCGGCTGGTGAATGCCTGTCATGAAAAAGGGATCGCCGTGGTGCTAGATATGGTGTACAATCACCTCGGGCCGGAAGGTAATATCCTGGGTAAGTTCGGGCCTTATTTTACCGATAAATACCACACGCCCTGGGGCGACGCGGTCAATTTCGACGATGCGTGGTCGGACGGTGTGCGGCATTATTTTGTGCAGAATGCATTGATGTGGTTCCGCGATTTCCATATCGACGGCCTGCGCCTCGATGCCGTGCATGCGATCAAGGATTTCAGCCCTGTTCACATTTTACAGGAGATCAGGGAAAAGACGAATGCGCTCGGTACCGGACGGGAGCATTACCTGATCGTCGAAATGGACCTGAACGATACGCGCTACGTGAAGCCCACCGAAACGGGTGGCTACGGAATGGACGCGCAGTGGATCGACGAGTTTCACCATGCATTGCGCGTGAGCTCGGGCCAGGAGCGGAGCGGCTACTATTCCGATTTTGAAGGAGTGGCCTCGCTGGCCAAGTCCTTCCGCGACGCTTATGTGTTCGATGGTATCTACTCCGATCACCGGAAACGCAAGTTCGGCATGAAGGCCGACGGCATTCCCGGCGGGCAGTTTATCGTTTTTTCCCAAAACCACGACCATATCGGCAACCGCATGCTCGGCGAGCGCACGAGCCAGCTCGTGAGCGCCGAAATGCAGAAGCTCCTGGCCGGCGCGGTTTTCGTGAGCCCGTTTGTTCCCTTGCTGTTTATGGGCGAGGAATGGGCCGAGCCTAATCCATTCCAATATTTCGTGAGCCACACGGAAAAGGAATTGGCGGATGCGGTCCGCAAGGGCCGCAAAGCCGAATTCGCGGCATTCCACGCCGAGGGCGAAGCGCCCGATCCCGTGGCCGAATCCACATTTGAAAATTCGCGTGTGCAATGGCATTTGTTGCAGGAAGAGCCGCACCGGACCATGCTGGCCTATTACCGCCAATGGATCGCCCTGCGGAAAAGCGAGCAGGTTTTACGGGAATGCGACCGCAATGGATTGTCGGTTGAGGTAGCCGAGGGAAAAGAATCGATTGTAATTCAGCGGGTGTGGGAGCGGCAGCATCTGGTGGCTTTCCTCAATTTCTCGAAAGCGCCGCAGGAAGGACTGCTGCCTTACGAACACCTGGCCTGGAAAAAACTGATCGCATCTTCGGACCCGGATTGGAATGGCCCGCGGGAAATGCCTGCACAGGCCGGGGCAGGTGCACTGTCATTGCCGCCCGAGTCGATTTCAGTTTATGTCAATATCACAAGTTCCTGATTTTGATCCGTATATCATGCGGGGCTACCTCGTCGCCACCGAAATAGGGCAGTAACTTGTAAGCAACACCTACACCGCCGGAACAATGTCTCGGCATCACGGTTTCGATTCCGCGGTAGGTAAATACATAAGACTTGTCGCGGATATCGATCCGGAAGCTGGTGGGCTCGTTCAGCTCGGCGGTGCCGAGTTCGCGCTCCTGGCGCACGCCATTCGCATAGGTGTAGGCGTAAATGCGTAATGCGCCCTCGCGCCAGTTCCACCCAAACCGCGCGCTGTTGCTCTGGTGTTGCGAGCTGCAATCCGAGAAGCCGTAGAGCTTGTTAATGTCATGCTGATTTTCAGGTATTATTGTCTGGTAAACACAGCTGCTGTCGAAAAGCGCCTGAAAGCGGATGGACGAGGCGGTAAATGGCATATTGAGGTTCCGCTCGACTTCGTGGTTGCCCGCTTTGATGTGATAGGTGATAAAATCGTCCCCGAAACTCGGCGTATTGCCGATCCAATCGCAGGAAACGGCGCTGGTGAGGAGGATAAGCGCCATCAGATATCGTTTCATCGGTTGCTGGTGTTTCGTGTGCCGGATATGACACACATTTCGCTTACTAACGCTTCAACCGGCCGAAAATTGGACGGGAAGGCCCCTTGGCCATCATTTTTAAGCAAATTACTGGCGTTAAGGCCACGCGTTTTATGAGTAAGACAGCAGGATTGACGCTTTATTGAAAGGTAAAAATTTGCTTATTAATCATGAAACAAAATCGATATGCGCTGCGGGTGGGCCTGTTCGGCATTGGCTTGGAGGCATACTGGGATCAGTTTGAAGGTCTTGAAGCACGGTTGAAAGGTTACGTCGATGTGGTAGCCGAAAGGCTCGGTGGTTACGGGGCCGAAATTGTAAACCTGGGGCTGATAGATACGCCCGAAAAGGCATTGGCGGCGGGTCATCAGTTCCGGAGAGAGGATGTAGACCTTATTTTTCTTTATGTGACGACTTATGCATTGTCGTCCACCGTGCTGCCGGTCGTTTCACGTGCCAAAGTGCCGGTGATAGTCCTGAACCTCGCGCCGGAGCCGGCAATTGACTACCAAAGGTTCAATGCAATGAGTGATCGCACTCGCATGACGGGGGAATGGCTTGCCTATTGCTCGGCCTGCCCTGTACCGGAGATAGCGAACGTGTTCCGCCGTGCAGGCATTCCTTTTTACCAGATCACCGGCACCTTAAACAGCGACCCGGAGGTGTGGCAGGAAGCGCGTGAATGGATCGAAGCGGCCGGCGTGGCGCACACCATGTCGCATAACCGCCTGGGCGTGATGGGTAATTACTATGGCGGGATGCTCGATATTTATTCCAACTTCACATTGCAATGCGCTACATTCGGCGGGCATATCGAGATCATCGAGGTCGACGAGCTTTCGGCGGTGCGGGAGGCCGTTTCGGAGGCCGAGGTACTCACCATGATCGCGACCTTCGAAAATACGTTCGACATTCAGGAAGATTGCCCGGAGTTCGAAATTCACAGGGCTGCGAGAACCGCCGCCGCATTGGAAAAATTGGTTGAAATACACCAGCTTGGCTCGATGGCGTATTACCACAAGGGCACGGGCAGCGCTCAGAATGAGGATACCATGAGCTCAGTTATTCTCGGCAATTCGCTGCTTACGGCCCGTGGGATTCCGGTGGCAGGTGAGTATGAAGTTAAGAATGCTCAGGCGATGAAAATCATGGATAGCTTCGGTGCGGGCGGCTCGTTTACAGAGTATTATGCGATGGATTTCAATGCAGATGTGGTGCTGATGGGACACGACGGACCAGGCCACATCGCGATTGCAGAAGGTAAAACAAAGGTGAAGCCGTTATATGTCTATCACGGAAAAGTGGGGAACGGCCTATCTGTAGAGATGAGCGTCGCACACGGACCGGTTACATTGCTGTCGGTGGTGGAAACGGTGGAAGGAAAGGTGATTTTGCTGGTGGCAGAGGGCGAGTCGGTGGCAGGGCCTGTTCTGGAAATAGGTAATACCAACAGCCGATACCGTTTTACGATCGGCGCCAAACGCTTTACCGAGCAATGGAACAGCCACGGCCCGGCACACCATTGCGCGGTGGGAATCGGGCACATTGCTTCCAAAATTGAAAAGCTGGGTAGGTTGCTGAACATCGAAACGGTGACCGTTTGCTAACCCGGCAAAAACCTATTCAAATCCGCGGCGATGGATGCGCACAAAAAAACGAAGTCCGGATGAGTGTTTCATGCGGACTTCGTTCTCAACTTAGGAACCATTTAACAGGTGCATTTGAATGCTACCTCTGCTGTTTTTCCAGACTGTGATGTTCTTTTTGGTTGCTGGTAATATGATTACCTTTCACCATTTCTTCTTCACGATGTCTGCTATCCAGATTGTCTTTGTTTTCAGGCCTGTTCCGGTCCTGGCCTTTCGGCATGGTTCCTGAACTTTGTGACTGTTTCATGACAACTTTTCTAAATGGTTATGTCTTATATTATCTAAATATTATGCCAAAGTGATCGGCAATGCGTGCCAAAGCGAATGGGCTGCTATTCAGAAAATTGTACTAATTCCTTCTCGAACCCTCGTAGAGCTCGTATTCCAGCAGGCGACAATCGATTTTTCCGGAATAAAACTCAATCCGTCGCTTGGCTTTCAGGCCGATTTTCTTGGCAAGATCCAGGTTTCCGGTGAAGATATATCCGTAATATCCTCCACACTTCTGTTTCATAAAATCACCAATTCGTCCATAAGTTTCTTCAAGTTCGCCTATTTCTCCGAGTCGTTCGCCGTACTCGGGGTTTACGAAAAAGACGCCCTTGTTCTCCTGCGGCACTTCGGTGTCGGCAAAGTCGCAGACGCCGAACTCGATCATATCGGCCACACCGGCGGCTATTGCGTTCTTTTTAGCATTCGTAACCGCATTCGGATCGTGATCTGTTGCGATAATGCGAAGTTTCGGCGCTTCGATGATCTGCGCTTCCAGCTTGTCCTGTGCTTCGAAATACACTTCCTCATCATACCCGAGCAAATGCATGAACGAATAATTGTCCCTGAAAAGCCCCGGGCGGCTGTTGGTGGCGATGAGCGCCGCTTCGATCGCGAGCGTGCCCGAGCCGCACATGGGGTTGATGAACGCAGAGTTCCGGTCCCACTGGCTCGCCAGGATCGTGGCCGAAGCCAGCGATTCGAGCATTGGTGCCTGGCCGGGGATTTTGCGGTAACCGTGCCGCGCCACCGTTTCGCCCGAAGTATCAATGAACACTTCCGCCCGCTCGTCCTTCCAGAACAAATGCACCACGGCACCTTTCAGCTCCGAGCCGGTCGACGGCCGCACGCCTTTTTTGTCGCGCAGCCGGTCCACGATCGCATCCTTCACACGCAGGTTCGCAAACATGGTGTTGTTCACAGTGGCCGTCATCACGTTGCTGGTCACCGAGAAATAGGCGTCTTCGGCCAGTATGTCCTCCCATTTCATTTGGGATAAAAACCGGTAAACATCGTCGGGATGCCGCGCGCTGAATGTGCCGAGGCTGTAAAGCACCTGGCTGGCGCAATACAGGTTCAGGTTCAGTTTAATGCAGTCGTTGATCGTACCGCGCAGCTGCACACCGGTCGCAAATGTTTCCTCCACCCGGTAACCGAGCTGTGCCACCTCTTTTTCAAGGAATGGCGCGAGGCGTTTGTAACAGGTAATGGTGATGGGGGCGGGGGATTTGAATAGGGACATTGTTATGAGGCTGTAAGCAGTAAGCGATAGGCTATAAGCTTACGGCCTGCGGCATACCGCTTATAGCATCTTGCAAAACTACCACATTGCTGCCGCCCAATCAGTACTCTTCATTGATTAATTCATGATTGAGCCTTGCGCCAGCGGTGGTTCCGGCGGCCATCGCGCCCGTTAATCCCCTGAATGCGCCGCTGTTATCTCCCGCCGCGTAAATGCCGGCGATCGTTGTTTTTTGCGCTTCATCAACTTTAATAAAGCCTTGTACAGTGAGCTCGCAGCCGAGTTCTTCGGGAATCAGGCAATGCTGGACGAATGCCGGGCGGTGGTACAGCGCGGTAATGGCGCGAGCGGTGCCGTCGGCCAGGTGCAGCGTTTGGAGGTAGCCGCTTTCATGGTCCAGGGAGGCGATGGGCTCTTCGATAATCTCTGCGCCGAATGCGTGCATTTTGGCTCGGGCCGCGTCGTCGAATGCAGCAGGGCCGTTGGTGTACAGGGTGAGGTCGGCGGTCCAGTTGCGGATCATTTTCAGGTATTCCAATGTCATCTCGCCGTTCATGAGCACGCCTGTGGAAGCGTCGCTGTATTCGTAGCCGTGGCAGTAGGGACAGTGAATGACGCTGATTCCCCAGCTTTCGGCAAAGCCCGGGATGTCGGGCATGATGTCGGCGATGCCGGTCGTGAAGATGATTTTTTTCGTTTCCAATGTTTGCCCGTCGTCGGTGGTGACGGTGAATGCGCCGTCGCTGCCGGTTACCTGCGTCACGAGCCCCGCGCGCAGCTGCACGGTGGGGTAGGCGAGTACCTGCTCACGTGCGAGGGCGGAGATCTCGGCGGGCGTTTTGCCGTCGTGGGTAATGAGGTTATGCGAATGGGGCGTCTGGCGGTTGCAGGGTTTGCCGCTGTCGATGATGATCACCTTGCGGCGCGCCCGGCCCAGGGTCATGGCTGCTGACAGTCCGGCATAGCTGCCGCCCACAATGGCGACGTCGAATTTGTATGGCTCGTGCATTATAAGAAAACAGGTTAGTTGGTTGTTATGCAACATTGTTGCATGAATAGTTGTTTCAAAGGAGCCGACTTTTTTTAAATGGTCGTTTCCATTTTAGCTAAAAACTAAAAAAAAGACGCCCCTTTCGAAGCGTCTTTCTATTTAAAATCAACAACATACCATCAAATGCCATTTAGCTCGGCTTCGGTGAATGCTTTTTCGCGGCCGGTGAGTTTGGTGCGTACTTTGGTCACTTCCTCGGTGGTTACGCGGTCGGCATTGTTGCGCCAGGAGCGGCGGATGAAGCTTAGCAGCTGTGCAATGTCTTCGTTCGGCATGTCTTTATCGTAGCCGATGCCGGGCATATCGCCGCTTACTTCGGGTGTTTGATATACGTGGCCGTTCACTTTTACAGGCCCGGTGAGACCGAAAAGGACAATCGAAATGAGTCTTTCCTTGCTTCCCGTGACCCATTCCGACTGGTTCAACGGTGGCGCGAGCGATTTCACACCACCGCCATCGGCCCCGTGGCAGGTTTGGCAAACGGAGGTAAACAATGCTTCGCCTTTGGGAAATTCCTTTTTCAGCATCTCGGGGTTCCGGTTGCCTTGCGCAGTGCGAACGGCCGTGACCACGCGGGTGAGCTGCTTGTTGAGCACCGCGTTCGGATCGGAAACGGAGCTGGCAATGGCCGATTGGAACATTTCTTCCTGATCCTGCAAGTTGCTGATGATCGCGTCGGACACGTACCGGTTGTTAGGATATTTGCCCGCCAGCTTGTTCAGCAGGCCCCTTGAAAGATTTTGATCGAATTTGTCAATGCTCTTGGCCAGCAATGCAATGTAAGGGGCCGCCAGCGTGTCGCCGGAGTCGGCAATGCCGTCGAATACGGTCGCGAACTGCTGATAGGAAGTGGGCGTGATTACCGCCGCCGATGCGTAAAGTCCTTGTGCACGGAACGTCCAGTTCGACTGCCTGATCCAGCTCAATGCCTCTTCCGGTTTCAGCGAATTCAGCCCTTCGAGCGTCCACAGTGCGTGGACCGCCAGCAACGGGTTGGCCGTTTGCTTAATGGCTTCGCGGAGTGCGGGCACGGTTTGGTTGTACTTACCGTCGATCAGTTTTTGCTGTGCACGGTCGCGGACCCAGCCGTTCGGGTGGCCGAGCAGCTTCACCAGCTCCTGCGCGCCGTCGGGCACGGTTACCGGCTTGGCTTTGGCACCTTTTGGGACAATCTTATAAATGCGGCCTGCCGAAAGCGGCTGCGTGAGGTCGCGCTTGCCGATCTGGTCTTTCAGGTAAGGCGTGAGGTAAGTTTTGTGCTGGATAATGCCGCGGTACATGTCGAGTACGATCAGGCTGCCGTCGGGGGCATTATACAGGCTCACCGGCCGGAAGCGCTCGTCGGTGCTGGCGAGGAATTCCTTGCCTTTGTACGCGATATCGCCTTTCACGACATATCCATTCTCATTCAGGACATTGCGTTTGATGAGGTTGGCGGAAGGCTCCGGCACGAATGCGTTGAAATCGAAGTTTTTGCCGAACAGGTCGCCGCGGTAGATCACCGGACCGGCCGCCGCTGTGAACTCGTTCAGGCGCAGGCTGTCGTCGAGGACGTTTTTCATGTACCCGCGGTTCACGCCGGGGGTGGGGTGGAGCGGGTAGACCTTATTGTTGGCCACCGATTTTTCGTTGTAACCCGCCACGCCGCGCTGGTTCTTGTTCCAGGCACCCAAACCGGCCGGAAGATAATCGCCGAGCAGGTTTTGGGAATTGTTGTTATAATACAACCGTCCGTAATTGTCCTGGCAAATACCCCATTGGCCCCTGAAATGCGTGTGCTCGATGACCCATTTGCCACCGATCCGACGATAGCGCTTATCGGATTTGGCATTGTAAATCCAGTTATCCATCGCGCGCAGCAGGCCGTTGGGCTGGTGCTCCACATTACCGCCCTCGGTATATTTCGGATCTACCAGCGTTTTCTTCACTACCTGGTCGTTTTTCAGTTCATAGAACCACAGGTTGGTAGGTTCCGCCACGAGAATGCCGTTGTCGATCAGGCAGATCGCGCGCGGCAGCACGAGCGAGTCGATCACCACTTTGCGGTCGTCGTACACGCCGTCCTTATTTTTATCATCGAGGATTACGATGTTCCCGTTGGGAATATCCTCGCCGGTGCCAACGGTGTCGGGCATGTAACCTACCATTTCCACCACCCACATGCGGGCCTTGTCGTCGAACTGCATGGCCACCGGTGCGCTCACGAGCGGCTCGGATGCGATGAGTTTTGCTTCAAAACCATCTTCGATCACCATCTTGCCGATCGTTTCGGAAGCGGGTATGAATGGCGATTTGCCGGGTACCTGGGCAGGTTTTTCTTCTTTCGCCACCGTCGAAGTGGTGGAAGATGCGGTTTGCTGGGTGGTTTGCTTGTTGGTTTTACAATACACCAACAGAGACGAAACCGCCAGGATCAAGAGGGGATAACGGTACTTCTTCATTAGAATGCTATGCTAGCAATATTTACAGCTAAGGTGATTTTGGGTCGATCAGTTGTTTAACGCTTCTTCGACCGGTTTCATTTTGGATGTCAGGAAATGGATGATCAGCCAGGCGATAATGTAGGCCAATCCGCAGATAATGAACAGGATATTGTAACCCGCTCCAATACTCCCGGCCGATTTGTAATAATCGAGCAATGCACCTACCAGGAGCGGGAAGAACGTAGAGCCCAGCGAGCCGGCCATCCCGCCGATCCCTACTACCGAGCTTACCGCACGTTTTGGGAAAATATCGGAAACGATGGTAAAAATGTTGGCACTCCAAGCCTGGTGCGCAGCGGTGGCGATGGCGATGATCGCTACCACTGTCCAGATGTCCGTCGCAAACTGCGCCAGGATAATCGGCATCACCGCGAATGCAACCACGAGCAGGGTGGTTTTACGTGCTCTGAGTGGCGCCCAGCCTTTTTTGATCAGGTAGGACGACAGGTAGCCGCCGCCAATGCTGCCGAATGTAGTGGCCGTGTAAACGATCGCCAGGTGGAGGCTCGGCTTTTTAAGGTCGAGATCGAATGTGGTGGCGAAGTAGGAGGGCAGCCAGAACAGGAAGAACCACCAAACGGGGTCGGTGAGGAACTTGCCGACGATGAATACCCAGGTTTGCGGCAATGTAATGAGCTTGGTCCAGTGAATGGGTTTCTGGCCTTCGCCGTCACCTGCCTCGTTATCGCTGTGAATGAATGCATATTCCTCGGCAGTTACCTTTTTGTGGCGCGACGGGATTTCGTACATGACCCACCAGAATATCAGCCAGATAAAGCCCAGCGCACCGGTGATCAGGAACGCGCCCTGCCAGCCGTAACTGCTCAGCAGCCAGGGAACGAGAATGGGCGCCGCCACGGCACCGATACTCGTGCCGGAGTTGAAAATACCGGTCGCGAGTGCCCGTTCGCGCTTAGGGAACCATTCGGCCGTTGCCTTTACAGCCGCCGGAAAGTTACCTGCCTCGCCAAGGCCAAGCACCGCGCGCACCGCGCCGAAGCCGAAGGTGCTTTTCACAAATGCGTGCGCCACGGCGGCAACGCTCCATATCACGATGGAAACGGCATAGCCCAGTTTTGAGCCGATTTTATCGATGATGTTACCGAAGACGATGTAACCGGCCGCATAGCAGGCTGCGAATACCATTACGATGTTCGCATAGTCGGTTTCGCTCCAATTGAATTCTGTTTCGAGAGTGGGTTTCAGCAATCCAAGAATCTGCCTGTCGATGTAGTTGATGGTGGTTGCAAAGAAGAGTAACGCGCAAATAACCCAGCGATAGTTGCCAATATTGGTTTGTTTCATGGTGGGAGAATACTGATTTCTTGGATTCAGGAATTGATAAAAATACGTCTGTCTGGGAATAAGACTGCATTTCCGCCATTCTACCCCTTAATGTATTTGCAAAAGACTTTAACAAAAGAATCCCGCACCGGGCAGGCGCGGGATTCGGAATGGTGTGGTAGGGGACGTTTCCCGCCGGTTTCTCCGGCGATTGGATGCGCCCGTCTGCGCCGGGCCTAGGTAATCGGGTAGGCGAGCTGCGCTTTCACCAGTTCGGCCTCGTTGGTCAGGTCGAGGCGGAGCGGGGTGATGGACACGAAGTTGTTTTCGATCGCCCAGCGGTCGGTGCCTTCTTCTGCCGGTTCGAGCGGCACGACGGTGAACCAGTAGTGCTTGCGGCCCATCGGGTCGAGGGCCGGGACAATGTTATTGTCGTAAAGCCGAACCGACTGCCGCGTCCAGCGCACGCCTTTCGGGCTGTGCGGAAAATTCACATTCACCAGGTTCAGGTGCGGGTTCTTGAACAGCAGGTCCAGTGCCTTTTCCACAAATGGGTCGAGTTTCTCAAAATCGGGCTCAACGTCCGTAGGGGTACTCAATGCAATGCCTTTAATGCCGAACAAAACGGCCTGCTTGGCTGCGGCCAGTGTGCCCGAATGCCACATCGCATTCCCCAGGTTTGGCCCCAGGTTGATCCCCGAGAGCACCACATCGGGCTTGTCCCAGAGGTGTTGTCCGAGCGCCACGCAGTCGGCGGGCGTACCGTTTACACGGTAGGCGTCGATGCCCTCGAACTCGATGGGCGATTTTTTGTAGGACAGCGGCCTGGAAGCCGTAATGGCATGACCCATAGAGGATTGTTCCACATCGGGTGCCACAATTTTCACTTCTCCGAACCGCGCCGCGATTTTGGCGAGCGCTGCAATGCCCGGGCTGTATATTCCATCATCGTTCGTTACCAGGATTCTCATAACGTATAGCGTTTTCAGGTGTGCATTAATAAAATTGTGCCTGGTATGTTTTTTATAAAAAGCTGGATTAACTACACATCCTGCTATGAAACGGACAACCCTTTTGCACAACCCCACAGCCGGGGATAACGATTTTTCGAAAAAAGAGCTGCTGAAAATCATAAAAAAAGAAGGTTTCGAATGTGAGTACGCCTCCGTGAAGGAGGAAGGCTGGGATGAATTCGAAGAGAAAACCGACTTTTTGATCATCGCGGGCGGGGACGGCACCGTACGGCGCGCGGCCAAGGCCCTGATGCAGCGCAAGCGGCTCGACAAGCAATTTCCGCTCGCGTTGCTGCCGCACGGCACGGCCAACAACATTGCTACCGCCTTGCAGATCGAGGGGCATCCCAAAGACATTATCCCGCATTGGCATCACTATAAGCTGCAACCTTTCGACATCGGCCGCGTGCACGGCGTGCGCGACGATCTGTTTTTCCTCGAAGCATTTGGCTACGGCATTTTTCCACGGCTGATGAAGGTGATGGATAAAATCGAAGGGGATATCGGCGACACCGCGGAAGAAAAGCTGAAAGCGGCGCGGGCCGTGCTGCTGGAAATCGTGCAAACCTACGAGGCCCGGCCATGCACGATCGTGGCCGACGGCGTGGAGCATTCGGGCAATTATATTATGGTGGAAGTTATGAATATCCGCTCCATCGGGCCTAACCTCGTGCTCGCCGGCACGGCCGACCCCGGCGACGGCTGCCTGGATGTGGTGATGGTTTCCGAAGCGAGCCGCAATAAATTCGAGTCGTTCCTGCTCAGCCGCATTAATGACGAGGACAAGGAGTTCAGCTTCTCCACCATCCGGGCCAAAAAAGTGAAGATATTCTGGGACGGTAAGGACGCACACGCCGACGACGAGCGGTTGAAACTGGAAAAGCCCGTCGAAGTGGAAATCGAGGTGCTGCCCGATATGCTCCAATTCATGATCACCGAATCCTGACATTATAACTTTTGGTTATAGCAGATAACCTATTGTGATTGGCGTGCGATGTGAATGACTAGTACTTTTGGAACATCAAAGTATTCCAAAGTTCTCATTCACATCGTTTTATGATCCATACAGACATTTGCATAATCGGCGCCGGGCCCGTTGGCCTGTTCGCCGTCTTCGAGGCCGGACTGCTCAAAATGCGTTGCCACCTTATCGACGCGCTGCCGGTAGTAGGCGGCCAGCTTGCCGAGATTTATCCTCAAAAGCCCATTTACGACATTCCCGGCGCCCCGGCCATTATCGCCGAAGACCTCGTGAACAACCTCATGAGGCAGATCGAGGAGTTCAAACCCGGTTTTACATTGGGCGAAAGGGTAGAAGCGCTGGAAAAGCAGGACGACGGCAGCTTCATCGTCCGCACCAATGAAGGCACCGGCGTGCATTGCCAGGTAGTGGTGATCGCAGCCGGACTGGGCAGCTTCGAGCCGCGGAAGCCGGCGGTGGAGCAGCTGGAATATTTCGAAGGCAAGGGCGTGCATTATATGGTTAAAAAGCCCGAGCAGTTCCGCAACCGGAAAGTAGTACTGGCTGGCGGCGGTGACTCCGCACTCGACTGGACGATCTTCCTTGCCGACGTGGCCGAACGCGTCACGCTCGTGCACCGCGGCGATACATTCCGCGGCGCGCCCGATTCCGCCGAAAAAGTGTACGAACTGGCCGGAAAAGGTAAAATTGACCTTATCCTGCAATCCCAGGTGAACAAACTCGGCGGAAATGGCGTGCTCAAAGAAGTATCCGTGCTAGGGAATGACAAATCGCTCATCACCATTCCTACCGACGATTTCATCCCGCTTTTCGGCCTGAGCCCAAAGCTAGGACCCATTGCCGACTGGAACCTGGGCGTCGAAAAATCGGCGGTGGTGGTCGACACATTCGATTACTCTACAAACGTCGAACGCATTTACGCCATTGGCGACATCAACACTTACCCGGGTAAGCTGAAACTCATTTTATGCGGTTTCCACGAAGCGGCCATCATGATGCAAAGCGCATTCAAGTACGTTTACCCCGACCAGAAACTAAGCTTCAAATACACCACGGTTAACGGTGTTAATCCATTTTAGTCATGATCAATATATTCATAGAGAACGACTTAGGGGAGCGTCAGGCCCTGGAAGTGCCCACCGATATGGGCTTTAACCTGATGGAACTCCTGAAAGCATACGAATACGACATCCAGGCCACCTGCGGCGGAATGGCATTGTGCGCTACCTGCCACATTGAAGTGCTCGAAGGCAAGGAAAACCTGCCCGAATCGAACGACCAGGAACTCGACACGCTCGATACGCTGCCGAATGCCGACGCTAACAGCAGGCTTTCGTGCCAGCTCCGGCCGTCGCCGGCCATGGACGGCCTGGTATTTCGCCTGAAAGCCTTGCAGGAAGCTTGAATTAAGGTTATTAGAATTTTGGAATAATAGTACATAAACCTTCGCTGGTATGCAGCGGAGGTTTTTTGTTTTGCTAAAACAGCTGCCTCACCCTCGGAAGGGCTTCATTCACCCATAGCCGGTACATTTTGCCCGAGAAATGCAGCTGGTCGCTCGCAATCATCGTAGGGTCGTTGAGTGCTTTGCGGGATATTGGTGTAATGTCGATGAAAACGATTTTGAGTTTCTGGCATTCCTCCTTCGCAATGGCGTTGAAGCTGTCGATTTCGGCGGCTATGTGCTCACGGTTGCCTTCGCCGATGGCGGTAACGCCCCAATCGGGAATGGATAGCACGAATAAATTACCGGCATCGTCGCCGGCGTACGCAATCGCCTGCTGCAAAAGCTGTCGGAATTCGATCCGGTATTCTTCCTTATTTCTGCCCTGGTACTGGTTATTTACGCCGATAAGCAACGACACAAGGTCGAACGTGCCGGTGGGAGGGCTCTGTTCTAATGCGTCGAGCAAGTTGCGCGTGGTCCAGCCCGTGCGGGCGACGATCTTCGGCGTGGCCACTGGCTTGCCCGCTTTTTTGAGTTCGTCTGCCAATATCACAGGCCACCGCTCGTCGGGCGCCACACTCTGCCCGATCGTATAGGAATCGCCCAGGGCCAGGTATTGCGGCTTGCCCGATTCTTCAATCGGGTCAGTGCCGGCGGGAGCCGATGGTCCGGGGCTTTGTGTGCCGCCGCAAGCCAGCATGCAAAGCAGGATTGCTATTTGATATACTTTCATGCCCTTATATACTGTTTTGCTGCCCATTTCGGATTGAAAAGTCGGCCGTCCGGGCTATGCCATTACGGCAATCAGGTTTAATGTAACGCCTGCAAGTTCTTTATTCCCAGTGATCTGTAATTTTGATAATGCGTCGTTTGGTTTAATGGCTTTTGTGAAAAGCTTCCAGGCGGTATCGGCGTCGAGCGTTACCGATGCTTCGGGGACGGTGCTGCATGCGTCGCTGATGGTCCAGCCATCGTTCGTTTTAACCAAAAACCATTCGAAAACTTCATTCAGCCGGATCGCAATGCGTACGGACGTGCCCGTTTCCGCCTGGGTATGCTGGTACGTGTGTGGAAGCCCGCGCACGAAGGTTTCGATGAGCGGCCGCAAGAAACGCGGCGTCATAATACGGTTTTGCAATTCGGGCCTGCCCGTTGCTTCGCGTATTTGTTGCTGATGATGCCATTTTTCCGTGTATTCGCGGGCAATGTGAAACCAGTTTTTGGAAACGCTTTCGCCAGCCCAGGAAACGGAAAAGACCGCGTCGGCATTCAGGTCCTGCTCCTGCATGATGGCTGCGTATTGTTTCCCGGTGCTTTCCAGCAGATCGGTGAGCAGCGCGGGGCTGATGCGTTTCGAGGCATTTACCCATTCAGCATTCAAATGGTTGAGATAACTTACCAGATCGTCGTAACCATTGATCGCGCGGTCGGGCGCGGTGAAGTGGCCGTCGCGGTATATGGAAATGGCGCGGATATTGCCGTCGAGCAGATGTGCAGCCACGTCGCGGACTTTCCAGAGCTTTGCAACGGTTGGCTTTTCCCACTCTTCCGGCGTGAGCGACCGGAGCAGGGTAATGAGATGTTCGTCGAGGTCTGCGAAGAGGTGAGCGGTGTGGATCATGGCGGTGGCGGGGATATGTTTGGCCCTAAATATCGATGAAAAAGGGATTTGTTAGGATGTTCAGGTTGTGATTTGGTATTTTTGGGCCGGTTTAAAGTGTAGAAAAATGACTTATTGCTTAGGAATAAAAGTAAAAGAGGGCCTCGTTGCCCTGGCCGACACGCGCATCACCGCAGGCACCAATACCACCACCAAAAAGAAAATGTACGTCACCCAGCAGGATAACTACTCGATGTTCATCATGACCAGCGGGTTGAGGTCTGTTCGCGACAAGGCCGTGCATTACTTTGAGGAACTGATCAGCGAAGGGGTGGTTTACAACAAGCTTTATAAGGCCGTCAATGCATTCGGGGAGCAGATTAAGCGGGTGGCCGAGGAAGATAAGGCGAGCCTGGAAAGGTCTGGCCTCAAATTTAACCTCAACACCATCGTAGGCGGGCAGTTGAAAGACGATAAGGACCACAAGCTGTTCCTGCTCTATTCGGAAGGCAACTGGGTAGAGCTCGACGAGGGCTCGCCTTACGTGATTATCGGCAACTCCGGACAAGGCAAGGCGATCCTAAACCGCGTGCTGAATGAGAACTCGTCAATGAAACAGGCGCTGAAAGCCGGCTTCCTGTCTTTCGATTCCACACGCGTTAGCAACAACGACGTAGACTTCCCGATCGACGTCGTGCTGTACAAAAAGGACAGTTTCGCGATCGCCGAACACCGTTATGAGCAGAAGGATATGGAGGAAATATCGAGGATCTGGGCCGAAAAACTGAAAGAGGCACTGGACGACATCCCCGAGGAGTGGATGGACAAAACCTTCGAAAAAATTCAATAAAAAAGGGGCGAAAGCCCCTTTTGTTGCAATGAGGGCCAGCGGCCCGGAACATCTCCTATCCAGGGGCTTCAGCCCCTGGGGCAAGGACTGCCTTAGAGGCCATATTTATCGATAAGGTACAGCATGGAAGCCATGGCCGCGGCACCGAGTTCGAGCTCCCGCTTGCTAACTGCCTCGAATGTATCGTTCGCGGCGTGATGGTAGTCAAAATAGCGTTGCGAATCGGGCATAAGGCCGAGCAGAACCGTGCCCTGCTGCGCAAGCGGCCCAATGTCCGCGCCACCGCCGCCAGGGCCGAGCTCATGGACGCCATAGGCTGCGAACAATTTCGTCCATTGCTGAATTTTCGCCTTCTGCGCAGGCGTACCCACAATCCCGAAACCGCGCGGTGAGAACCCGCCGTGGTCCGATTCAATGGCTGCAACGTGCGTTTCTTTACGCGTTTTCACCGAGTCCGCGTAGGCTATGCCGCCTTTCAGCCCATTCTCTTCGTTCATAAACATCACCGCGCGCAAAGTGTGGTTGGGCTGGTAGCCCAATGCTTTCAGGATGCGCACCGCTTCGATGGACTGCACACAGCCGGAACCGTCGTCGTGCGCGCCCTGGGCAAAATCCCACGAATCGAGGTGACCGCCTATGGCTATGTACTTTGCAGGGCTCGTTTTGCCTTTCAGCTCACCGATCACATTATGCGATGCCGCGTCTGGGAGGGTTTCACAGTTTTGTTCGAAGTAAAATTCGGCTTCGGGATTGGCCTGCAAGGTTTTGCTGAGCAATTCTGCCCCGTTCGTGCTGATCGCCGCCGCGGGAACCATAGGCGCGCCTGCTGCGTAGCGCATGCTGCCTGTGTGCGGGAAGTCGTCGAGCCGGGTGGTCATCGAGCGCGTAATGGAACCGATAGCGCCCAGCTTGGCCGCCTCGCTCGCACCGGACGCCCGCTGCTCTACGGCACCGGCGTATGCCTCGAATGTATTGATTTTGGTCGGGTCCATCGGCCGGTTGAAGAACACGATTTTGCCTTTTACGTTTTCGGAGCCAAGGTCGCGGAGCTGCTGGAAGCTTTTTACCTCAATCACTTTTGCCCTGATACCGCCCTTCGGCGTGGCAATGGAGCCGCCCAATGCGGCAATGGCAACTTCGGTTTTCTGTTTGCCAACGATGATCTGCGCTTTCTCCTTCGCCCCGCGCACCCAGTGGGGCACCATCACGTTTTGCAGGAACACATTGTCAAAGCGCTCACCTTCCATCACCGATTTGGTATAAACTACCGCTTTGGCAGCGCCTGCCGAGCCGCTCAGCCTCGGCCCGACCTGTTTGGTAAGGTGCCGCAGCCATTCGTAGGCTTTGCCTTCGCCGAGCGCGGTGTCGTAAATTTTGCGGATAAAGACAGAGTCGGCCTGGAAGTCGGTTTGGGCCGAAACGGGCAGCGCTATCCCCGTAATGGAAAGGGATAGCGCTGTGAGGAATTTTTTCATGTATGAAAGGGAATTAATGTAGCAACGGCTAATATACTAGCTCGGTTTTACATTTTTTCCCTGCCGCTTGGCAATCGAGAGCAATAATGCAGGCAGAAGGATGAGGTTGGTACACATCGCTACAAGCAAAGTGATAGAAACCATCACACCCATAGCGGCCGTTCCGCCGAAGCTCGAAGCCGAAAAGATCGAAAACCCGCAGAACAGGATCACCGCCGTGTAAATCATGCTCAATCCCGTCCCGAAAATAGAAGCGGTTACGGCTTTGGAAGGGGAAAGTCCTTTTTTGTACAGCTCCTCGCGGTAGCGCGTGAGGAAGTACACCGTTCCGTCCGAGGCAATACCGAACGTGATGCTGAAAATCAGGATCGTGGTTGGTTTGAAATAAATATCAAAATACCCCATAATGCCGGCCGTTAATGCGAGCGGGATCAGACAAGGCAGTTTGGAAAGCAGGATAATGGGGATCGAGCGGAAGAGCACCATGCCGACGATCGCAATGAGGACGATGGCGATCAGCAAGCTCTCGTACAGGTTGCTGAGCAGGTAATCGTTACTTTTCAGGAACACAAGGCTGTGGCCGGTAAGGCTCACTTTGTATTGTTCCGGACTGAAAATCGAATCCACTTTGGGACGAATGCGGCCCATGAGCTCCTTAATGCGCTCAGAACCGACGTCGGCCATCTGGAAGCTCACACGGGTAACGCTTTTATCCTCGTTCAGGAACGAAGTAAGCTGCTTTGCCGCGCCCTCCTGGCTTTGCAGGTAAGGCGTCATTTTGTTCAATTCCAGCACGCCGGGCAATGCGTAGTATTTGGCATCGCCGCCGCGGTATCCCTGGTAGAGGAACTTCGAAGCCTCCACAATGGAAACAGGTTTCGAAAATTCCGGGAACTTGGCCATTTCGTTCTGGAATGCCTTGATTTTATAAAGCGTCTTGGCCTGATCGGCAAAAACACCATTCGGCTGTTTGGTGTTGATCATCACCTCGAACGGCAGCACGCCATTGAAGTTCTTTTCGAAGAAACGCAGGTCGGTGTAAACCACATCTTTCTTCGGCAAGTCGTCCACCACATAACCGATCGTTTTGATCTTAGTCATCCCGAATGCCGACACGACGATCATCACACCCATGGCAATGTAAATTTCCTTGCGGTGGTTATGCACCAGGCGATCCACCATTCTCAAAAAGCCCGCGGCCCATTTTCCGTCCAGGTGTTTCAGGTGGCGGGGCTTGGGTGTGCTCATGTAATGCAGGGTAATGGGCAAAAGCACGAGGCAAAGCACGTAGGTTACCATCACATTAATGGCCGCTACGACGCCGAATTCCACCAGCAGGATACTGTTTGTAAAATAAAACACTCCAAACCCGATGGCCGTGGTCATGTTGGCGAGGAAGGTCGATAGGCCGATCTGCCGGATCATTTCGCGCAGGGCCTCGTCCTTGTTGCTGTGCAATACGAGCTCAGCCTGATATTTGTTGATCAGGAACACGCAGTTTGGCACCCCGATCACAATGAGCAGGGGCGGAATGAGACCGGTAAGCGCCGTGATTTTGTAATTAAACAAATGCAATGTGCCCACCGAGAACACCACGCCGATCAGCACGACGGTAATGGAGAGCAATGTGAGGCGGAACGAGCGGAAAAACGCCCAGAGGATGAACAAGGTCACAAATACGGCCAGTCCCATGAAAAGCTGCATTTCGCCGGAGATCTTCTTCATGTTCACCGTCCGGATGTACGGCATGCCGGAATAGTGCAGGTCGGTATCGTATTTCGTGGCGAATTGCTCGGCGATCTTTTCAATATCATCGACGATCGTCAGGCGGCGCTTGGAATTGAGTTCTTTATCGTTGAAAGTGATGACGATCAGCGTTGCATTGGTTTTGCTGTTCAGCACCAGACCTTCGTAAATGGGCAGGGCGGCAATTTCTTTTTTGATGCTGTCGGCTTCTGCCTGCGTGGTGGGAATGTCGCGGATCACCGGGGCGAAGTCGAAGCGGGAGAGGCTATCGTTCCGGGCGATCTTGTAGACGTTGGCAAGCGAAAGGACGTTTTTGATTCCCTCCGTCTCCCGGATTTCCTGGGAGAGCTTGCACCAGTCGCGGAATTTGTTGATTTCGAAAAGTTGGGGGTCCTGCCAGCCGATCACCATTACGCTTCCGTCTTCGCCGAAAAGCTTGCGGAAATCCTGGTATTCTTTCTCTACGGGGTCGTTGGAAGGCAGAATGCGGGCGAAGTTGTAGGAGAGTTCAATTTTGCTGGCTTCGTAGGCCATGAAAACCGTCGATACTAACACTAGTGCAACCCACAAAAGCCGGTAGCGGATAATGTAAGTCGCTATTTTATTCCACATAATTGATTATTAGGTTCACAAAAAGTTGCAAATATAAGCTACCAGGATGGGAAAAGGGGCATTTTTGAGCCTTCAAATGCCCGCCAATCTTTCAAGGTGATGGTATTCAATGCCAAAGAACTGCTTAGCCTCCCTGATTTTTTCCAGCGCCGCGGCCTGCGATTTCTCACTTCTGTTTCCCTTTGTTCCCACGATGAGGACGTTTTTGGGCGTGTGGGCATCGGAAATAAATTCAAACACCTTCGTTTTGTAGCCGAAATATTCGAGCACCAGCGCACGAATGCCGTCGGTGACCATTTCCGCCTGTCTTTCCAGGAAAATACCGTGCCGGGTGAGGAAGCTCACGTCGTTCTCTGCCTTGTGCTGTTCTATCTGGCGGCGGATTTGCTTGTGGCAGCACGGCGCGACCACGATCAGGTCCGATTCCGCCTGGATACCCTTGAAAATGGCGTCGTCCGTAGCCGTGTCGCAGGCGTGGAGGGCAATGAGGATATTGGTACCCGCAGCATCGAACTGGTCGATCGTGCCTTCGCGGAAGGAGAGCCCTTCGAACCCCGCCTTCCGCGCGATCTCATTGCAGAGCGTTACGAGGTCGTTGCGAAACTCGATGCCGGTCACTTGCGGGTCCAGTTGGAGCACATTTCGGAGGTAGTCGTAAAGGGCAAATGTAAGATAACCCTTGCCCGAGCCCATATCGGCTACCCTTACCTGCCTGCCCGGTCCGATTTCCCGGATGAGGCTGCTCAGAATGTCGATATAATGGTTGATCTGCCGGAATTTGTCCTGCGCATTGTGAAACACATTGCCTTGCTGGTCGGTGATTTTCAGGTCAAACAAGTAGCCCTTCTCCGCCGGGGCGATGAGCCTATTTTTGGCCTTGTCGTGACTGAGCGAGGGCGCCTCCCGGCCTGACACGGCCTTTTTCTTCAAAGTAGCCTTGCCGCTTGGGTGCATTTCGAAGAGCGTGTCCGAATTGACGGTTTGCAACGTAGCCACGCGAAAATCGTTGCCCAGCCATTGCAGCAGCATTTGCTCCACCTCCTCAAAAGTGTGATTCTTGGCAATATC
This sequence comes from Dyadobacter fermentans DSM 18053, assembly GCF_000023125.1. NCBI lineage: Bacteria > Pseudomonadati > Bacteroidota > Cytophagia > Cytophagales > Spirosomataceae > Dyadobacter > Dyadobacter fermentans. The sequence goes on from NC_013037.1 coordinate 476,542, forward strand.
CCGCGTTTTATGGCGGTAGGTAAGGCTGAGCCGCGGCTCCTTTTTGATGAGAATCGGCTTGATGTAGATGTTTTTGAGTGTGTCGTCGGGCCCGCGGTAGTTTCCGAGGGAAAGTTTTACAAAAGTGCCGTTGTGCAGGCTGTCGCTGGTTTCTGAAATAAATTCACGCGCTTTTTCGGTAACGTTCATGAGGGTGCTTCAATCTTTTCTATAAGAGGTAACGACCAGAATGGGCCGTTCAGTCTCACCAGGCGGCAAAATCACCTGATGATCACTTTCGGGATCTCGATCTCGATGCGGATTCCGTGCTGTGCCTCGCTTTGGATTTGTATTTTACCGTGCAGGCTTTCTACGCGGCTTTTGATGTTTCTCAAACCGACCCCTTGCCGGTTCGGTTCGATCATGCCTGTGCCGTTGTCGCTCACGACGAGCACGATCGTTTTGACATTTTCCGTCAGGTCCACCGACGCCTGGGTGGCCCCCGAATGCTTGATAATGTTGTTGGTCAATTCAAGTACAATGCTGTACAGCTCAAACTCGATCTTGTTGTTGAGCCGGTTGTTCATGCCTGTCAGGTTGAAAGTGAAGGCGATGTTCTTGTTTTCGTTCAACTTGCTGATCAGCCGGTGCAATGCCATTGTGAGGCCATGCTCTTCGAGTTCGGCAGGCATGAGGTTGTGCGAGAGGCTCCTGACTTCCTTGTATGCCGCGCCGACCATCTGGTGGACGCTGTCGTAAATCTTCTGCTCTTCCTCGGAAAGTACCTTTTTGTCGATGCCGTACAAATACCAGTTCAGCGAAGCGAGCGTGCCGCCGAGGTGGTCGTGCAGCTCGGCCGCCACGCGTTTCCGTTCGATCGTTTGCCCTTCGATGAGCGCCGACTGGATTTCGGCATTCTTCGCACGGAGCTTTTTGTTGTTGAACCAAAGGAAGATCACAAACAGGATGGCGAGGCACGAGAAGCCGATCAGGAACCGCTGCACAATGCGCTGCTCGTTGATGATCTTCTGCTGTATTTCATTGTCCATCAGCTTATTGTCGTGCATGAGCTGGTACATCGTGTATTGCCGCTTGATCGTCTCGTCGTGGATCATACGCCGCACGAAATTGACGGCCTGACTGTAATCCAGCGCTACGTCGTACATTCCTTTGGCCTTGTACGAACGCGAGAGCGTCACAAGCGCCCAGTTGGTTTGCTGCGTCGAGTGGTAGATTTTGGAGTAGGCCAATGCCCGCAGCCCGGCCTCGATCGACTGGTCGTATTTTTTCTGGTAATAATAGGTGTTACTGAGGTCATTGAGGCAGTTGACCTCCCCATAACGGTTGCCGATCTTGCGGAAGAGCGCAATACTTTGCTGAAAATACTTCTCAGATTCGGCATAATGGGCGAGCCGCACGTGCATATAGCCGATGCTCTGCAAAACCGTCGCCCGGCCCCAGTCGGAATTCATTTTGTCGAACATCTCATAGGCCTGGTCGTAGAGTTTTACGGCCACGTCGTACATGCTTTTTTCGCGGTAGCAGTTGCCGAGGTTTTCGATACTCAGGGCAAGTGAGCTGTCGGCTTTCAGGCGGGTGAATATCTGCACCGCATGTTCGTAATTAATCCGCGAAGAGTCCCACTGCCGGTATTCCGAATAGCTTTCGCCCAGGAAACGTTTTCCGTGCGCCGTAAACATCGGCATGTTCAGTTGCCGCGACAAGGTGATCGTTTCATTGGACAATTCCCGCAGCACATCGTAGCTGCCGTCCAGCAGGTAATAGGTGCTCAAAAGGTTGTATGCCAATAGCTTTCCTTTACCCCACTGGTGTTTTTGCGAGAGACGCAGCACATGTTTCGAATAGAACATCGACTTTTCGGCGTCCTGAAAAAGGTACTCGGAAGCAAGCTTGTGATACTGATGGATGAGAACGGTGTCCTCCGCAAAACCTTCCTGCGGCTTGGATTCGACTACTTCTTCCGTCCGCTCCCGGCCGTTGTGCTGGCCGACTGTACTGCACTGGCTGGCCGAAAGCAAACATCCTAACGAGAAGAGGAGAATTAGTTTGTAGAATTCATTCATATATCGTTGATCCAATGATAGTTAGGTGCGCAGGGTGTATGGCTAGCAGGTTCGTTAATAAGGCGGTGCCTGATAACCTTTACTTACAAAAATATAGTCTTTTATGTAATATGTGTACGACGGCATCCAGCTTACGCGGATGCCGGCCCGCAGCTCAGCGGCTACGCGGCAGGTGTACGGGTGTGTGGAGTGGCAATGAGTGGTCATGCGCAATGCAGCATTGTGCATGACCCGTGCAGCCGCGCATTGCTGCGCGAGCGTGCGGATGTGGTTGGCTGAATAAGAAGTGAAGCCGCTCTTCCGGCGTCAGATGATGTTCATGGTTTGCTCCTTGATCTTTTCGAGCTCGTCCTTCATCTGAACTACCAGGTGCTGGATGGTGGCATCGTTAGCTTTGGAGCCTATGGTGTTAATCTCCCGGCCGATTTCCTGCGCGATGAAGTTCAGCTTCTTACCATTGCTTTCCGAAGCCTTCATCGTTTCGATGAAGTAGGTAAGGTGGTTGGCAAGACGGATTTTTTCTTCTGAAATATCGAATTTTTCGACATAATAGATCAGTTCCTGCTCGAAGCGGTTCGGGTCGAAGTTATCGTCCGTGAGCAGGTCGCGCACCTGTTTTTCGAGGCGCTCGCGAACGGCCGGTATGCGGGTCTTGTCCTGCTCAGCCACCTGGTCGAGCAGCGTCTGGATCGTTTTAATGTATTCGGCAAACTTGTCGCTGGTCATGCGGCCTTCCTGCTCTCTGAAAACCGTGCATTTGCGCAACGCTTCCAGCACCGCCACTTTAATCTGCGCCCAGTCGTTTTCCCGGCTCGATTCGTCCACCGTTTCGTTATTGTAAGCATTCGGCATTTGCAGCGCAATGCGGAGCAATTCCGTCCCGTCGGGCGCAAAGCCCAGGTTGGTCGCCGTTTCGGAAAGGTCCTCGTAATAGGCATTCACAAGCGCCCTGTTCACGGACGTGGATGCGATGGCTTTACCCACAGGCTGCACCGTAAGCGTGAATTCCACCTTTCCGCGTTCGAGCGACTGGGTGATCAGGTTACGGATTTCGATTTCCCTTTCGGAATAGTTGCGCGGCACGCGGCAGTAAATATCCAGGAATTTGGAGTTCAATGTCTTGATTTCCACCGTGACATTGATTGAATCGGATTCGATGTTGGATACACCGTATCCGGTCATTGATTTCAACATAAGGATGTGCGTTATTAGTTAAATCGCTGCTTTCCGCCGGATTTGGCCGGGTGCTGGCTTTCGGATGGTTGTGGTTTAGAGATCAGCGCATTCTTTTCCATTTCAGCATTGAAAGTGCGGAAGCGCGACACGTCGCAGGCCAGGTACAATGCCTGCAAGAGCGAGCCGGGTTCGGCCACGTTTTTTCCGGCAATGTTGTAAGCCGTTCCATGGTCGGGCGAAGTGCGCACCGCCGGCAGCCCGGCCGTGAAGTTCACGCCTTCGTTGAATGCGAGCGTTTTAAACGGGATGAGGCCCTGGTCGTGGTACATGGCCAGCACGGCGTCGTACTGGCGGTAAGTTCCGGCCGCAAAGAAGCCGTCGGCAGGGAAGGGGCCTACCACGAGGTGGCCTTTTTCCTTGAATTGCTTGATTACCGGCTGGATGATCTCGATTTCTTCGGAGCCCAGCAAGCCGTTTTCGCCCGCATGCGGGTTCAGGCCGAGTACAGCCAGTTTAGGTTTTTTTATACCAAAATCACCTTTCAATGATTGCAGGATCTGCTCGATCTTGGCTGAGAGCTTTTCGGGGGTAATGTGCTCGCGTACGTTTTGGAGCGGCATATGGCCCGTGAGCACGCCCACACGCAGGTCGCCGGCGACCATAAACATGAGCGCGTCGTCCTTTTCGAAAGATTGCGCGAGGAATTCGGTGTGGCCGGGGAATTTAAAATCGTCGTTCTGGATATTGTCCTTATTAATGGGGCCTGTGACGAGTGCCTGGATTCTGCCCTCTTTCAGGTCCTCCACGGCACGTTTTAAAGCAGCAAATGAACCCTGACCGGCCTCTGCGGTGATCTTTCCGGGCTGGATTTCGGTCTGGTGATCGTGCCAGCAGGTAATGACATTCGTCAATTTATGGTTGGCCTGTTCGGCTTTCTGGATACCGTGCAGGGTCCAGTCTTTCATTTCAAGCAGGTTGCGGTACTGGTTCAATACTCTCAGGGAGCCGTAAATGATAGGTGTGCACAATTTTGCTAACTGGTTTCCCTCTAATGCTTTAAGGATTACTTCCGGGCCAATGCCGTTATAATCGCCGATTGTGATCCCGATAACCGGTTTATCACTGTGTTGTTCGCTCATGTAGGTAAATGCTGTGGTATGTGTTCTGCTGCGTAATTCTGTATTACTTTTGCCGGACGGTTCAACCGGCAAGTTACAAAAAATCCCGTGCTACTATGAAAATCCTGATCGCAGACTCCATGCATCCGTCATTATTCGAGATGCTGGAAGCGCAAAAATGGGACTATGATTACCATCCTCAATACAAAAGAGAAGACATAAAGAATGCATTGCCTGCCTACGACGGGCTCATGATCCGCAGCAAGACTTTCCTGGACCGGGAAATGCTCGAAAACGCGAAAAACCTCCGTTTTATCGCGCGGGCCGGCGCAGGCCTCGACCTGATCGACCTGAATGTGGCCAGGGAGTTGAACATTGAAGTCTTCCACGCCGGCACAGGCAACCGCGATGCCGTGGCGGAACATGCGCTCGGCATGCTGCTGGCATTGTTCACCAACATTTTACGCGCCGACCAGCAGGTTAGAAACGGCATCTGGGACCGCGAGGGTAACAGGGGCGTGGAGCTCATGGGCAAAACAGTGGGCCTGATCGGCTACGGGAACAATGGCTCGGCTACCGCGAAGAGGCTCAGCGGCTTTGGCTGCAAAGTACTTGCGTATGACAAGTACCGTGATCAGTACGGCGATGCGTTTGCGGCAGAATCGTCGATTGAAGAAATCCAGCGCGAGGCCGACATTATCAGCCTGCATATCCCGCTGACCGACATTACCCGCCAACTCGTGAACGATGAATTCATCAGCGCATTTGCCAAGCCGTTCTATTTATTGAATTTATCCAGAGGCGAAGTGGTGCAATTAAAAGCAGTGACCAGTGCGCTGGAAAGCGGAAAAATCAAAGGTGCTTGCCTGGATGTGCTCGAAAATGAAAAGATCGGGAAGTTGACGCCGGAGCAGCAGGAGGTATTTGATTATCTGAAATCGTCGGACCGCGTTGTGCTTACACCGCACATTGCAGGCTGGACACATGAAAGTTACGTCCGGATCAATGAAGTACTGGTTGAACAAATCCGGAACTGGCTATAAACAAATATGCCGACCAATGGTCGGCACGTTTGCATCTATTAGCCATGAAAAATAAAATACTTACTTGCCAAGTGTACCGCGAAGCGCACGTGGGATATCAACTGATGCGATCGGATTACTTGTCGCTGTCAATATAACAAAATTTTCAGCTTTCAGTGCACCAACTTTAACAGATTTTCCTAAATCCAGCTCTGTTACATCAACATTTACATAGTCAGGGATGTTCTCCGCAAGACCTTGTACGCGCAATTTACGCAGTTTTTGGTTCATTTTGCCCCCTTTCATTACGCCGGTGGATGTACCAGTCAATTTGATAGGTACTTCAACTTTAATTTCCTTTCCGGGAATGATTTGCAGAAAATCCGCGTGGATCAGCGCATCGTTAACGGGGTGGTATTGTGTTTCCTGAAGAATCGCATTGTACTCGGTACCTTCGATGTTCAGGGTAACGTTAAAAATATCCGGTGTGAAAAGCAATTCACGGAACAACATGTTGGGTGCATAAAAATGCACTTGTTCGTCGCCTCCGTACAGCACCGATGGAACATACCCTTGAGCGCGCAAGTTTTGTGCTTCCACCTTGCCGAGATTCGCTCTTTTAAACCCTACAATCTCATGCTTTTTCATAAGAATTTTTTAGAATAAAGTTAAATAAAAGAAAATTTACTGATTATTTATAAACAATGAACTAATAGATTCGTGATCGCGGATCCGCCCGATTGCCTTTGCAAAAATTTCTGCAACAGACAGTACGCGGATTTTTTCATTATGTTGCTTAAGAGGAATTGTATCTGTTACAATCAGCTCTTCGAGCACCGAGTTGGCAATATTTTCATGCGCCTTACCCGACATGATCGCGTGCGTACTGATGGCCCTCACCGAAGTGGCGCCCTTATCGAGGATAATTTCAGCAGCCTTGCAAAGCGTTCCTCCCGTATCGATCAGGTCATCTACCAGTACCACATCCATGCCTTCCACATCACCGATCACCTGCATGCTCGCGATTTCGTTGGCACGTTTGCGGTGCTTGTCGCAGAGGATCATGTCCGCATTGAGGAACTTGGCAAAGTTCCGCGCACGGGCAGCGCCGCCCACGTCGGGTGATGCGATCAGAAGATTTTTGAGGTTCAGGGATTTGATATAAGGAACAAAAATCGAGGTTCCTTCGAGGTGGTCAACGGGCAGGTCCAGGAAACCCTGGATTTGTCCGGCATGTAAATCTATGGTCATCACGCGGTCGACGCCCACAGCTGTGAGCAGGTTTGCCACGACTTTCGCAGCGATCGCCACCCGCGGTTTGTCCTTTCTGTCTTGGCGGGCATAGCCGAAATAGGGGATTACCACCGTCACATAATGCGCCGAAGCGCGACGTGCCGCATCCACCATCAGCAGCAGCTCCATCAGGTTATCGGCCGGAGGGAATGTGGATTGGATCAAAAAAACGTCACAACCCCGGATCGACTCCTCGAAACTAGGGGACAATTCACCGTCGCTGAACTTGCGCAACGTGTAGCCTCCCAGCTCTTTACCATAATACCTGGCAATGTCTTTGGCCAAATATTCGGACTGACTCCCCGAAAATATTTTTACTGTATTGAATGAGCCCATGGCCAAACTAAAATTTGCGCAAAATTAAATAAAACCGGTTAATTAAGATAGTATCTTTTTAAAAAAATATAATAAAGCTGCACAAAGCAGTATCCTGTAAGCGCTCCCACAAGCCCTCCGACGAGGATATCGAGCGGATAATGCACGCCCACATAAATGCGGCTATATGCGTAAACAAGCGCCCACACGAATAGAAACGCCATTTGCGGGACTTTGTTTCGAAGCAGCCCGAACCATGCCACCGCCAATGCGAAACTCGTGGAGGCGTGCGACGACGCGAAGCCGTACAACCCGCCACAATCCGTCACGTGGTGCATCACCGTGTTGATCGTCGGGTCGTGGCAGGGGCGCAGGCGCAGGAAATAGGGTTTCATAAACCCCGAGGTGATCTTATCGGCCACCACCACGGCCAGGATTACCGTCAGCACCACCCAGCCGCCCTTTTTCCAGCCTTCCGCGCGGACGGTGAGTGTAATGAGCAGGATATAGAGCGGAATCCAGGTGTATTTGAACGTGATCCAGTACATCAGCGTATCGAGCCAGGGCGTGTGCAGGCCATTGAGCCATAAAAACAACTCCTGATCGGCGCGGACGATGCTTTGAATGGCGTCCGTCATGAACTGAAACCGAGTACTTTCCGAACCTTTCCGATCGTATCCTGCGCGATATCGCGGGCTTTGGCCTCGCCTTCGACAAGAATGCTTTCGAGCTCTTCGGTATTTTCCATATAATAATTGAAAATACGCCGCGGCTCGGCGAAAACGTCCATAAAGCATTCAAAAAGCGCCTGCTTGGCATGGCCGTAACCGTAGCCGCCATTGACGTAGTTGCTGCGCATGGTTTCGACATCCGCTTCGCTTGCCACAAGGCTGTAAAGCTGGAAAGTGATGTCGGAATCGGGATCTTTGGGCTCTTCCAGCGCTTTGGAATCGGATAGGATCTTTTTGGTGATCTTTTTCAGTTCGTTTTCGGGGAGGAAAATGTCGATGTAGTTATGGTACGACTTGCTCATTTTCTGCCCGTCGAGGCCCGGAATGGTCATAATGCGCTCGTCGATCTGCGGCTCAGGGAGCACCAGGATTTCCTCGCCGGCCAGGATATTGAATCTGTTGGCGATGTCCTTGGTCATTTCAAGGTGCTGCTTCTGATCTTTCCCGACCGGGATAATATTGGCATTATATAGCAGAATATCAGCCGCTTGCAAAACCGGATAGGTGAAGAGTCCCGCATTCACATCGGCCAGTTTCTCAGACTTGTCTTTGAAAGACGTCGCATTGGCCAGCATCGGGAACGGCGTGAAGCAGTTGAGGTACCAGCCCAGCTCGGTATGCTCCTGCACGCGCGACTGCCGCCAGAAAACATTCTTTTTATAGTCGAAACCGAATGCGAGCCACGTAGCGGCAATGGCGCGGACGTACTCGACGCGTTCAGTGCCGTTTTTCAGCGTGGTGAGCGAATGGAGGTCGGCAATGAAGAAAAAAGATTCGTTCTGTGGGTTTTTAGAGAGTTCGATCGCAGGTTTGATGGCTCCCAGGATGTTACCCAGGTGAGGTCGCCCGCTGCTTTGAATGCCTGTTAGGATTCTGGCCATTTATTACTATTGATACTTAGTTACGTGATGTTGGATTGCGGCGGTTGTCCCAGAAATAAAGTAAAAGAATATGATCCTCCTTTATTTCGTAAAACAATGAACATTGTTTTGTGAGAAACCCTCTGCGTATTTCCTGTCTTGATTTAGAAGCTTTGTACATCAAGGGAAACGACGATATCTGTTTCAGAACATCCCTGGTTGTCCGAAAGAACTTCCGGACCTCTTTTTCAGACCAATTCAGTTCTAAGTGTGTGATGATCTCATCAAAGGTATCTTCTGCCTCGGCCGACCAATGAATGGGTAAGCTCATAAATACTTGCTGTACTTGGCCATAACTTCGTCGTGAGGCTTCGTCTGACCTGCCATTGCCTGTTTCTGCGCTCGATCTATTCCATCCTTCACATGGTCAGGCAGTTCGTCCCAAAAGTCTGTTTCTCCCAGCCTCTTTTGGATATCCTCCCAATCTTTCAAAGAGATATAAACACCAGTTCTTTCTCCGTTCTCATTCGACAAATACTGCACATTCATAGCTATCAACAGGTTAGCGATTCCAGATGAACTTTGCCCTTAACTACTTCCCAAAATTCGTTAAATTGAACCAGAAAACGTAGTAAATTTGAATTTTATACCTTCACCAACACGACATGGATTCTAAAACGCTGCACTTTCTCAGTCAATTAGCAGAAAACAATAACAGGGAGTGGTTTCAGGAAAATAAGAAATTATACGAGGCCGCGAAGGCCGATATGGAGAAGCTCGTCGGCTATCTCATCGCCGAGGTCGGCAAGTTTGAGGACCTGGGCAATGTGCAGGTCAAGGACTGTATGCTGCGCATTTACCGCGATGTGCGTTTTTCCAAGAACAAAGACCCATACAAGAAGAACCTGGCAGCGGGTATCGGTCCGGGCGGGAAAAGTTCGGGCAAGATTGACTATTACCTGCAAGTGCAGCCGGGCGACCAGACGTTCCTGGGGGGCGGCATGTGGGAAGTTACTACCGAGCAGCTGGCGCGTTTCCGCCAGGAGATCGACTATAATGCACAAGAGCTGAAAGCGATCATCGGAGAAAAGGAATTTCATGCGTATTTTCCTGAAATTCATGGTGATAGTCTGAAAACCATGCCGAAAGGTTATTCCAAAGACCATCCGGAAATTGAACTGCTGAAACGCAAACAGCTGTTTTTTATGCATCGCTATACCGATAAGGAAGTGGCTTCCAAAGACTTCGGTGATCAGGTTTTGAAAGGCATCCAACTTTTGAAACCCTTTACCGATTATATGAATTATGTATTGTACGAAGAGGCGGAAGAGCACTGATCCGCAACGCTGACCCGGACGCGATTACCCTGCAATACCCATTACAACCCATTTAATATGCAATTTTCCCATTTGCACTGTCACACGCAGTTCTCGCTGCTCGATGGTGCTGCCGATATCAAAAAGCTGTTCAAAAAGGCCAAGGAGGACAATATGCCCGCCGTCGCCATCACCGACCATGGCAATATGTTCGGGGTGTTCGAGTTTGTGGCCGAGGGGAACAAGCAGGGCATTAAGCCGATCGTCGGTTGCGAGTTTTATGTAGTGGAAGACCGGCACGTGCGGCAGTTTACCAAGGACAAAAAGGATGTTAGGCACCATCAGCTGCTGCTGGCGAAGGATGAGATCGGGTACAAAAACCTGGTGAAAATGTGCTCGCTGGGCTTTATCGAGGGAATGTATGGAAAGTACCCTCGGATCGATAAGGATCTGATCGTGCAATACCACAAGGGGCTTATTGCCACGACTTGCTGTATCGGTGCCATTATTCCGAAGACGATCATCCGCCAGGGCGAGGAGGCTGCCGAACGCGAATTCAAATGGTGGCTGGATTTGTTCGGCGATGATTTTTATGTGGAATTGCAGCGGCACGACATTCGCGATCAGTACATTGTGAATGAGGTGCTTATCAAGTTTGCACGCAAGTATAATGTGAAGATCATCTGCTCGAACGACTCGCATTATGTCGATCGCGACGATTGGAATGCGCATGATATCTTGCTCTGTATCAACACCGGCGACAAGCAGAGCACGCCATCGGCCAAGGATTTTGACGATGAGAAGGGTATTCCAAAAGGCTCGCGCTTCGCATTCTATAACGACCAGTTTTATTTCAAAAAAACCAGCGAAATGCTGCAACTGTTCAACGACCTGCCCGAGTCGCTGGACAATACCAACGAGATCGTAGACAAAATCAAAACGCTCGATCTACGCAAAGACATTCTGCTCCCCAACTTCCCGATTCCCGACGAGTTCAAGACGCATACATTGTCGGAAATGGTAGGGAAAAAGGAGCTCACCGCCGACGTTTTGAACCAATGGGAATACCTGAGGCACCTTACGTTCGAGGGAGCGCGGAAAAAATACGACGTGGTAACGCCGGAAATCGAAGAGCGGCTCAACTTTGAGCTGCAAACGATCCGTAACATGGGTTTTCCCGGCTACTTCCTTATTGTGGCCGATTTTATTGATGCTGGCCGCAAAATGGGCGTTTTCATCGGTCCGGGCCGTGGTTCGGCCGCGGGCTCGGCAGTGGCTTACGCGATCGGGATCACCAACATCGACCCCGTCAAGTACGATCTCCTTTTTGAGCGTTTCCTCAATCCCGACCGTATCTCCATGCCCGATATCGATACCGACTTCGACGACGATGGGCGTCAGAAGGTGATTGATTATGTGGTGAAAAAATACGGCTACAACCAGGTGGCGCAGATCGTGACTTACGGTACCATGGCCGCCAAATCGGCGATCAAGGACGTGGCGCGCGTTATGGACCTGCCATTGCCGGACGCCAACATGCTCGCCAAGCTGGTTCCCGACAAGCCGACGTACAACATGACGCTCAACCGCATTTTCACAGCGCCGTTGGAAGGCGAGGGCAGTCTTATGAAAAAAGAAGGCATTTCGCCCGACGAGTTGGAAAACGTGAAGCGGATGCGTGCCATTGCTGTGGGTAATGATTTGCAAGCCAGTGTTTTACAGGAAGCAAGGAGGTTGGAAGGAACCGTGCGCAACACCGGTATCCACGCCGCAGGTATCATCATCGCACCGAGCGATTTGACGGAAATTATCCCGGTAAGTACCTCCAAGGACTCCGATTTTCTGATCACCCAATATCAGGGGAAAATTATCGAGGATGCAGGCGTAATCAAGATGGACTTCTTGGGCCTTCGAAACCTTTCGATCATTAAGGAGGCCCTCAGGATGATTAAGAACAACTACGGGCATGACATTGTGATTGACGACGTGCCGCTCGACGACCCGAAGGTTTTCGAACTTTTCCAGCGCGGCGAGACGAACGCGATCTTCCAGTTCGAATCCGACGGGATGAAGAAGTACATGCGCGACCTCATCCCCGACCGTTTTGAGCACCTCATCGCGATGAACGCATTGTACCGTCCCGGTCCGATTGCCTACATTCCGAACTTCATCCGCCGGAAAAACGGGCAGGAGGAGGTAACCTACGATTTGCCTGAACTGGAAGAGTATCTGGCTGATACTTATGGTATTACAGTGTACCAGGAGCAGGTGATGCTTTTGTCGCAGAAACTGGCAGGTTTCACCAAAGGCCAGGCGGATACACTGCGGAAGGCGATGGGTAAAAAGCAGATCGAGACGCTGAACAAGCTCAAAGGCGACTTCATGAAAGGCGGTACCGAAAAGGGCCTCGACGCAAAGAAGCTGGAAAAAATATGGACCGACTGGGAAGCATTTGCGTCATACGCATTCAACAAATCCCACTCGACATGCTACGCATTTGTTGCTTATCAAACGGCTTACCTGAAAGCGCATTACCCGGCAGAATATATGGCGGCGGTATTGACCAGTTCGCTGGGCAGTATCGATAAGATCACGTTCTTCATGGAGGAATGTAAAAACCTCAGTTTGCCGGTTCTGGGGCCGGATATCAATGAATCGGAACGGCAGTTCAGCGTTAACAAAAAAGGCGAGATCCGTTTCGGGCTTGCGGGCGTAAAGGGCAGCGGCGACGCGGCGGTAGAATCCATCATTGAGGAGCGCGCGAAAGGCGGCCCGTTCAAAGATGTTTTTGATTTTATGACCCGGGTTAACCTCCGTACCGTCAACAAGAAGACACTGGAAAGCCTGGCGTACGCGGGTGCATTCGACTGCTTCACCGACTATCACCGTGCCCAATATTTCACAGCTGAACAGGGGGAAAACGGCACGTTCATTGAAAAGCTGATCCGCTACGCCAACAATTACCATGCGGAAAAGTCGTCGGCGCAGGCGTCGCTCTTTGGAATGCTCGGCGATAGCGGTTCCACGCTGGCCAAGCCCAAAGCAGCAGACATTGGTCCGTGGGACGACTTGGCAAAACTGCGTTACGAGCAGGAGGTAGTAGGTTTCTACATCTCAGGTCACCCGCTGGACACATTCCGTGCGGAACTCGATAACTTCTGCAACTGCACGCTCGACAAGGTGATGGAAATCAATGAGGGTGAACGCGCGCCGAAGTATTATGGCAAAGACATTAATGTGGCGGGGATTGTCACGAGTGCGCAGGAACGGATGTCGAAAAACGGCAGCTTGTTCATGATTTTCAAGATAGAAGATTACCAGGGCGCGATGGAAATGCTGATCGGCGGGGAGGATTATATCCGTTTCAAAAATTACCTGCAAGTAGGTCAATTTCTGTACATTAAAGGAAAAGTCCAGAACCGCTGGAAGCAGGAAGACCAGTTTGAATTCAAGATTTCGCAAATCCAGCTCCTGCCTGAGATCATGGAGAAAATGTGCAGGAAAATCAAGATCAACCTTACGCTGGATCAAATCGACGCACAGTTCATTCATGTGCTCAACGAAACCTTCGGAAGCTACCCCGGCGGGTGCCAGGTAAGCATGACGGTAAAGGACCCCGAGACGCACCTGGAAGTCGAAATGTTATCGCGCGGTTACCGTGTAGCGCCTAGTAATGAGCTGTTTAAGGTGCTCAGGGGCTTCCACGGCGTGAAATTCTCCTTAAACTAATTTGTAATCATTTAAATCTGGAACTTTTAGATAGTAATAATCCTTATTAACCCAGATTGATAAATAACATTTAGACACTTAAAACATGGGAAAAGCACTTGAAATTACCGATAGCACCTTTGATGAACTGATCCAGGGCGAAAAACCAGTACTTGTTGACTTCTGGGCTGAGTGGTGCGGACCTTGTAAGATGATCGGACCAGTTGTAGAGCAACTCGCCGGCGAATACGAAGGCAAGGCTGTTATCGGTAAAATGGACGTGGATATGAACTCGTCGGTACCTGCAAAATTTGGTATCCGCAGTATCCCAACGCTAATGATCTTCAAAGGCGGCCAGTTGGTAGATAAAGTAGTAGGCGTTGTTCCCAAAACAACCCTTGAAGATAAATTGAATGCTCAAATCGAAGCGACCGTTTGATAATCGCTGATTTGTGAAAGAGTGAGAGGCCCCGGTGACGGGGCCTTTTTTGTTTGTATGCTGTCAAAGTCCCATTTTTCATCAACCTAAACATTTCACATGAAGGCGATTTACGTAATTGTTGAAAGAAATGAGGATCTATTTTGTGCCTGTGCTGACAATGTTCACAAAATATTCGGCTGCGGTGAGACCATGCAGGAAGTAAAGCAATCGATTTTCGAATGCATTGAAATTGTGAAGTCATTCGATGACAAGAACATACCGGCCGGACTCAAAAGGGAATACGAGCTTGTCTGGAAATTTGCACAGGTTGGGTAGTGATCTGTTAGCGATTGAGCTCTGATTGCCAGCATCCTGTCAAGGTGCGATTGGTTGTTACATGCCTGACGGCATTTCGCGCAAGTCGGGTATTGCGGCGTTGCTACCAGTATTACATGCCTAACGGCATTGATGGCTCTAATTTGACGGATACCGGGCGTTAGCAGTCGGGAGCCAAGTCGCGTAGCGACGTAACAATGGTAGCGAATCGGACGTACGCCACCTCTAACGTAAATCCCGTAGGGATATAACAACACCGCAGGATAATTTCAAAATAGCCGCAACATGCGAGAACAGCACCGCAGGCACAATGAATGCCGGTAGCAAAACGTACGGCGCTTTCAACACCCCTACATTAGGCCGATCGAATGCGAATTGCTGAAACGGGGTAGGCGCGGAGAGAATGGCGCGGACTACGATGTTGAGCAGCGAACCGAGGCAAACGATGTTCCACACGAGCAAACCACTGTTGCCTACAAGCCCCTTTCGATAAGCCAACCAAACCAATGGAGCGGTGATGCCGGAAAGGATATCCGGATTACTGCCTTCAAATGTCATCAGTTTGGGAATTTCCCCCATTTGAAATAGAAAAAGCAGCACCAGCTCTACCGCAATGCGAACGGTATGGAGCAAGCTCAGGTATTTCAATGAGCTGTTGGTAACTAACATACGACGCTGGAGAAGTGACAGGTACACAATTAAAAATAGAGGCGGCCCGATCGCCAGGGCAAAATGCGGAGGCATACTGGTAGTATTGAGGTAAAAGCCGTTGGCGCTCAGCAGGATTTGCAGCGGCATCCAAGCAAGTAGCAGAAACCACAGGAATTTCGGAGCGTCGATGGCGCGGTAAAGTATGGTCCAGGTAACGATGACGGTTACGATAAACAATGTAGGGAGGATAAATGCAGTGTTAGTCATAGCGATGATTGATTTTTGACACGAATTAAACCAATCATCCGACGAAGAATCTTGCCAAATGACAACCAATGGTAACCTCCTGCGATGAATGTCCAAGCCTCAACTATCAACGACCATATATGACCACACATGACTACCAATGACCAGGCGTGACCATAGATGACCATCAACGCCCGCACCGACTATTTCCCCGAAATTTCCTTTCGAATCCGGCTTAGGGAGGTATCGGTAATGCCGAGGTAGGAGGCGATGGTGCGGAGCGGGGCGTGCTGAAAGATGTCCGGGCTGCTTTGAAGTAGCTGCAAATACCGGGTTTCAGCGGTTTCAGTGATGGTCGAGAGCATGCGGGATTTGAGATTGGAGAATCCCCGGACGAGGATGCTCCTTCCGAATTCGCGGAATTCCGGTAATGCGTGAAACAGCTCGTTGAGCGTCGCGTACGTGATCGCGATGCCCGCACAATGCGTAAGCGCCTGTATGTTCTCGCGCGAGGGAACGCGGTGGAAAAACGAAGTTATCTCAAAAACAACCTGTTGCGGGCCATGGAAGCTGGTCGTAATATCGTTGCCGTCGGGATCTGTGGCGAACGACCGCATATATCCTTCGGTCAGAAAAACGTATTCGTTGGAAATGGCGCCCTCTTTCAGCAGAAAATCGCCCCTCTTAATTTGCAGCGGGTAGAACCGTTCCGAAACTTCCGACGCCATTTTAACTGACATCGGATAGGCTTTTGTGATAAAATCAAGCAGTTTCAACTGTTCTGGCGACAGGTTACTCATTGATTTCTATTGCAAAACTTGCCTCAAACGTACCGCCCGCTTCCAGTTTTAAAATCCCTTCCTTCGTCTCAAAATTCTGGTCCGAATCCGCATTGTCCGCAATGCCGAGCCACGGCTCTATACATACGAAATGGCCGCCTGGCTTTGCCCAAATGCCGAGGTAGGGGAAATCTTTATAGTAAACAGTGACTACCTGCCCCGATTTCGTGCTTCTCAAACTGACTTGTTTTGAAATCAAATGCTTGAAAATCAGTGCATCGTTGTCGAAGAGATGGGTGTTCAGGTGCAGCACGTTGGTATGTTCCAAAACCGGCCTTGTGGTCTTGCTTACAAGTCCGTTCTTTTCTAAAAGCCAGGTCGAGTCGTTTTCGATGGCTTCGAATTCAAGGTAATAGTCCTCGTAAACTTCATCCTCATGCAGCGGGCATTTGAATGCCGGGTGACCGCCAAGGGAGAAGAGCATTTCTGAATCGCCGTGGTTGAGCACTTTGTGATCTACGACAATGCGCTTGCCTTCCAGCCGGTAGGTAATTTGAAATTCAAATTCAAACGGGTAAATGGCAAGCGTTTCTTCGCTGTATTTTAAAGTAAATGTAAGACTGTCAGTCGTTTGGTTAGTCAGCTTTACATTGGCGTTGTTGCGGACCATCCCGTGGCGCGGTACCGGATATTCATTGCCTTTGTATTTTACAAAACCATCCTTGATGGCCCCGATAACCGGAAAAAGCACCGGTGCATAACTGGACCAAACCGATGGCTCGGCGTTCCAGAGGAAATCCTTGCCCGTAACGGTCGATTGGATCTGGCAGAGTTCGGCGCCGGTTTCCTGTACGGCAATTTTCAAATGGTCGTTTTGAATGGAATAGTTCATATGATTCAAGAATTCAGGACATTGATAATGGTCGCACATGCTTCGCGGATCTGCTCTTCGGTTATGGTCAGCGGTGGGGCAATGCGCATGGAATTATCGCAAAAAAGGAACCAGTCGGTAACGACGCCGAGTTCAATGCATCGGTCGATGGTCGCTTTCAGCTTGTCGAACGATTCCATTTCCGCCGCAAGCATAAGGCCCTTTCCCCGTATTTCCTTGATTTCGGGATGAATCAGCAGGGATTTGAATAGTTCACCCTTTTGGATTGCTCCTTCGGGAAGGCGCTCATCGATGGTTACATTCAAAGCAGCCAGCGATGCCGCGCAGCTCACCGGGTGCCCGCCAAAAGTGGTGATATGGCCAAGTATTGGGTTGGTTTTCAGTACCTTCATCACCTCCTGGGAAGCCATGAAAGCCCCGATCGGCATGCCGCCGCCCATTCCTTTTGCACTCAGCAAAATGTCCGGGTAAATTCCATGTTGCTCGAATGCCCAAAAGCTTCCCGTCCGGCCGAAGCCAGTTTGAATTTCATCTAAAATGAGCAAAGTGCCTGTCTTGGTGCATTTCCGGCGCAATGCCACTAAGTAGTCCGCATCCGGCACACGAACGCCCGATTCTCCGCCGATCACCTCGATGATCACAGCGGCAGTTTCGGTGGTAATTTTTTCTAAATCAGGTAAATAGCCGTGACGAATGTGCTTCACGCCCGGTAGCAGCGGCCGGAAGTTTCGTTTGAAAAACTCCGCACCAGCCAGGCTCAATGCGCCCTGCGTAGCGCCATGGTAGGCATTGTAGCAGGAAATAAATTCCCGCCTTTTGGTAAATCGTTTAGCCAGTTTCATAGCTCCTTCCACCGCTTCGGTGCCCGAATTAGTGAAATACACATTGTCGATCAGGCCGAAAGGCGAGGGGTGGGCGGCATTCAGTTTCAGGGTGTCGGCTAATGCTTTTGCAAGTTGTACCTGCGCGCTTTGCACGTATTCGCCGTACACGAGCAGGTGCATGTGCTTGTCGAGCTGCTTATGAATGGCTTCAAGCACTTTCGGGTGCCGGTGGCCGACGTTGCTCACGCCGATGCCGGAAATAAGGTCCATGTACGATTTACCGTCCGGACCGTACATATAAACGCCCTCCGCTCTTTCAATTTCGAGTGCAAGGGGAAAATCGGAAGTCTGCGCCAGATGGTCGAAAAAGTGCTGGCGATGTGAAATATGCATTCTATTGTTCAAAAAAACTGGCACTGCCGCCTACCCAGGTAAAATCCTTGTTGTACCGTACCCCGATCATTTCCCCGCGGCTCAACCGGCTGAGGCTGATCAGCAATTCGGGCTTTTCGGCATCGTCGGGCCAGCCGTACATCATGCGGATCTCGCATTTCACAAGGCCGTCGGGCGCCCGGATCACGGGTTCGTAGGCGACTTTTCGTTGCAAGATATAATTTTCCGGGTCGGGAATGGCGTCCAGATCCGCTTTTGTAATGTGCAGTTGCACGCCCGAGCCCGCGAAAGAGAACAGGGGTTTCAACACGTAATTTGAAAGATCGTCAGGGAAATTGCCTTCATAATCGCTCAGAAAACGCGTTTCAGGCACAAATTCTCCATTCAATAAAGGCAAAGCAAACTTACTGATCCTGAAAAACCAATTGGGATGTCCCACCCATTGCACGTCAATGTCGTCGGTGAAATGGTAGCTGGTTTGCAGGTCGGGGTAGTTGAGCAGGTCGTCGAAAATAAGCCGGTTGTAAATGCGTTTGACGCGGATTTTCCGACCATCTTTTTCATAAAACAGCTGCGTTCCCTCGCGGATCAGTTTCGTGTAGCAAACTGCCTGAATGCCCAGCATTTGCTCCGTGACGGCGAAATCAATGCGCGTTTTTTGATTTTCCGGATATATTTCAAGCAAAATCACATGCTCGGGCTGCTCACTGCCAAGGATCAATGCTTTCAGTTTAGCCACATATTCATCCAAAGTACGGGTGCCAAACAGATATGCAAAATTGGACTGGACGTCAAAATATTTCCCGAAAGACTCGGACAGAAAAGCCTGATACCCGAAAATGGAAGGAAAGCCTTGAAGTTCAATAAGTTGTGGAATGAGTTCGCCCGCAGCATTACGACAAATGGCGTAGTCAATGGCCAAAAAAGAGGTATGTGCATTCTCGCCCGGCACATGCTGGCTGGCAGGCACGGCGCGATCGGTTTTAGCCCGGAAATCGGGAGAAAGTAATGTGCCGATTATTTCGTCGGATGCCCACAAGATCTTCTTTTTCAAATCTTTGGGTATGAAAACGGGCGTTTCTGCTACCCTGAAATCCAGCTGTCCGGGAAACGCCGAACCCAGCGATTCTACGAATTCCTCGTATCCTTTCTCCGTAAAGGAGCGGTTGAACGCTTCCCGGGCTTGCTTATGCATAGGCTGGCTGCAACGTTTTGGTAAATGCGTTTTTCAAAAATGCCGGAATAACCACCGTCTCGGTCATTGAAATTTTGTCCGGGTCGTTCAAATGCTCGATCATATCGCTGTATTTCTGCTCGCCGTGCGCCTTCACAATCGCCACCTTCTTGTCTTCATCCAAAAAGTAACGGAGCATTCCTTCGGCATCGGCCTCCGGATGAAATTGGGTACCTACGATTTCGTTCGAGAAGCGGACGGCCATGACAGCGCGTTCCAGCGGCACATGCGGACGGATTTTTTCGAGACAAAGCAGCTTCGCGCCCATCGCATCAAACGCAAACCGGTTGGGCTGCGTGACCTGGAAATCGCGCGAATCCACGATCCAGAAAGGGTCGGCCAATGCATTCAGCAGCGGATCTTTGCGGCCGGCTGAGGTTTTGTGCACCGGAAAAGTGCCGAACGAAGTCTTCCGCCGCTTGCTCACCGCCGCCAGCTCCCAGTGAATGCAGGCCATTTGAAACGAGTGGCAAATCAGGAACAAATGCTTTTTGATACGGTTTTGCCGCTTCGCATTGTAAGCTAATATCTTATCCAGAAATCCGAAAAAGCGCTTTTCCCATGCCTCGCCAACCGGTGCCGGATTGCCGGGTCCGCCGGTAGAAATGTAGGCGTCGAAGTCCATTCCCGGTATTTCCAGCTTTTGTCTTACATCAAAAACAGTGAATTCAACGGGCACGTTTTCATGCTCTCCGAATGCGGAAATGATCTTTTTGATGCATCGCATTCCCTCGTTGGGGTGGCCGTTGTACATGTCCAGGATCGCGATCCGGAAATGTTTTTCATGAGTAGTCATTACAATTTGTGGCCGGTCGGTGTCAATGAAATCAGCCTTTAAGTTAGAGAATCGGGTAACCTATTTTTAACAAAACTCTTCCTGATAAGTTCGGGTTTTGGGCTAAAAGTTTGATTTAATTCTAACTACAACCCGATTTTAGTCTCCGAAACGATATAATCTACCACTGCATTCAAACAGCCGGTTTGCTCGAAAACGGCTAGCTGGCGGTCGGCGCCGGTGCCCATTTCGAGGATCTGGTGGATGTATCCGATCTCCTTCCGGCTGCCCAGCTCGTCCACCACGTCATCGATAAACGCGAGCAGTTCGTGTATCAGAATGCGATATTCCACTTCCTCCTGCTTACCGAAGTCGATCAGCTTGCTGTGGATGCCGTACCGCGCCGCGCGCCACTTGTTTTCGTTGATGAGCATGCGGCGGTAAGGGCGGAAACTGAGGTTCTGGCTGTGAAGTTTGTGGATTTTGGCCACGAGTGCCTGCATGATCGCGGCGAGGCAGATCGTCTCGTCCGTGCGCATCGGCACGTCGCACATGCGGAATTCGATGGTGTTGAAAAACGGGTGCAGGCGGATATCCCACCAGATTTTCTTGCCATTATCAATGCATTTCGTCTTGATGAGCAGTTCCACATACTCGTCATATTCCGCCGCACTGGAAAAGTAATCGGGAATGCCGGTCCTGGGAAATTTATCGAAAACTTTCGAACGGTATGATTTGAAGCCCGTATTGCGCCCGCACCAGAACGGCGAGTTGGTCGATAGCGCGTAAATGTGCGGCAGAAAATACCGCACGGCGTTCATGATCTGGATTCCCTCGTTCCGGTTTTCGATGCCCACGTGCACGTGCAGCCCGAAAATGAGGTTTCCGCGGGCCACGTCGCGCATTTCGTCGATGATCTGATCGTACCGCGGGTCGTCGGTAATGAGCTGGTCCACCCAGTCGGCGAAGGGGTGCGTGCCGGCGGCGGCCACTTGCAGGTCCTGCTTTTCGGCCAGGTCCAGGATCATTTGGCGCAGGTAGGTTACTTCCTCCCGCGCCTCCTGGATGTTGTGGCAGATATTCGTCCCCACTTCCACCACCGCCTGGTGCATTTCCGCCTTCACGCGCTCCTTTAACGTTATTTGCCCGTCTTCCACCAGCTTTGACATATGCGACCGCAGGTTTCTCGTAACGGGGTCGATCGTCTGAAATTCCTCTTCAATTCCCAGGGTGAATAATGCCATAATGTGAAAACGGCTGAATGACAGTGGATCAGGATTTCTTCAATTTCGAATTTTTGGCAGGTGCTTTCGTCGCTGCGGCCCTGGTGGTGGGCACCTTCGGTTCGGCCGGCTCTGCCACAGCAATTGGCTCGGTTACAATCGCTCCGAGCGACTTGGCCGGTTTTTTAGGTGGAACGGCCTTTACTTTCACTTCAGTGGCTGATGGTGTCGTTTCGGGTGCTTTTGCGCGTTTCTCAGTTGTTGCCTGGGGCGCTTTTGCAGGTTCCGTGGGTGTTGCTTTGGGCGCCTTTGGGGGCTTCACCGGTGGTGCTTCGGGTGTTTTGGCAGGTTTCGCCAAAGTTGCTTTTGGTGCTTTCGAGGGTGCCGCTTTGGCTTTTGTCGGTTCCGCTGGCTTGGCAGGAGCCGGTGCGCTGGCTGCCGCGGGCGATGCCGGAACGCCATTGACCGCCTGGTTCACGAATGTGCCCCAGGTGAGGTTAATTTGTCCGGGGATATGCGTTTTTGCGCGTTCAATGGCCATATTGGCCGCGGCTTCAACTACCCATTCAAAATTATCGCGGCCTACGGAGTAAATGTCGGCGTCCGGCGCGGGGTTGCAGAAGTCTATCGCGTACGGAATGCCGTCGCGCACGGCAAATTCGACGGTGTTGAAGTCGTAGCCCAGCGCTATGTTCAGTTTTAAGGTATAATCCTTAATTGTTTCAAGGAGTTTTTCACGCTCTTCGCCCTGGGCTTTCAAATCGGCCGCATAGCGCAAATGGTGCGGGTTACGCGGCTCGTAAGGCATTACCAGCACGTCTTTTTGGCCAATGCAGTAGCAGCGCACGTAGTCGTCGAACACGATTTCTTCCTGCAACATCATCACCAGCTGCCCGGTTTCTTCATGTTTGATCCACATATCCTGCGGGTTCACCACCCTGTAAACGCTCTTCCAGCCGCCGCCGTCGTGCGGTTTCATGTAGGCAGGGAAGCCCACGTATTGAAATATTTCCTCCCAGGCCATCGGGAAGGCCAGGTTGCGGAACGAGGTTTCGCTGGTGTTGGTCGGGCGTTGTTTAGAAGGCAGCAGGGCGGTTTTGGGTACGGGTATGCCCAGCTTTTCTGCCAATGCATTATTGAAAAACTTCTCGTCGGCGCTCCACCAGAACGGGTTGTTGATCACCGCTGTGCCCGCCAATGCGGCATTTTTCAGATAGGAGCGGTAAAACGGTACGTCCTGTGAAATGCGGTCGATGATCACCGCGTATTCGTTGGCCTCGGCCTGTATCACTTTATCGATGGTGACGGCCTCTGCCACAATGCCGTCCACACCTTTGCTGTTGATTCTTTCGATAAATGCATTCGGAAAAGTATTTTCCATTCCGAACAGGATTCCAATCTTTTTCATATAGGTTTTGAGTTGTGTTCTGGATTATTGTAAAACCATGCGGGAGAGGTAGTCTGGAAACATTTTGTTCCAAAGCGGCCAATCGTGTTTTTCCCACCCACGAATATCGAGCCAGTGCTCGATGCCATTGTTGTTGAGAATGCCCGACATCCTGAGGTTGCTGTTCAGGCAGATGTCCCAGTCGGAAGTTCCCAGCACGATTTTCATGTGCCCGAAGCGCCAGCCTTGTTCGTTGGGCATGAAATCGACGGGGTTGTTGAAATACACCGCATCGTCGTAAAACCCGTCGAGAAAGCCGCGGATGTCGAATGCGCCGCTCATGCTCACCAGGTAGGCGACCATTTCGGGATGGCGGAATGCGAAATTAGCAGCATGAAAGCCCCCGAAGCTGCATCCGGCTACGCCGATTTTGCCCACATTGCATTCATGCTTGATATGAGGTACGAGCTCGTTTTTGAGGAACTTGTCGTATTGGATGTGATTGAGGACGCGGTATTCGGGGTTGAGGTGCTTGCCGTACCAGGAGTCGGCATCGATCGTGTCCACACAATAGATCTTGTATTTGCCCGATTCCACCAGCCACCGCACCGATTCGATCAGCCCCATGTCCTTGGCCTGGTAGTAGCGGCCGAGCGTGGTGGGGAAAAGCAGGATAGGGTAGCCCCAGTTGCCGAAGACAAGCATCTCCACTTCTTTGTCGAGATGATGAGAGTAGTATTTAATGTGCTGCTCTTCCAAACAAAGACGGTTTATAGTTGATAATTGAAATATACAAAACAAATCATAGGAAGCAAATTATTAACTTTCGGGTTTTATGTCTGTCCGTAGCCGTGTCTTTTGCCGTGAACAATCCGCTTCTTCCTTAAAAATAATGCCTGTAAATACCACCATATCATCCGCTTTGCTAGGCAGGGAAGTGCACGTAAGCATTGTACTTCCAGCCGGTTTTAACAAAGACCAGACTTACCCGCTGGTGCTTTTCAATGACGGACAGGATTTCAAAACTTTGCAAATGGCCAACACCGCCGAGGCTTTACAGGCGGAGGGGCGGATGGCCCCGTGCGTGATCGCAGGCATCCATGCGAGCGACGCGCGCATACACGAGTACGGGACCGCCGGCCAGTCCGATTACGCCGGGCGCGGGAGTCGGGCGCGGCTTACCACCGCATTTGTATTGCAGGAATTGGTGCCGTTTCTGGCAGAACATTACCAGACCGTGAGGAGTGGAATCACCTATGCCGGCTGCTCGCTCGGCGGGTTAATGGCGCTCGATGCCGTTTGGAACCATCCCGAAACGTTCGCGCAGGCCGGTGTTTTTTCGGGGTCGCTGTGGTGGCGGCAGAAGGCGCTGGATGAAGGTTATTCCGAAACGGACCGCATTATGCACCGGCAAATACGCGATGCCGGCCATCGGGGAAGGCTGAGCTTCTGGTTTCAATGCGGCACGTGGGACGAGTACGACGACCGTGACGGCGACGGCGTGATCGATTCCATTCAGGATACGCTCGAATGCATTGCCGAGCTGGAACGGAAAGGCTATGCCTGGGGCCGGGATATCCGGTACGTGGAAGTGAGGGAAGGGCTGCATAACCCCGAAACGTGGGCCAAAGTCCTTCCCGACTTCCTGGAATGGGCGTCGGGAAGGGGCCGGAAGGCTTAGGCCATGTTGGCGAGGAAGGCCATGGTGTCGATGCCGTCGGCGTAATCCGCCAGGCCGGGCGTCTGTGCACCGCCGAATGGCAGCGCGTCCTGCAAATGCAATGAAGGCTGCGCAACCACGCATTGGATCTTTTCCTCCGACTCCCGCAGCAGCGCTTTGAGCTCCTCGGCAGACTCGTAATGCTGGTAATGCAGCACGCTGATCGGCGACACGAGCGCCTCGCTTTCAGTGGCGAGCAAAAAGCCGTTGTCCGAATGCGCGATGCGGTTTACGAGGTAAATCGACTTGTTGTATTCGTAATTATTAAAAAACTTATGGTGGTGCAGGTAATCCGGCGCCATTTCTTCGATCGCCTGGTAAAACCCGGTAAAGTCATATCCCGCCGGCACAAACACCTTCGACACATTGCGGCAGCCGAGGCCAAAATATTGCAGGATGTCATTGCCCAGTGCGCGCAGTTCCGCGGGTGTCTCCGAGCCGCTGAGTGCAGCTACGGATGTCCGGTTTTTACGGATAATGTTCGGCTTTTTGGCAAAATAATAATGAAAATACCGGGCAGTATTGTCGCTTCCGGTGGCAATGTACGCGTCGGAATCGTTCAGGCGCTCTACGAAATGGATGTATTCTTTGAACTCCGGTTCGATCTCGATCAGCTGTGCGAGCAATGCGCGGATCAGCAGCGGGTCGTCGGAACTGGGTTTGGCGAGTAACGTGTGGCCGCTGATGAGTACGCACAGCGCGTCGTGAAAGCCCACGGCGGGGATGTTTCCGGCCATTACCACGCCAATTTTTCGCGATTGGGCGGGTTCGGGGTAGCTTTCTGCCCAGGTCCGGAGTTTTTCGGCGTCGAGATATTCCCCGGCGATTGCATTCAGCGACAATCGCACATTAGCGGGCGTAAACCAGTTGTTACGGCTTCGGGCTGCCGCCACCCATTCCTCGATCGTTTCCTCATTTGCCGCGTCGCCGATGAACTGGCCCAGACGGATGAACGCATTTATTCTCCGAATTCTTGATATCATTCTACTCTGACTCTAAAAAGTTAAATGGCAAGTGCCGTTTTTATTTTTCTGATTGTTGGGAAACTATAAATAGTTATATTTGTTACCCTAAACAGAAGAATAGCAACAAATATAAACAATCCGGCGACTATGGCTATAATGATAACCGACGAATGCATAAATTGTGGGGCGTGTGAGCCAGAATGCCCGAATACTGCAATTTATGAGGGAGGTGTAGAATGGACTTGGGGAGATGGAACGAGTTTAGATGAGGTGGACTTCGGCGATGGCACCATCGTAAGCGGCAAGGAAAAGCAGTCCCCTGTTTCAGACGAATTTTACTATATAGTTACAGATAAATGTACCGAGTGCGTTGGTTTTCATGAAGAGCCGCAATGCGCGGCCGTTTGTCCGGTCGACTGCTGTGTGCCCGATCCCGACAACGAGGAAGAAGAAGAAACGCTGCTTGCCAAAAAAGCATGGATGCACGGTGAATAGACCCTGCTGAATATAAAAAACGCAAAGCCTGCTCAACAGCAGGCTTTTTTTGTGCCCTTTCGGTTCTGCAAATGGCATTATAGGCATAAAATTTCCTGATTGATCAAGCGCGACGCTTTTAATAAAGTTCTGCACTAGTGAATTTTTGCAGAATTTTCAATTTTAAGGCAAAAATTGAAAAATGGTGTTTTTGTGTTTCAAAAACGTTAAAAAACATGATAAAAATTAGAAAATTGTATTTTTTGATATAAAATATGGTCTTAATATTTGATAAATATAATTTAAGTACAATATTTGATCCAGTAATGCAGCCGGAGAGTAGTATTAACTTAAACAGAATATAATTATGAAAAAAGTCTATTGCACAGTATTATCTTTGATGGTTCCTTTTTTGGGTTTTGCGAAGGCAGAAGAAGATAAAAAGGCGGTGAAGGCCGATACTGCGGTGGTTACAGAGGCCAAGGACGATGAGGAGGTAAAAGGAGCATTCGCTTTCTCGGGCTATCTGGATTCCTATTACATGGCTAATTTCAACAAACCGGCATCCCGCTCCAACATGGGTGCTTCCAATGCACGGGTGTTCGACCAGAAATCGGGCCAGTTTTCGCTCGGCCTTGTGCAGACGAGAGTAGCTTACACCAATGCAAAATCAGAAGCGGTGGTGGATCTTGCATTCGGACCGAACGCCAACATGGGTAACTACGGCAACGCGCTGTTCAGCACCGCGCTGGCGATCAAGCAAGCATACTTTACATACAAGTTTACCGACAAGTTCTCGATGACAGCAGGGCAATTCGGTACGCATATCGGGTACGAAGTGATCGACGCACCGGCCAACTTCAACTACTCGCTTTCCAACCTGTTCAACAACGGGCCATTCTACCACGCCGGTTTGAAAGCGACCTACGCATTCTCCGACAGGGCTTCATTGATGGTGGGTGTGGTAAACAATGTGGATGGCCTCGGCGACAACAACCGTGCAAAAGGGGTGATCAGCCAGCTGTATTTCAAGCCGGTTGAAAACTGGAACGTGTATGTAAACTACATCGGAAGCAACGAGGCCAACACCGATTCGCTCGGCAAGCAGCCCGACGGTTTCTACCAGGTGTTCGACCTAACCACGAGCTTCCAGGTGAGCGAAAAATTCCTTTTGGGTCTGAATGCCGCTTACGGATCTCAAAAAGGCGATTTCCAGGGTGCAGGTGGTCCTCTTAAAACTGAAACATGGGGTGGCGTTGCGGTGTATGCCAACACGGCCATCACGGAAAACTTCGGAATCGGTGCCCGTTACGAATACTTTAACAACGACAGCGGCGTAAGAGGCCTGCTCACCGCAGCGAAAACAGGAACCAAAGTAAACTCGGTAACGCTTACCGGCAACATTAACCTGGCCGACGGACACATTCTCGTGAAACCTGAGTTCCGCCTGGATGCCTATCCCAAGCTGAGCGGATCGGGCGAAGCGCAGCAGTTCGAGGATTCGGAGGGCGGCTGGACCAAGAACAGCCAGACTACATTCGGATTAGCATTCATTTATAAATTCTAAAACACGACACATCGCATTTCACACGAATACCTTCTTAATCTAATTACAATAACAATAATTTACTACAATGGAAAAACGTAACTTTATCCCACTGATTATTCTCCTGGTAATCAGCATCCTCGGTGCCTTCATCCCAAATGTCCCGACGCAGATCGCGACGGAGGGCATCAATTCCGGCGACACTGCTTGGATGCTCGTTTCAGCCGCGCTGGTATTGCTCATGACCCCGGGTCTGGCGTACTTCTACGGAGGAATGGTTAGCACCAAAAATGTCATCTCCACGATGCTCCAGAGCTTCATCGCGATGGGTGTAATCAGTGTGATATGGGTGGTTTTCGGTTTCAGCCTTGCATTTGGTGACGACATTGGCGGTTTCGTCGGTGACCCTACCACGCACTTCATGTTCAAAGGTGTGTTGGACGGTCCGGTTTGGGGAACCATTCCTTTCGCATTGTTTGCAATGTTCCAGTTGAAGTTCGCGGTAATCACTCCCGCGCTCGTAACCGGTTCAATGGCTGAGCGTATCAATTTCCGCTCTTACGTTCTTTTCATCATTCTTTTCTGTGTGTTCATCTACTCGCCGCTGGCTCACATGACTTGGCATGCGGATGGCTTGCTTTTCAAAATGGGTGTGCTTG
This sequence comes from Dyadobacter fermentans DSM 18053, assembly GCF_000023125.1. NCBI lineage: Bacteria > Pseudomonadati > Bacteroidota > Cytophagia > Cytophagales > Spirosomataceae > Dyadobacter > Dyadobacter fermentans. The sequence continues at coordinate 504,669 of NC_013037.1, forward strand.
ACTTTGCCGGCGGTACCGTGGTGCATATGTCTGCGGGCTGGGCTGCTTTGGCCGGTGCGCTTTACCTGAAACGCCGCAAGTCGCTCCTCGATGATCACGTGCTTCCTCCTGCAAACATTCCTTTCGTATTGCTCGGAACCGGTTTGCTGTGGTTCGGATGGTTCGGTTTCAACGCCGGTTCTGCACTTACCGCTTCTCCATTGGCCGTTTCAGCATTCGCAACTACCAACACTGCTGCCGGTGCGGCTGGTTTGGCCTGGGTTTTGTTTGATGCTGCAAAAGGCAAGAAAGTTTCGGCACTCGGCTTCTGTATCGGTGCTGTGGTAGGTTTGGTAGCGATTACACCTGCTGCCGGTTTTGTAACAGTTCCGGCATCGTTGTTTATCGGTACCGTTGCTGCGATCATCTCCAACTACATTGCTCACCTTCGCACCCGCTCCACTTTGGATGATACACTCGACGTATTCCCTTGCCATGGTGTAGGTGGTATGGTAGGTATGCTAATGACCGGTATTTTCGCAACGAGCGGTGTTAACTCACTGGTAACGGATCAGGGTCTTGCATTTGGCGAAACCAAGCTGTTCATTAACCACGTGATTGCATTGGTAGGCGTGTCGGCATTCGCATTCGCAGGTTCATTCCTGCTGCTGAAACTGACGGATCTGATCCTTCCGCTTCGTGTATCGGAGCAAGATGAGAAGGCTGGTCTGGATGTTAGCCAGCACGACGAGTTCCTTGTAGAGGCTTAATCTAAACTATAAGAATAAATGCAGAAGCCCGGCCAATTGGTCGGGCTTTCTACATTTTATAAGACTTGAATTGATTAGTGCGTTAATATCTCTTCGTGTATTTCAGTGACTTCCATCAGGCCTTCCGCATTGATGTGGTCGTAGCGCACTTCTTTTGTTTCGTTAATCAGCAGCGGGTCGTATTTCACGGCCACGCGCACGTAATTCCCTGTGAAGCCGAGCATCTGGCCGTTCTGCACCTCATCTTCAAACAATACTTTGCCTTCCTTGCCGATCTGCGTTTCGTAGAAAAAGCGCTTCTTTTTGTCGGACAAAATGTGCAGCATTTTCGAGCGTTCAGCGCGTTCGCCTTTGTTGACGATCGGGCGGATGGCTAATGCGGCCGTGTTTTCGCGCTCGGAGTAGGTGAATACGTGCAGGTACGACACTTCCAGTTCATTCAGGAAGTGGTAGGTTTCTTCAAAAAGCTCTTTCGTTTCGCCCGGGTGGCCTACGATCACGTCCACGCCAATGCAGCAGTCGGGCATGAGCGATTTGATTTTTGCCACGCGCTCGGTATAGAGCTCGCGTTTGTAGCGGCGCTTCATCAGTCCCAAAACCTTGTTCGAGCCCGATTGCAGCGGAATATGGAAATGCGGCGCGAAACGTTTGGATTGCGCTACAAATTCAATGATTTCGTCGGTCAGTAAATTGGGTTCAATGGACGAAATGCGGAAGCGTTCAATGCCTTCCACCTCATCCAATGCCTTCACCAGGTCCAGGAAAGTTTCCTCGCGCACGCCATTCCGCAGCCCGAAATCGCCGATATTCACACCCGTAAGCACGATTTCCTTAACGTCCCGCGCAGCAATGTCGCGGGCGGCTTTCACGATGTTTTCGATGCTATCCGACCGGCTCTTGCCCCGTGCGAGTGGGATCGTGCAATAGGCGCACGGGTAGTCGCAGCCGTCCTGCACTTTCAGGAATGTGCGCGTGCGGTCGTTGAGCGAGTAGGACGTGTGGTATTCCACCGCATGGTCGATCGTCGAGGCGATCACCTGCGCGGGCTGGCCCGAGGGGGCTTTCTCGAATGTATCGATCAGTTCGACAAGCCTGAATTTCTCGGCAGCGCCCAAAACCGCATCCACCCCCGGAATCTCGGAAATCTCTTTCGGTTTCAGCTGGGCATAGCAGCCAATGATCGCCACGTATCCGTCCGCATTGATTTTCTGGGCCTCGCGTACGATTTTGCGGCATTTCTTATCCGCATTCTCGGTTACCGAGCAGGTGTTGATGATAAAAATGTCCGGGTTTTCGTTGAATTCTACTTTGGTATACCCCTTATCCTCGAACATCCGTCCGATGGAAGAGCTCTCCGAGTAGTTCAGCTTGCACCCTAATGTATAAAAAGCGACTTTCTTCATTGTTTTGAAATATCCTGCAAAATTACAGCTTTATGATCAACGCTTTAAATAATCTGCGAAAGAAGATTGCAGGTAGGCTTTTGCAAGGCCCTCTTCCTGTGCGGATAATGCGCCATTTTTCTCGGTAATGTTCCCGCCGATGTTGTCCCGGACGGTGAACCCGTTCGGACGCATCCAGCCCAGGCCGTTATTGAATGCGAAATAGGCAAAATCGTGGCGGCCTTGTTTGAAAATGTCGTTACTCCACACAAAAGTTCCGGAGGGCAACCGCATTTGGTTCAGCAGCGTGGCCGCGAGGTCGGTTTGCGAGGCGAGCGTATCCACGCGCGAGGGCGCGGCCGCAAGCGCGCCGCCGAGCCAAAGCATGGGAATGTGGAATTCCGAAGGCTTGTCTTTCCGCGTTTCAGGCAATGGGTGGCCGTGGTCGGCGATGATGACCACGAGCGTGTTGCCCCACCATGATTTGGTTTTGGCCTCGCGGAGGAATGCGCTGAGGGACTCGTCGGTATAATGTAATGCGTTCAGGAACAAATGCTCGGGATCGTTGCCGGGTATGGCCGTTTTAGTCGGCACTTCGAAGGGCTCGTGGCTGCTCAATGTGAACATGGTCGAGAAGAACGGTTCTTTTTCCCGGTCCAGGTCGTTCAGCAGCCTTTTGAAAACGACGTGGTCGTGCGCGCCCCATTTGGAATTCATGTCCTTGGAATCGAAATCGTTGATATCCACAATCCGGTCGAAGCCCTGTTGCAGGAAGTAGGACTTCATATTGGCAAACTCGGTTTCTCCGCCGTAATAGAAGGAGGTTTTCCAGCCGTTATTCTTAAAAATAGTCGGTAAGGAGGGCAGCGAGGCCGTTTTTTTGGGTATTTTAATGATAGAAGCGGTGGGCTGTGCCGGGTAACCGCTCAAAATCGCTACCATGCCTTTGTCGCTGCGGTTGCCGCTGGCGTATATGTTGGTAAATAACAGTCCTTCCTTCGAAATGCGGTCAAATTCGGGCGTGACACCGCTTATTCCTCCCAGCGACCCCACGGCTTTCGACGTAAAACTCTCCCAGATAATGACAAGCACATTCTTTTTGCCTGTCGTGTCGATCACCTGCCGGGTAGCACCGCCGGGCCGGTACAGGTCAGCCACGATCTCATTTGCTTCGGCGTCCTCCGTGTATTTGAATGGATTTTTATTGGAATAACCCTGGCTAATCAGCGAACGCGTATAATTCCAGGGTACATTCACGGCTGCGTAATTGGCAAAACTCTTATCACTGAAAAACACGGCGCTTTCATTCATAGGCGCGAGCTGGAAACCGCCGCGAATAGGAATAATAAGGCTGCCGGCAATGACCAGGAATGCCGGTATCACCACTATATGCGCCACCTGTCGGAAAAGTCCGGCGGTCCGACGGATGATGGTTTGTAGAAGCCGGTTCACGCCAAAAAGGAGCACAATCAGCAGGATGACCAGCGGCACCACCGGCGCGGCGCCCATGGATGCCATGGCCTCGGCGGGCGTTTCGAGGTAATGCAGCGAGGTCGCATCAATGCGGAAACCCCACGCGCGGAACAGTTCCAGGTCGATCACCGTGAGCAGCGTGATGAGCGTTACGACCACTGCGGTATATACGGACATTGTTTTGCGGTACCATTCCCAGCGCCGGCCGGTGAAAATCAGGAGCAATGTCGGGATCGCGAGAATGTATGCGGCGAAGGAAATGTCCATCGGCAGCCCGTGGCCCGCGCTGGCAACCCATAGCGAGCAAGGCAGTTCGAGGGCCTTTTTATAATGGTATGCCAGGAAAATGACCCGGAAAAACTGGAAGATAACGACCCAGGCCAGCCCGTACAAGGCGATAAATTCTAATCTCTTACGCATTGGTGTCTTTGAACAATTTGCAAAGTTCTTAAAAATGCGTTAACCTGTGGTAACCGTTGGGCAGCTATTGTGAAAATCTGGAAGCGAATTGTTGTTCGTAATGGTAAATAAATAATTTTGAGGAGAATTAATATAAATCAATAAATACATGACGTTTCGTTCCAAAGCTTTTGAGATCGCGCAAGGCCGCGTCTCGCCTGTTTTGACCCCTCCCACAGAAAAAGTAGCCGACCTTTATGGCAGCAATACATTCAGTGATGATGTAATGAAAACCCTGCTTTCGGCAGAGGCTTATACCAAAATTTCCAATGCGATCCGTTCCGGCTCGACGATCGACCGCGAAGTGGCCGAGGAGGTTGCCGCGGCCATGAAATCGTGGGCCATTTCCAAAGGCGCTACGCATTATACGCACTGGTTTCAGCCCCTCACAGGCACCACGGCCGAAAAACACGATTCGTTTTTTGACCTAACCATCGACGGTAAAGCGGTAGAGAAGTTCAAAGGCAGCGCATTGGTGCAGCAGGAGCCGGATGCTTCCTCGTTCCCGAGCGGCGGCTTGCGCGCGACATTCGAGGCGCGCGGCTACACCGGCTGGGACCCCAGTTCGCCCGCATTTCTGATGGATAATGGCGCCGGCGGAAAAACGTTGTGTATCCCTTCAGTATTCATTTCCTACAATGGCGAAGCGCTTGATTACAAAGCGCCGCTGCTGCGCTCGCTGATGATGCTCGACAAGGCTGCCACGGGTGTTTGCCAGTTTTTCAACCGCGATGTTTCGAAAGTGACGCCTACGCTTGGTATCGAGCAGGAGTATTTTTTGGTGGATAAAGCATTGTATTACGCACGTCCGGACTTGCTCATGTCCGGCCGGACGGTGTTCGGGCATAATCCCGCCCGCGGCCAGCAGCTCGACGACCACTATTTTGGGTCAATCTCGCCGCGTGTGAATGCATTCATGGTGGATTTCGAATTCGAGGCATTGAAATTGGGCATCCCGGTCCGCACCCGCCACAACGAGGTAGCGCCCGGCCAGTTTGAATGCGCGCCGACGTTCGAAGAAGTGAACCTCGCGATCGACCACAATGCATTGCTGATGGATTTGATGCAAAAAGTAGGCGATAAGCATAATTTCCAGGTGCTTTTCCATGAAAAACCATTTGCAGGCATTAATGGCAGCGGAAAGCACAACAACTGGTCGCTGTCTACGGACACAGGCATTAATCTGCTCGCCCCGACTTCGAAACCCAAAGAAAACCTGCGCTTCCTGACGTTCCTGATGAATGTCGTGAAAGCGGTTCACGATCATGCGGACCTGCTACGCGCGTCGATTTCATCCGCTGGAAACGAGCACCGCCTGGGCGCGAACGAAGCGCCGCCGTCGATTGTGTCGGTATTCCTGGGCGGCGATCTGACGTCGATGCTCGAAGAACTGGTTAACAAAGGAGAGATTACGCTCGAAAAAGGCGAAAACTTTTACTACAAACTGGGCATAACCCGCATTCCGAACCTCCAACGCGACAATACCGACCGCAACCGGACTTCGCCATTCTGTTTTACGGGTAATAAGTTCGAATACCGGGCTGTGGGCAGTTCTCAGAACAGCGCTTCGCCGATGATTATCCTGAACACGATTGTGGCCAACCAGCTGCTCGATTTCAAGAAGGAGATGGACGAACGCCTGGCGGCAGGAGAAGAAAAGAAAGTGGCGACGGTAGAAATCCTGAAACGCTATTTCCTGGAATCAAAAAACATTCTTTTTGAAGGCAACGGCTATTCCGACGAGTGGATCGAAGAGGCTGCGAAACGCGGCCTAAGCAACATCCGCGAGACTTACGACGCATTGTATGCCTATAAAACGGATCACACCATTGCCGTTTTCGAAAGAACCGGCGTGCTGAGCTCCCGCGAGCTGCATGCGCGCTACGAGATCGAGCTGGAAAATTATGTAAAGAAGTTGCAGATCGAATCGCGCGTGATCGGCGATCTTGCCCTAAACCACATTGTGTCGACGGTGGTGAAATACCAGTTCAAACTCGCCCAAACGGCCCGCTCGCTCACCGACCTCGAAATGCTCGAAGAGGCCGAGCCGATCAAGGAAATCATCCGCGACATTTCGTCGCACGTGGTGGTGATCAAGAAGCTGGTGCACGAAATGACCGAAAGCCGCAAAAAAGCGAACAACCTGGAAGACCTTTTCGAGCGGGCCAAATGCTACGGTTCGGAGGTGAAGGGGCATTTTGATGAGATCCGGTACCACGTGGACAAGCTCGAATTGTTGATCGACGATGAAGACTGGCCGTTGGCAAAATACCGCGAAATGTTATTTTTGGAGTAGTTTTGTAATTGAAACCAATAAAAGAGAATATGAATCCGGGATTTGATCCAGAAGAAATCGCGCTGCTTAAAGAGGAATGCAAAGCCGAGAATTCGAACTTTATATATGTAGAGGACGAGTTTGAGGACGACGACGATAACAACGAGCATGCGCACGTGCAGTTTGTTGGCACGTACAAAAACCAGGAGGTGATCTTCGACGCACTCATTTACACGCTGCGCCTGCATCACTCCACGCTCGTCTACGACGAAGCATTGGAAAGGCTCAAAAAGGAAATGCCTAACTACATTTCCCAGGACGAGCGCCCCGCCAACTATAAGATCAGCGAGGAACAGGAAGACGAGGCAGAGCTTTTGCTTACCGAGTTTATCGAGGAAATCGAAGAGAACGAGGAGATCACCGTCCGCGAGCATGTGGAAATCGACGACAAGTTCGAGTACGGTGTCGGCCTGGAAGTAGGACTCAATAAAACGGAGATCAACGACAAGGTGATCAGCGACTTTATCGAAGCTTATACAGCAGGCAAGGTGGAGCTCGATCCGACCTTATTCTCGTTCACGGGTAGCGAGGATGAAGATTGATCGGACGAACCATTTGAAATGGTTGTGACGTACAACATAAAAACGGCCACCTTTTGGGTGGCCGTTTTGCATTAATATGGTCGTTCTGCGGATTAGATAGCAGATTTAACAGTCTTGATAATACGAGCTGCCACTTTGTAAGGATCAGCAGCAGAGTTTGGACGACGGTCTTCGAGGTATCCGCTCCATCCTTTTTGAGGAACAAGAACAGGGATACGGATAGAAGCACCACGGTCGGAAACGCCGTAGCTGAAATCGTGGATAGAAGCAGTTTCGTGCTTTCCAGTCAGACGGAGGTGGTTGTCAGCACCGTAAACGTCGATGTGCTCTTTCACAACCGGACGGAATGCTTCACAAATTTTGTCGAAAGTAGCTTTGCTTCCGGCAGTTCTCAAAACACCGTTTGAGAAGTTGGCGTGCATACCTGAACCGTTCCAGTCGAGGTCGCCAAGCGGCTTGCAGTGCCAGTTGATGGATACACCGTATTTTTCACCGATTCTTTCGAGCAGGTAACGGCCGAGCCAGATCTGGTCGCCAGCTTCTTTCGCACCTTTCGCGAAGATCTGGAATTCCCACTGACCAGCAGCAACCTCTGCATTGATACCTTCTACGTTCAGACCTGCGTCGAGGCAAACGTCAAGGTGCTCTTCGATGATCTCGCGACCGAAAGCGTTTTTCGCGCCAACGGAGCAGTAGTATGGTCCTTGCGGAGCCGGGTAACCGTTTGCAGGGAAGCCAAGCGGTTTGTTAGTGTCGTTGTCCCAAAGGAAATATTCTTGTTCAAATCCGAACCAGAAGTCGTTATCGTCGTCTTCGATAGTGGCACGACCGTTTGATTCGTGAGGGGTTCCGTCAGCGTTCAATACCTCGCACATTACCAGGTAGCCATTTTTACGCTGTGGATCAGGAATAATGTAAACAGGTTTCAGCAAACAGTCGGAAGAACCGCCGGGAGCCTGCTCGGTAGATGAGCCATCAAACGACCACATTGCGCAATCTTCCAGTTTTCCACTAAAATCGTTTTCAATTTTGGTTTTGCTGCGTAAACTTTGGGTCGGCTTGTAGCCATCCAACCAAATATATTCCAGCTTGGACTTTGACATAATAGTACTAGATAAAGTGGTGACGAATAATTATAACGGCACAATATTAATGCAAAAATGTATTTACAAAAAATAAATGTTAGGAAAAATTAACCTTCCGCAAAATATTATTGCGTTCGTGGTAGTATTGTCAGTAAAAGATGTATTATTCTAATAAAATCCGCCGGTTTCAAAAATGCCTGTTTCGCGGAAAATTTTTGCTAAAATAGGCAAAAGAGGTTTCAAATATGCCTTTGAAACTATAAAATAACAGTAATGTCCAATAAACCCGGTATGGCGTAATAGCGCACCGATAGAACTATGAGGGGATCGTATATTTTGGGAGTTTGCGGATATTTTGTATATTTTTGAATGCCCCCGCGGCTTTTGGTAACCACATCACAATATTGGAATAATGCATTTATTTTACCAGCCTGACCCTCACATTTTTGAACTCGACGAGGAGGAAGCAAGGCACAGTTCGAAGGTTTTAAGGCTTGGCTCGGGTGATATTATCCAGGTCACCAATGGGAAAGGCCTGCTTCAAAAATGCCGGCTCAACATCCAGGGACGAAGGGTAGGATATGAGGTGATCGAATCGAAAACTGCCGAGCGCAGGCCATTTGCCGTTCATATGGCGATCGCGCCCACGCGCAAAGCCGAGCGGAACGAATGGATGGTGGAAAAAATGACGGAAATAGGCGTGGAGCGCATTGATTTCGTGGTGACCGAGCACACCAATCCCGAAACGCTCAACCGCGTTGTGAACCTCACCCGCCTGAACCGCATCGCGGCGGCGGCTATGAAACAATCGCAGCAATTTTATATGCCGGTCATTACAGTAAATAACAAGTACGAGCCGTTTATTAAAAATGCGGGCGACGAGGTGCGACTCATCGCCTACGTGCCCGAACAAAATACGGTGGAACACGTTTTTAGTAAAATAAAAAAAGGCGCCGACACCACATTGCTCATCGGCCCCGAAGGCGATTTCAGCCCGAAGGAAGTGGAGCTGGCCCTGCAAGCCGGTTTTCAAACCGTATCACTAGGCCCAACCCGCCTCCGCACCGAAACCGCCGCCGTAGCAGGCTGCCACGCGGTGAATTTGGCGCAGGTTTTGTAATGAGTGAATGAGCCGCCGTGGGACGGGGAATGAGTGAATGAGTGAATGGGTGAATGAGTGAATGAGTGAATGACTGAATGACTGAATGATTGAATAGGTCAGAATCTGTACGTCTCTTACTTACGTTGGTAAAAACCCATGTACTCAGTCGAAATTCATCATTCGGTCATTCAATCACTCGAAATTCATCATTCAATCATTCAATCATTGAAAATTCACTCATTCACTCATTCACACATTCACTCATTCACTCATTAACATGAACGCCCGACTCGTCGTTATCGCTTTATTACTCTGTGCCTCGATTGTATCGTCGTTTGGGCAGTCGTCGCTCAAAATCGCCAAGCTGAAATACGGCGGGGGCGGGGACTGGTATGCCAACAAGACGTCGCTGCCGAACCTGATCAAGTTCTGTAACGCGGAGTTGAAAATGAACCTCAATCCCGTGGAGGATGTGGTGGAAGTGGGCAGCCCGGATATTTTCTCTTACCCGTTCGTGCACATGACCGGCCACGGCAATGTGGTTTTCAGCGATGCCGAAGCCCAGAATTTGCGGAATTACCTGCTTTCGGGCGGCTTTTTACATGTGGACGACAACTACGGCCTCGACCAGTTTATTCGCCGGGAAATGAAGAAGGTCTTTCCAGAACTATCGTTCGTCGAGCTGCCGTACGATCATCAGATTTACAATATGAAGTACAAGTTTCCCGACGGTCTGCCGAAGGTCCACGAGCATGACGGCAAGCAGCCGCAGGGCTTCGGGCTGATCTGGCAGGGACGGCTGGTGTGCTATTACAGCTTCGAAACCGACCTCGGGAATGGCTGGGAAGACCAGAGCGTGTACAACGACCCCGAAGAAATGCGCCGGAAAGCCTTGCAAATGGGCGCGAACCTGCTCAGTTACGCGTTCATGATCGAGTAGCGCAGGGGCGGCCTAATGGCGCTGAGGGTTATGGCTTTATTCCAAATTTAGTTTGGGAAATTTCGGTTTTCTAACCTCTGGCACTTACTTTTGTACAAAGTTCAGCATTTTAAATATTACACCGTTCCATGTATATAGTTCTCATTGTATTTGTTGTACATTGGTATTTGTCACTATTCTGTCAAACCTTCTTCCTGCATCGCTATTCTGCTCATAAAATGTTCATAATGAGCAAGCCCTGGGAACGGTTCTTCTATTTGCTAACCTACGTTTCACAAGGTTCGTCGTACCTGAGCCCCCGTGCCTACGCGATCCTGCACCGCATGCACCATGCTTTCAGCGATACCGATAAAGACCCGCATTCTCCGCACCACACAAAGAATGTTTTTACGATGATGTGGGAGACTAAAAACATTTACAATGCCGTACTGAACCGCAAGCGTGCCATCGAAAACCGTTTCGAACGTAATTATCCGGAATGGAGACTGATCGAGAAATTGGGTGATTCATGGATTTCAAGAGCTGGCTGGGGCATTTTGTACATCGTATTTTACGTGCTGGCCTATATTTACCTGGATATGCACTGGGCATTCTTCTTCCTGTTGCCGATCCACTTCCTGATGGGCCCGATCCACGGAGCGATCGTAAACTGGAGCGGACACAAATATGGCTACCAGAACTTCGATAACGACGATAAATCTAAAAACTCCCTGATCTTCGATTTCCTGATGATGGGCGAGCTTTTCCAGAACAACCACCACAAACGTCCGAATTCCATCAATTTCGGCTCAAGATGGTTCGAAATCGACCCGACTTACCCGGTAATCAAGGTGCTGAACAAGTTGAAGATTATTGAAATTCGAAAGAAGCACTAGTGTACTGAGATGATATTGAAAGCCCCTTGTCCATCGGACGAGGGGCTTTTTTGATTACCCGTAAACGTTTTGAACCAACAGCAAAAAAATTGGCAGACGTGAGAGACGCCTGCCAATCTGCTTATTAACACCACAAAAAATGAAATCCTTTGAAATGCAACTTGCGGGTTGAGTTCCTCGCTGTCGACATTACAAATAAGATCAACAATACTTAGAAAGGCGTTAATAAAAAGTTAGAATTTGCTTAAAGGCGCAAAAAATTTAATCGGAACGTGGTGCCCTTAGGAACGTTGGATTGAATGTTCACACTGCCATTGTGCAGCTTCACAATGCGCTCTACCAGCGAGAGGCCGATGCCGTAACCTTTGATGTTTGCCGTGTTGTCGCTGCGGTAGAAAGGTTGAAAAACCAAGCTCTTGTCTTTCTCCGGAATGCCTTTACCATGATCCGAAAACGATAGGCCGAGCTGCGCACGCGACGGGTGCAGGCAAACACTCACGGCATTGTCGTCGGAGAACTTGCAGGCGTTGTCCATCAGGTTCAGAAACGCGGTTTTCAGCAGGGTGGAGTTGCCGGTTATTTCCAGCCAGGTGTCGTCCTCGGGGAGCTCGTCGAAGTTGAGCTGGATGTTGTAGACGGGGTTCGCTTGCGCGAGCGTCATGCGGCAGTCGAGCAGCAGGTCGTCGACGCGGATGACTTCCGTGAGCAGGTCACGCTGATCTTCGCTCACTTTGGCGAGTTCAAGCAAGGTATTCGAGAGCTGCCCGAGTTCCTGAATGTCTTCCAGCACCGAGCGGATCGTCATTTGGTATTCGTACGGGTTCCGCTCTTTCAGCATGCTCACTTCCAGCTGCGATTTGATCTTCGTGAGCGGGTTTTTAAGCTCGTGGGAAACATTCGCGACAAAGATTTTCTGCATTTGAAAAGCCGTTTCAATGCGGTCGAGCAGCTTGTTGAATGTCACAGTTAATCGACCGATCTCGTCTTTCTGGTTCGGCACATTCAGCCGCGTATCGAGCTTTTGGGGTAAAATGCCTTCCACGGCATTCATTACCTTCGAAATAGGCCGCAATGCGCGCTTGGAGAAGATCCACCCCACAATCGCCACCACGAACGTCACAATCAGGTAGAGGACCGTCAGCAGCGTTTTCAGGTTCGAGAGGTTGGCCTGGCCGTACAAGTCCTTCGCACCAAGCATTACCACGGCTCTATTAAAGGGATATTTGTAATAAAGGCCTACCACTTTGTAATCACCATCGTCGTAGCGAATCTGTCCTGCCTTGCGGATCTCATCGAGCCAGTAGTTGGACACGTGCAGCGCCTTGAATTGCGGGGTGGTGGAGTTGCTGTAAATGAGGCGGTTTTTTTCGTCGAAAATGAAGATATTCTCGTCGTAAATGAGGTCGCGGTTGGTTTCGTCGAGTGCTTTGAGGACTTCGGCATTGATGAGCGGCACCTGCACTTTCAGCAAAAGCTCCGCCTGCGACTTGGCCTTCGAGCGGAGGCGGTCGTAAAAATCCTCCGTTACATTATAATAGGTAAAAAAATAGACGGCCAGAAAGGTGACCAGCAAAATACCGCTTACCAGCAGGGAAAACTGAACCGTAAGTCGGGTACGTATTTGCATAGTTTATTCCACTTTGAGCACATAGCCCATCCCGAATTGCGTGTGGATGAGCTTTACCGGGTAATCCTTGTCAATCTTCTTGCGAAGGTAATTTACATATACTTCAATTACATTGGTGCCGGTGTCGAATCCAATGTCCCAGACCTGCTCCGCTATCTCGACCTTCGAAATAACGCGCCCCTGGTTGCGGATGAGATACACCAGCAAATTGAATTCGCGCGCCGTCAGATTAATCTTGTTCCCCGATCGATAAACAGTTTTCGCATCGAGCGAAACTTCCAGGTCGGCAAAGCGCAATACCTGGGCGGTGTGCGAAACCGTGGTGCCGCGCTTCGTGAGTGCGCGTACGCGTGCGAGAAGTTCTTTGAATTCGAATGGTTTGACCAGGTAATCGTCCGCGCCTGCGTCGAGGCCCGTCACCTTATCGTCCGTCGTGCCAAGGGCTGTCAGCATCAGGATCGGCGTTTCGTCGCCCCAGCTGCGGATCTCCCGGCAAAGTTCGATCCCGTTAATGCCCGGGATGATGATGTCGCTGATAATGAGTTGGTAAACATTGCCTCGTGCCAATTGTTTACCGATCAACCCGTCGTAAGCAATGTCCACTTCATAGCCGTTCTCTTCCAGCCCTTGCCGTATCGACTGCAATGTTTTTGGTTCGTCCTCGATCAGTAACAGTTTCATACGCTGTGCAAAAATAGTTCCGACACTTCCTTCCAGCTCGAAACGCGCTGATAGGCCGTTTCGCGAAGATTATGCGGGGATGAAAAAAGAATGCCTTTGCCTTTGAACGCCGCCAGATTGCGCACGTGGTCGTCGATCAGGTAATCGGACTGGATAATGCTTTTATACCCACAGAAAACTACATTCGTCCACGGGATAAATGGGAAATGCTTTTTCAACCAGTCGAACTTATCGCGGAAGGAGTTAGGGAATTCCATGCACGCGGTGGCCACAAACAGTTCGTAATATTTGGAAAGCTTGTGAACCGTCTCCACGGCGTCGTCCTTCACTTTGATATCCGCGAAAAAACCGGGTGAGTCCATGATCTTGTGCAGCTTCGAAAGCTGTTTCGGATGCAGCAGTTCCCGCAAGCCCTTTGTCTGGAAATCCGGTCTGTTCAATGTGGTCGAAAAGTCGGCGAGAACAATGTCGACGAGCTTTTCGTGGGTGTTCGCCAGCACATCGTCCATGTCCAGGGTCAATCTCAGCATCAGATAATGGTTCGGCTAATGTCGAAGTTTTCGAGGTAATCGTTTACGCGTTTCAGGAACAGGCCACCCAGCGAGCCATCTACCACCCGGTGGTCGTACGAATGCGAGACAAACATCATGCTGCGGATGCCGATCAGGTCGCCCTGCGGCGTTTCTATCACCGCCGGTTTTTTCTTTATCGCACCGAATGCCATGATCGCCACCTGCGGTTGTACGATAATCGGCGTGCCCATGAGGTTGGAAAATGCGCCGATGTTCGAAACGGTGTAGGTGCCCCCGGCGAGGTCGTCGGCTTTCAGGCGGTTTTCGCGGGCACGCTTGGCGAGGTCGTTCACTTTGCGGGCGAGGCCGGGCAGGTCGTAACGGTCGGCATTGTGGATTACCGGCACAATCAGGTTACCGTCCGGCAATGCTACGGCCATTCCTATATTAATGTCTTTCTTTTTGATAATCTTGTCGCCTTCCACCGAAATGTTGATCAGCGGGTAATCTTGAATGGCTTTGGCAACGGCCTCGATCAGGATCGGCGTGAATGTAATACTGTCGCCGGTTTTTTTCCGGTATTCGGCCTTCACATGCTCCCGCCAGCCTACCACGGGCGTCATGTCGGTTTCGATGAATGATGTTACGTGCGCCGAAATGCGTTTCGAATCGACCATCCGCTGCGAGATCATTTTCCGCATACGGTCCATTTCGATGATTTCGTTGCTGCCGTTCAGCGAAGTCGCCGGAACAGCGGCCGGCGTAACGTTCACACCTTTTTTGCGGCGATGTTCGACATAGGATAAAATATCGTCCTTCGTCACCCGGTTTTCGAGGCCGCTTCCTTTAATGACTTTCAGTTCATCCACCGGGATATGCTCCTCGCGCGCAATGCTGAGCACGAGCGGCGAGTAAAACGAATTTACTTCGCCATGGGCCGGGGCATATTCATAAGCAGGCTCGGCGGTGCGCGTCACGGCCGTTTGAAAATCCTTTTCGAGCAATGCGGCCGTTTCTGCAACGTCCGCCTCTTCTTCCACGGCCGCCAGCGGGGGCGTTTCGGTTTCGAGGGCCACCACATCGTCGGCTACCTCTATTTGTGCTACCGCGCTACCGATCGGCACCACGTCGTTCACTTCCACAAGCCATTTCACGAGCGTGCCGTCGTAGGGGCATGGGACTTCGGTATCTACTTTATCGGTTGCCACTTCCAGAATGGAATCATCGATACGCACCTTCGCCCCTGTTTCTACAAGCAGGTGAAGCACGGTGCATTCCATGATGCTTTCCCCCATCGGAGGCATTACCATTTCAATTACTTTCATATTCCTGTTTTTTCGAAGGTAAGGAAAACATGCTTTTGTTGCCTTACCCGTTCTGATCTTCGTTCAGCCTTTTACCGCGAGTGTAGCTTTCAAAATGCTTTTTCTCAAAAGGTTAAGGGCATAAGAGCAGGTTAGTTCGATATTGATTTTTCTGTTGTTCCTTAAAGTCAGCAGCTGTGTAAATGTCTCCTCGGGCGTTGCGCAGGCGATCCACACGGTGCCTACCGGCTTTTCGGGCGTGCCGCCGTCGGGGCCGGCGATGCCCGTGGTGGAGATGGCAAAAGTGGTGTTGAGCACGCGGCGTGCGCCTTCCGCCATTTCGCGGGCCGTTTGTTCGCTCACCGCGCCGAATGCTTCGAGGGTTGCCGGCGAAACGCCCAGCACGCTCATTTTAACGGCGTTGCTGTAACTCACCACCGAGCCTTCGTAGTAGCGCGAGGAGCCGGAAACGCTCGTGATCTGGTTGGCTACATAGCCGCCCGTGCAGCTTTCGGCGGTGCCTACGGTGGCATTGTTCTGCATAAGCAAAGTGCCGATAATCGTTTCCAGTTCGTCCGAATCGAAGCCGAAAACATATTCTTCGATCAGCGGCAGCACCAAGGCGACCTGCGCATTTAATTCACTGTCGAGCACAGCCTGGTCCGTGCCGGTGCCGGTGAGCCTGAGCTTCACCTGCCCGAAATGCGGCAGATAGGCCAGTTTGATATGTTCCGGCAGGGCATCTTCCCAGGCGGCGATTTTTTCCGCCAGAAACGATTCGCCGATCCCGATCGTGCGGATTTGTTTATGCTGGATAATATGGGTCGAAAACCGTGCTTTCAGCCTCGGCAGGATCTCGAACTCCATCAGGTTTTTCATTTCAAACGGCACGCCGGGCAGCGATACGTAAATCACCCCGTCCTTCTCGAACCACATGCCCGGGGCCGTGCCCCACAGGTTGGGAATGTAGGTACAGTTTTTGGGGAGCGCTGCCTGCTGGATGTTCAGCTCGGTCATGGTGCGGCCGCGTTTTGCGAAAAACTCCGTAACAAGCGCCAGTGCCTCCTGGTTGATTTCCAGCTCTGTGCCGAAGTATTCGCAGAAGGTGTGTTTCGTAATGTCGTCACGCGTGGGGCCGAGGCCGCCGGTGACGATCACGACGTTCACCCGCTCGCTGGCCTGTTTGAACGCGTCCAGAATGTCCTGCCTTTGGTCACCGACCGATGTTTTGCGTACCGGACGGATGCCGATATCAGTCAGTTGGGTGCCAATCCATTGGGTGTTCGTATCGACGATCTGACCGAAAAGGATCTCGTCACCGATGGTGATTATTTCAGCTCTGGCAGAGGAAATCATAGGTTCGAAACAGGTTAAAAGGGACCGTTATTTTTCCAAAAATAAGTAAAATTAATCGTTATTGAGTACGTTTGAACCGTAGTGAAATATTAACAAACTCTATTGTAATGAAATACAAAATCCTTTCGTTTACGCTGTTTTGGCTCGTTTTGGCACACACTTCCCAGGCACAGTTCAATCTGGGCAAAGTCCTCGAGAAAGTGGGCGGCAAAAGCGGTGGACTCAGTGAAAATGAGATCGTTCAGGGCCTGAAAGAGGCGTTGAACGTGGGCATCAGCAACGGTTCCGATTCCGCCTCGAAGGTGGACGGGTTCTTCAAAAACGAACTGATCAAGATCGCGGTGCCGCCCGAAGCGCAGAAAGTGGCCGAAACACTCCGCAAAATGGGGCTTGGCGAGCAGGTCGATAAATTTACATTATCCCTCAACCGCGCGGCGGAAGATGCGGCCAAGAAGTCCAAACCGATCTTTTTTAAAGCCATCACGTCCATGACCGTGCCCGACGCACTCAGTATTCTCAAAGGCCAGGACGACGCTGCTACCCAGTATCTGAAAAAAAGCACGAACGATGAGCTCTTCAAGGCATTCTTTCCCGTGGTAGACAGCACGTTGAATCTCAACAAGGCGACGCAATATTATGGTGATATTGTGAATACTTACAACCAGCTGCCCCTCGTCAAAAAGGTTAATCCCAATTTGAAAGAATACGCCACGCAAAAAACCATCGACGGCCTGTACTTGCTCATTGCGCAGGAGGAAAAGAAAATCCGGGAGAATCCGGGCGCGCGGGTGACCGATTTGCTCAAAAAAGTGTTTAGCCAGGTAGGTAAGTGAGTTTTCCTTACTTTTGTAAAAATTAACACCTCAATAATGAAGAAGTCAGAAATCCATTTCACCGTTGAACTAGACGACAAAAATATACCTGAAAAGATCTTTTGGGACGCGACCGACAACCCGAACGAGGGCATTAATGACACGCGCGCCATCGCGATCGGCGTGTGGGACCATTACCACCGCGGCACGCTGAAAATCGACCTTTGGACGAAGGATATGGAGGTTTTTGAAATGAAGCGGTTTTATATTGAACTCATGAGCGGTATTGCCGACACCCTGCTGACCGCTACCAACGACCGCGGAATGGCCGACATGATCGAGGGCGTTTGCGACACGCTGAGCAAGCGACTGGATGAGGAAATGAAAGCAGCCAAATAAATGCGAAGGAGCGGGTTACCGCTCCTTTTTTATTGTTGCTGTCTGAGTTCTTCCTGCGTTTTCTTCGGCAGGCTGGCCACTACGAGGTCGTACGAATGTTTCACCCAGCTGAACAATTCTTCGCTTGGAATGCTTCCGGTGACATGCACCGTGTTCCAATGCTTCTTATTCATATGGTACCCCGGCCTCACGTCGGGGTATTTTTCTCTCAGTTCTTCTGCCTTTTCAGGATCGCATTTGGCATTGAATGAATGCTGCGGCGTATCCAGCGGCGTCAGCAGGAAAACCTTTCCCATTACTTTAAAAACCAGCGTATCCGGGCCGAATGGTAACTCTTCCGTGACGCCTGGTAATTTTAAACTGTAATCCCTGAGTGTTTCGAGGTTCATCGTATTAAGGCTCTGACGATCATGACAATAACGCAAATCAGGAACATGACGATCGAGATCCGGTTGATCCCATGCATCATGCGCAAGTTGAACGAATCGGGGTTATTCGGGTCGCGCTTTTTGAAAACGCGTACGAAGTAGGAAAACACTTCTCCCAGTTGAAAGTATCTTTTCATTGTATTTGTTTAAACCAAAATTTCACGCTCCTCCGGCTCAATCCACCGGCCGTCTTCACGGATGAGCTCGATCAGCTCTTCCACGGCTTTCGATGAGTGCACCGACCGTTTGATCACGTCCTGCCCGCGGTACAGCGCAATTTTATCCTTGCCCATACCCACATAGCCGTAATCGGCATCGGCCATTTCGCCCGGGCCGTTTACGATACAGCCCATAATGCCTATTTTAACACCTTTCAAATGTTCGGTGTGCTTGCGTATCATCGCCGTCGTCTCCTGCAAATCAAACAATGTGCGTCCGCACGACGGGCACGAAATGTACTCGGTTTTCGACATTCGCGTGCGCGCCGCCTGCAAAATACCGAATGCAATGCCGTTATAGGCCGCAGCGGCTTTCAGTTTTTCGGCGTGCTCCGCGCCTGAGAAGTCGGGGCAAAGCAATGTGCCATCGCCGAAGCCATCCACCAGCAATCCGCCGATATCGGTAGCGGAATACAAGGTCAGCCGGTCACCCAGGTCGGTTTGGTAACTCCGCCGGATAATTACCGGTAGCCGGTTCTTCATTTCTGTGAGCTTGTAAAAGAACCGCCGCATTTCGGGCATCGCGTGCGCATTGTCTGTGTGCAGGACGAGGACGATGTTCGTTTTACCGGCAACTTCGTTCAGAAAAGCCTCGTTGAAAGTATGGATATCTCCTTCAATAAAATTCAGTTCGGAAGAAACCTCCGTTGCCGCATTCCAGTCCGCAACATTGAAAAGGGGAAATTTGATGTGCTTTTCGGGATGTACCAGCCATTGCGGGTAGTCCAGGATTTCGCGCAGGCCGTTCGGGAGCATAAATGGCACCGGTTTCTGGCCTGAATATATAAAATCGGCGCCCTGGTCGTTCATGGCCCATTTATCAGGCACCGGCAGGAAGAAATGGCCGATACTTTTTAGATCATCCAATTGCTGGACTTCGATATTCGAGTAGTCGGCGATCACGCGGGGCACGTTCAAATGCCCGAGGTTATACACTTCCCGCGTATCGCGTCGGGTGTATTGGAATGGGTTGATCGGACAATGGTCAACCGGCTCGATCGGCGCATGGCTGGCGCGTGTCGCGTACCGTTCGATTAATGCGCGCGCCACAGGGGCTTCTTTTTCGGGTGCTTCGGTCAGCGAAACGCGCACGGTATCACCCAATCCATCTTCCAGCAACGTACCGATCCCGACTGCCGATTTAATGCGGCCGTCTTCTGCCTCACCGGCCTCGGTAACGCCCAAATGCAGCGGGTAGGGCTTCAAACCTTCCTCGTCCAGCCGCTGCACGAGCAGGCGGTAGGCTTCCACCATCACCTGCGTGTTGGACGACTTCATCGACAGTGCGATGTTGTAATAATTGAACTCTTCACAAATCCGCAGAAATTCCAGCGCCGACTCCACCATACCCAGCGGAGTGTCGCCGTAGCGGCTCAGGATTCGGTCGGAAAGCGAACCGTGGTTCGTTCCGATGCGCATGGCGGTGCCGTACTCCTTGCAGATTTTGACGAGCGGAATAAACTTTTCGCGGATCCGTTCCAGCTCGGCGGCGTACGAGGCATCGGTATAGTCGATCACTTCAAAACGCTTGCGATCGGCATAATTGCCGGGATTAATGCGCACCTTTTCGACGATACGCGCCGCGAGTTCGGCGGCATTGGGTGTAAAATGTATGTCTGCGATCAGCGGGACCTGAATGCCCAGCTTACGCAGTCCATTGCGGATATTTTCCAGATTTTGAGCCTCCTTCACGCTCGGCGCCGTAATGCGCACATATTCGCAGCCCGACTCCACCATCCGGATCACCTCATCGATAGACCCCTGCGTATCCATCGTATCCACGGTGGTCATCGACTGCACGCGGATCGGGTAATCGGAGCCCATCGGGAGGTCACCGATATGGATGGTGATAGTCCGACGCCGCTCGTAGGCGGTCAGCGACGGGCAATAGATATTGGTTTTTTGTTCAGCAGGTGTGATCACGGTCGTTGAATGGTAATATCGACAAAGGTCTTAAAAGTAAAACACAATCGGAATGCCAATGGTGCATTTTTCCATTGCCGTCTGCTCGTTTGTATTGCTCCTCATCGTATCGTAGCCCTTCGACACGAAAACCGTTCGTATATCAAATTCTGCCGCACACTCATCTCGGGTCGGAATGGTGATGTTTTGTATTTGAAAAATTAAATATTTGCAATGCCCGCTGCGATCGTCAGCGCCATCAACAACTCAATGTTCCGGTTTCCAAATCGTCCCTCCGGGAGAGATTTTGCATGTATCATCCACCATGTAAACCAGAACTATATGAAGAAAACTATTCTCTATTTAATCATCATCCTACTGTCATTGGGAAGAGCGCCGGGGCAGACTTTGCGATGGAACTACCCTTGCAAACCAGGAACCGAATGCTGGAATGCCCTTACCTCCGTCACGGAACGGCAGAATGCCTGCCAGATCACTGGCATCGATCTCAGCACTTTGAGTACGGAGGAATTGCTGCTGATAACGATGGAACATCCGTTTTTTCGGAGTTACATAGCACACGACAGTCCGATTGAGGGGATGGGCTTTGTGCTGGAAGGGTTCAATGGGTTTTTAGAATTTAAGCGAAGACCTGATGCCATGCGAGCACTGCGGGATGTCTATTTCCGGGAGGAGTTTCGCAAAATTCAAACTTTCCCGGATAGTGCAGAAATGGGCGCGTATTCGCTCAAATTGATAGGCGTGGAGCTGATGATGTGTGATGATGCGCTATTGGATCAGATGTCTTCCGAAGAAAAGGTTCACTTTTTGCAGCGATTGCATAGCCAATGGCTTGTAAAAAAGCGATATGAGGTTGTTTTCGGCGGCATTTCGAATGAAGTGAGTGCTTATCTATTTGATCTGATCCTGCAATCGATGGGTGAGGAGTTGCTGGCGGATCACTTCGAACCAGAAGCGATAGAGTCATTTCGCAGGCGATTGATTGTGAGAAGTACGGCACCGATCGAACACTTACTGAACAAGTTTGATGAATATGTGAAAAGCCATTGAGTTTGAACGAAACTAGAAATCATGAAAGCATCACCAACATTTAGAGGGCCGCAAAATGTCCGCGCATCCAAGATTTTGACACTGATGATCATTGCATGGATGCTAATTGCCGGATCTTGTACTGAAACAGAAGTAAAGGAATACGACGCAGCCGAACCATGTTTCACCAAAGAATCGCTTGAAACCGTGCCTTGGATCAAGGATGAATTGGCTTGGTTTCAGCAGCCGAAGATGAGTTTCCTTATGGTATCGGTTTACCGTTACCGAGGCGAATACTATTTAGCATTTGAGAATGTCGCCACATCGGGTCCTTCCATCCATATATTCAATTGCTCAGGACAGCATTTGGGCGAATTGAATATTAACTACAACGAATTCTACGACAACGTTGAATTGATGACTGTTTTGTTAGAAGGTTACTATTGAATATATGAAAAACGTACTTATCACTCTCACTCTTGTTTTAATCTTAAAACAGATGTGTAATGGTCAGGTAAATACGCCTAATGGTGTTCCTGTTCCAGCCAATGCCTTATTCGTTTATAGCGCTGTAAAATATACGGACGCGCAATTGCAGTCCGAGCAAAATAATATCCAGAATGGCGCGTACGGTGGCAGTTGTATAATTCTCTCAGGTTATTCTAGGAACTATAATTGCCACGGCTATGCTTGGCACGTCTCCACAGGGGGAGCCCAGACTTGCATTGATCAAGTGTTCTTTGGTGGAGTTACGCCATATGTCGCCGGAGTAAACCCTAGTTATTCGCAAACAAACTACAATAGTACAATCGGAAAATTACGAGTGCGATATTCGGGAGATCATTCCGCTGTGACGACTTATGACGGAAAATTCATTTCCAAGTTTGGGCCAGGTCCGTTGGTGAAGCACAATGCGCTAGATGTGCCACCCGGCTATGGCAATCCGTCAAGTTGCTGGACCTGCAACTACGCTCCGCCATTGACCAGCGTCTATCTGGACGGCAAACTTATTTCTGGAAGCTTTCAAAACACCACCTGGGGTTCTCACAACATGCAGATCTTCTGGGGGCTCGACCCCGATACCGGCCCTACATTCAGCCCGACTGCGGGAAGCACCATCATCAATAATCAAAGTTCGGGGACGGTGAATTTTACATTCAATGGCCCTTCCAACAATGGTGGCCTTTCCATCGCATTCTGCGGAGCGCCGAGGTATTCGTTCACATTCTTCAAACCGAGCGGCGCGAAAATGCAGGTCTATCCTAATCCAGCTCAAGAGGATGAAGTCATTACAATTTCATCGGAATCTCCTGACGAGTTGCATGCGGTTAATTTGGATGAGCAGACCAATAAATTGATCAAAGTTAGCTTGCTGGATGACCGACAGCGGGTCATACAAGACTACTTACCCAATGCAGAAGGAAACCTGACAACTGTGAAAATGAAGGCAGGCCTGAAAGGGACATACTTCCTGAAAGCAACCTTTGAGGATGGTACTGTGCAAACAAAACGGCTATGGATAGCGAAGTGAATCATTCGCAGCAAGTCTATTCTCTCTCGTAACAGTAGGAAAATATCTATTGATTTTTACTTCAAAACAAGAAGCTCGCCGCGGTTTTAACCGGGCCTAAATGATGGAAGGTGAGGGCGAAAACGCCCGGATCGGGGTTATCCCTCAACCCGGGTGCCTTCGTCGACAGTGATAATATAACTTTTGCCGCCTTCGCGTTCAATCGCTTCTGCTACTTCTTCCGCATGCGTGGGGGCGTAGGCGAACATGCAGCCGCCACCGCCGGAGCCGTTGATCTTACCGCCCAATGCGCCCGCGCCCAGGGCGGCGTTCATCATGCGTTCGATTTTGGGCGTAGAGGTGCGCTTGTGGTCGCGGAGGTTTTGGTAGTGTTTGTAGAGCAAATGGCCGAAGCGATTGTCGAAGTCGGTGCCGGCGTGGTTTTCGGCGCTGTCGATGAGCAGCGCTTTGCCTTCTACGAGGATGTCGCGGTCTTCGATATTTGCATTCAGCAGGCTGAGCTGGTCGTTGGTGAGCACGGACTTGTAATCGGTCAGCTTGCTGATCGGTGTGGTGAAAATGGAGAAGGAGGGATCGTAGTCGGTCACGATTTTGATCACTTCTTCCATGCCGTACCGGCAGCGGGCGATGATGCCGAGGGTGTCTTTCGGTTCCAGCGAATCGCCGAGAACGAATGTGCCGAGCTTGGGGGTTAATGCTTCTACCTTGATGACGGGCGTCGATTCGAGGTAGATCACATTGCCGATGGCCGTCGAATAGTTGTCCATCATCCCGCCCGGTTCGCCGAATTCGAGGACTTCCGCTGCGTTTGCGATCTCTCCCAATTCTTTTTTAGAGAAATTGAGCGGATTGTCGCTGAGCTTGTCCAGGAAATGCGCCCAGGAAACGATCAGTGCCGACGAGCTCGATGTGCCGGAATTGATGGGAATATTACCCTGAATGGTCACTTCGAAACCCTTCGAAAAGGTGAGGCCTTTTCGTTTGACGACATTAATGGTGCTGCGGAAATAATCGCGCTGCTTGACGTAAGGGAAAGTCGTATCGAGTGAAAACGCTTCTTTTGAACCCAGGTCGGGCAGGTTTAGAATGATTTTATTGTCATCACGACGGGCACCTTCGACGCTAATCCGCCGCGATATGGCCGCCGCGATCACGGGGAGCCCCAGGTAATCCTGGTGTTCCCCGAAAAGGCAAATGCGGCCGGGAGTTGAAATCCTCATTGAACTACCAGCTTTTCTTTTTGTGGCCAACTAAGCCGAAATACAGCATATAAATGTAAAGTGGAACCAAAATCCAGTAAGCTTGTTGCGTACTGCCGATCGAGTCGGCGATGCTTCCGTACACCAAAGGTAATATGGCGCCGCCGGAAATTCCCATTACGAGCAATGCAGAAGCGATTTTTGTGAATTTACCCAGTCCGCTCAGTGCCAGCGGCCACAATGCCGGCCAGATCACCGCATTTGCAAAGCCGAGGACCGCGATACAAATCACCGAAGTGAAACCCGTTGAATTAATGGCGATTACCGTCACGATCAAGCCCAGGATAGCAGAGAATTTGAGATAGGCCTGCTGCGACACATATTTTGGAATCAAAACAATTCCCAACACATAGCCGAACATCATGCCGTATAACGTGTAGGTTCCGAACAAGCGCGCTTCTTCCTCCGGGAAGCCCAGGGATACGCCGTAGCTGATGATGGTGTCACCGGCGATTACTTCCGCACCCACGTAGCAGAACAATGCCAGCACGCCCAATACCAGGTTCGGGAACTGCAAAACGCTTGTTTTCTGAACCGCAACCTGCTGAGCTGCAAGCGGGGTGTCGTCTTCTTCCTCCTCGCTCACTTCCACTAGGCCTTTCGACATTTTGATGATCACCGCCAATGCCACCAGCACGACCGTAAGCACCAGGTAAGGCATCGCCACCTTGTCGAGCTCCGTTTTCGGATCGGCGGAAGATGCGCCGGCGAGCAGGAGTTTACCGAAAATGATCTGGCTGAAAATACCCGCCGTTTTGTTGGCAATACCCATAATACTGATCCGCTGGGCGGCACTTTCGCGCGGGCCGAGAATGGTTGCATAAGGGTTGGAGGCCGTTTGCAGAACGGTAAGGCCGATACCGATGGTAAACAAACCTACCAGGAACAGCGGATAGGATGCCATTTCCGCCGCCGGAATGAATATGAGCGTTCCGAGCGCCATCACGATGAGGGCCAGGGACATGCCGTTTTTAAAACCGGTTTTTTTCAACACCATCGAACACGGGATTGCCATGACGGTGTAAGAAATGAAGAAAGCAAATGTAACCAGGTATGAACTGGTGTTATCCAGCGAGAATGCTTTTTTGAAGAAGGTGATCAGTGTTCCGTTAACCCATGTGACGAAACCCATCACAAAGAATAGAATGCCGATAATGAAGAGGGGACCCAGGTAACTGTTCTTTTTGCTCATTTAAGTCGTTTTGGATTAGGTTCGGGTTGTTGTCCGGTTATGTATTTGGTTTGTGATAATACGCAATAATCGTCAATCAGGCCAGGGGTGCTCCGGCCGGTGACTCATTCCTGCGATTTTAGCAGAAATTTTCGTCTCTCTACATCAAAATCTGTTGAAACCCGTGCGGGGCATCGGAAGAAGAATATTCGGCCTTCTACCCGCCGGGGCTGCAATTTACACGCAAAAGCCAGATTTTTAAATTTTTTTATTAATTAAAAAATAACGCAGCGAACGCATTGCAGCAACATGAAATAGGATTGCCGTGAACAATTTGCTAGCTTACAGCGTTTACCCAAAGCAAGAGACTTCTGAGAGCAATTCACAGCATGCTCGAACCCTTAAATGTGTTGGACACATCCTTTGTAACGACATTTAAGGCAAATTAAAATTTTAAGTGGTTTAAAATATGGTGCAAAACGTGGCGGTGTTTCGGAAGGAGCACTTTAATGCGGCCCATCGTCTTCATAATCCGGCCTGGTCGGATGAGCAGAACGAGGCGGTTTTCGGAAAGTGCAACAATCCCAGCTTTCACGGGCATAACTATGAACTGATCGTGCAGGTTACCGGCCCGCTAGACCCCGAAACCGGCTATGTGATGGACATGAAGCTGCTGAGCGCCATATTGAAGGAATCCGTTATCGACCGGTTTGATCACCGGAACCTCAATCTCGATGTGGAGGAATTTAAAACCCTTAATCCGACCGCGGAAAACATCGCGATCGTTATTTATTCAATTATAAGACCCAAAATTGACGCAGGTCTCGACCTGAAAATCAGATTGTATGAAACAGAACGGAATTTTGTCGAATATCCAGTCCGCTGAGGCGTTGGATGTTGAAGAGATTGGTGACGATCATTTGTTTTCAGGAATTGAGACGCCCCTTCGCCCCGATGCTTTTGCGATGGAGGATGAACTTAAAATGGAGCTCATCGAGAAGCATTTCCGCCATATCATGGAGATTATGGGCCTGGATATGACCGACGATAGCCTCAAAGGCACGCCAAAAAGGGTTGCGAAAATGTATATCAAGGAAGTTTTCAGCGGCCTGGACCCGAAGAACAAGCCGGCTGTTGCACTTTTTGACAATAAATATAAATATAACCAAATGCTCGTTGAGAAGGACATTTCGGTGTTTTCCAACTGCGAGCACCACTTTGTTCCGATTTACGGAAAGGCGCATGTAGCCTATATTTCGAGCGGAAAAGTGATCGGTTTGTCGAAGCTGAACCGCATTGTCGAGTACTTTTCCAAGCGCCCGCAGGTTCAGGAACGCCTCACCGTGCAGATCGCCAATGAGCTGAAACAGGCATTGCAAACCGAGGACGTGGCCGTCGTGATCGACGCGCAGCACATGTGTGTGCAGTCGCGAGGCATACGCGACTCCGGTAGCTCCACCGTTACCGCTTTTTATGGCGGAAAGTTCGAGGAAGAGGCGACCAAGAAGGAGTTTTTGGCCTATTTGGGAATGTAGGATGACATGACGTCCCACATTGAATTACAAAAATTCTGTACAAAAAATGGCTGATCAATTGATCAGCCATTTTTTGTAAGTCAACAATTGAACTCATTGACTTTAAACTCATAAACTCAACTATACAGTCGGTCCAACGCGTTCCAGCAATGCCTTGGTCGCTTTGATACCATCATATTCCGACAGCTTGCTTCCTTCGTATTCGATACCGGCGATGCCTTTGAAGCCTGCGTCCTTCACCACTTTCAGGATTTTCGCGTAGTCTGTTTCGATACAGTTCCCTTTTTCGTCGAAATCGTAAGTTTTGGCGCTCACACCTTTTGCGAAAGGCATCAGTTCTTTCGTGCCCAAATAGCGGTCGTAAGATTCGTCGCAACCATTAGCAGAACGTTTGATACAGAAATTGCCGAAGTCAGGCAGTGTACCTACGTTTTTCATATTCACCTGCTTCATCACGCCCGACAGCCATTTTCCGTTCGAAGACGATCCGCCGTGGTTTTCTACGATCACATTGATGCCGGTTTTGGCAGCGAACTCGCCCAGTTTGCCGAGGCCGTCGATCGCAGCTTTGGCTACTTCTTCGTCAGAACCCTTGCCGAATGCATTCACGCGGATCGTTTTGCAACCCAGGTATTTGGCAGCTTCCACCCATTTGTAATGGTTTTCAACGGCTTTGTTGCGCACGGCAGCATCCAGCTCGCCCAGGCCGCCTTCGCCGTCGATCATAATGAGGTGGTTGCTCACACCGTTATCCTTTGCTCTTTTAAGCAGCTCGGCCAGGTAAGTTTTATCTTCCGCCTTGTCTTTGAAGAACTGGTTTACATATTCTACGATCGAGATACCGAACTCTTTCTTAGCCAGTTCTGGGAAGTCGAGATTGGTGAGTTTTTTCGCGAAAAGAGCCTTGTGCAACGACCATTCGGCCAGTGAAATGTCAAACCAAAGCTTTTTGGCAGCCGGGTCGGCGAACAGATCGGTGAATGCAGTGGCAGCAAGCGCAGTGGCTCCGGCCTTTTTAAGGAAATCGCGACGGGAAAAGTCCATGATTGGTTAGAATTTAGATTTGATTATTATTCCTGGATATTGATTCTGGCTTCTCGGTACAGCTTCTCGTTTTTTGTGAGCTTGCCTGCATCCCACTCGATGTCCTGCACGAATGCGTGCTGACGGACCGGGCAGTTGTCGATCCTGCAAAAGTAGCAACATTGATAAACGCACGGATCGGCATGCACAAAAATTTCCGTTTCGCCCACTTGGGAGGCTTTCAGGATGTTTTCGAAATCGTGGATCGTTTCGTGTACTTTTTGGAGTTCCCAATAATAGGGTAATGTCAAATGGCAGTCGATGTGCAGGTCGGAGCCGTATTGCTGGGCGCGCAGGTTGTGCACGTCGATCCACTCGTCTTTTTTATTTTCATTCAAAACGTGGATCACCTTGTCGAGCAGCAGCTCGTCGCTGGCGTCCATCAAACCTGCTACCGATTTGCTTACTAATTGCGAGCCGCTGTAAGCGAGAAAAAGCCCGAACAGGAGCGAAGCAACGCTGTCGATCCAGACATAGCCGGTGAGCATGATCAGCCCCACGCTCAAAATCAGGACAACGCTGCTGATACTGTCGGACATCAGGTGCTTCCCGTCCGCAACAAGCGCCAGCGAATTGGCTTTGCGGCCTTCGGTGAGCAGCTTGTAGCCGATGGCCGTGTTCACTAAAATGGTAAAAAGTATGAATACCGATCCCTGCGCGAGATTCTGGATCGGGGAGGGGTCCATCAGCCTGTTAATGGCTTCCACCACGATAAAAATCGAAGCGATGATGATCAATGCGCCCTCGAAACCCGCCGAGAAAAACTCTACTTTGCCATGGCCGTACGGGTGGTTCCGGTCTTTGGGCTGCGACGAAAGATATACGCTGTAAAACGCGAAACCGCTCGCGATGACGTTGATAATGGATTCCAGCGCGTCGCTCAGGATGGCATTGGAAGAGGTCAGGTAGAATGCAAAAAACTTCAATCCCGTCAGCAGAATACTGGCTACAAAAGACAGCATGATGAGACGTTGTTTAAGCTTATTTTGGTTTATTTGCATTTGAGATTTGTCAATGAGGAGTCAAAAATACTAAGAAAATGCGGGTTATATCCACTGAAAATAACTGGAAAACACTATCGTCTGAAACCGTTTATGAGAATGCCTGGCTGGAACTCAGTCACCGTGACGTGATTAACCCCTCGGGCAACAAGGGCATTTACGGTTTGGTTAAATTCAAAAACCAGGCAATAGGCGTGATCCCGGTGGATGCCGACGACAATATCTATCTCGTGGGCCAGTACCGCTACGCGATCGACGAATATTCCTGGGAAATTCCGGAAGGCGGCGGGGCGCTCGATGCCGATCCGCTCGACGCCGCCAAGCGCGAGCTGAAAGAGGAAACCGGCTTGCTGGCCGGCAAATGGACCAAACTCGCCCGCATTCACACCTCCAACTCGGCAACTAACGAAGAAGGTTTCCTCTTCATTGCCGAAGAACTTACGCAAGACCAGGCCGAACCGGAAGATACCGAAGATTTGCAGGTATGGAAATTGCCCCTGAAAGAGGCAGTAGAAATGGTCATGCGCTCCGAAATCACCGATTCGCTTTCGGTAGCGGGCATTTTGATGACCGCCAGACTGAAAGGTATTTAATATGCTGCAAGCGCTATTGTATGGGACGCTGACGGGCGTCGCGTTGTGTCTTACATTCGGGACCGTATTTTTTTCATTAGTCCAAAACAGCGTCGATAATGGTTACCGAACCGGTATTAAAATCGCGTTCGGCGTGTTCATTTGCGACATTATCTTCGTTTTCTTCGCCATTTTCGGGACGGCGCTGCTGCCCGACATTCCGAATTTCCAGCAATGGATGGCCGGCGCGGGCGTATTTTTCCTCACGGCCCTCGGGCTAAGCAACATTATAAGAGGCCAGCCCCAGATCGCCGAACCGCAAACACGGTTTGGAAACTTCCTTTACTATTTCACCACCGGTTTTCTGCTGAATGGGTTGAATCCCGTGAATTTCATTAGCTGGGTCACCATTGCCTCGTACATCCGCACGAACCTGCATTATAATCTCAACCAGGTGCTTTTGTTTTTTACGGCGAGTGTGATTGCCGTGTTTTTGGTGGAAAGCGCTATCGCCGTTTTCGCGCACAGGCTCAAAAAGCTGTTCACGCCCAGAGTGGTCACGATATTTAACAAAGTGACAGGCGTGATTTTTATTCTCATCGCCTGTCAGATTGCTTATACCAATTTTTTGAAATAGGGGAAGTTATTGAATGTAACCCTCGGATTTCAGGAAGTTTTTCCAGTCCCCGATGAGGTCTTTCTTGAATACGCGCGGGAATTTGTTTTGTCCGCCCAGCTTCCCTTTCAGTTCCATCCAGCGATAGAATGCCTGGTTGGGCAGCACATTTACGAACACTTCTTTCAATGCGTGACGGCGCTCTACGGCGTAGTCGTCGTTCAGCTCGGCCAGTTTGGCGTCGAGTTTTTGTTTCAATTGTTCGGCATCCACATTCGATTCTTCCACACCTACATACCAGTCGTGTGCGAACAATGTGCCGTGATCGATGCCGCAAACGGTAAATTCTTTCACTGAAATGCCCATTTCCTGGGAGACGAGGTCGATCGCCTTGTTCATATTATCCACCGAAAGGTGCTCGCCGCAGAGGCTGAGGAAATGCTTCGTACGGCCCGTGATCACGATTTCGCCCCGTGCCTTGTCCATAATCCGAACGGTATCGCCGATCAGGTAACGCCACGCGCCCGAGCAGGTCGAAAGCAGCAGTGCATATTCTTTTCCTTCTTCCACCTGGTCGATCATCAGCGTCTCGGGATTCTCGAGCATTGCGCCGTCAGAATCGAAGTTTTTAGGGGTGAAAGGGATAAATTCAAAGAAAATACCGTTATCACACACCAACTCCATGCCTACCGCACCCGGCCTCGACTGGTATGCAATAAAGCCTTCCGACGCCAGGTAGGTATTAATGTAGATCATCGGCTTGCCGAGCAGCTTTTCAAACCCTTTGCGATACGGCTCGAATGAAACGCCGCCGTGCGCGAAAACCTGCAAATTCGGCCAGATTTCGTGGATGTTCTTTACATTATAATGCGCGATGATCTTTTCAAACAGCAACTGGATCCATGCCGGCACGCCTACCACGAAACCAATGTCCCATTCACTGGCCACTTTTGTAATTTCTTCCAGTTTCAGGCCCCAGTCGCGCTGCGCTGCTATTTTCTGGCCCGGTTTGTAATAAGGCCGAAACCAGCGCGGGATTTGCTGGATCTGAATGCCGCTCAAATCACCAGCCAGGCTGCCCGTTTCTTGCGGGTTCAGGTTCGTGCTGCCGCTGAGCATCAGGAAACCTTTTTCGTATAAATCGGGCGGAAGGTCCTTGTAATGGCCCAAGGACAAAATCTGGCGGATACTCGTTTTTTGAATGGCCTTCGTCATGGCTTTCGTCACCGGAATCGACTTCGAAGCCGCTTCGGATGTACCCGAGCTCAATGCATAATATTTCACCGTTCCCGGCCAGCACACGTCTTTCTCACCTTCGAGCGATTTGTGCCACCACTCGTTGAAGATCTTGTTATAATCGTAAACAGGCACCGTGCGCTTGTAGAGCTCGTAAAATGAGCCTTTTTCGCCGAAAAGGATGGAGGAAAGGAGCTCGTCGAAGTTATATTTCTCACCGAACTCGGTATATCTGGCTTTGGCCAGCAGTTTGGCCAGTGTTTTCTTTTGCTGCTGATGTAAACTTGCCTTGCGGCGGTTGGCCACAATGTTGCTGAAATGAATGCCTTTCTTTAATAAACTGCCTACTAATGCCATAGCTGTTGTTAAATTACAAATCCCAGGTCGATAGCTTTTTCAACGCTTCATACTCTGTCAGATCATATTGACATGGCACCACCGAGATGTAGTTGTTATCCAGTGCCCAGACATCCGTATCTTCTTTTTCCGTATCGAAATTCACGAAATCGCCGGCCATCCAAAGGTAGCCGCGACCGTTCGGGTCAACGCGGTAGTCGAATTTCTCCTGCCATTTGGCGTGCGCCTGACGGCATACTTTTACGCCTTTCAGTGCCAGGTCGGTTTTCGCAGGAATGTTCACATTCAATGCAATACCGTTTGGAATACCATTTTTCAACGCTTCCTCGGTGATCGATTTGATGAACGGGACGGCGTGGCTGAAATCCGCGTCTTCCCTGAAATCACAAAGCGAAAACCCGATGGCCGGAATGCCTTCGATCGCCGCCTCAATGGCCGCCGACATGGTGCCGGAATACAGCACGCTGATCGAACTGTTGCTGCCGTGGTTGATACCGCTCACGACGAGGTCGGGCTTGCGGTCCTGCAACACGTAGTTTTTCGCCAGTTTGACGCAGTCGGCCGGGGTCCCGGAGCATTCGTATTCGGTAACGCCGTCAAAAATATGGGTGGAATAAAGCCGGAGCGGTTCGCCGATGGTAATTGCATGCCCCATTCCCGACTGCGGGCTGTTCGGCGCGACTACGATTACTTCGCCCAGCGTTTGCATGATTTCGACCAGTGTTCGGATACCTTTTGACGTTATTCCGTCATCATTTGTAACTAAAATGAGGGGTTTCATATATTTCTACTTATCGGTTGCCTTTCTGCTTTCCTGCCGTCGTTCTGCCGATGAAGTATCGAGGTTTTTAAGTGAATAAATATTTACTTGCGCTTTTCAAGCTGCCAAATTTAAGCAATATGCCTTCATTCGCAACACTGCAAGCCTCGGTTGAGGACATACCAACTATTATTACAATTCAGGAAAAAACATGGGAACCCACTTACCGTGACATCCTTAGCCAGGAGGAGATCGACTATATGTTTGAAAAAATATATTCATCCGACGCCCTTGCGGAGCAAATGCACGCGGGCCAGCAGTTCCTGATCCTGCTGGATGGCGAACGGGCGGTTGGCTTTTCGTCGGTTTCCGAAGAAAAGGCCGGGAAGTTCAAATTACATAAAATATATGTGCTTCCATCCACGCAGGGCACCGGCGCGGGCAAATACCTTTTGCAGCAAACGGAAGATTACGTGAAGTCGATGGGCGGAACCGTGCTGTCGCTGAATGTGAACCGATACAACAGGGCCAGGACTTTTTATGAAAAAATGGGTTTCAGCATTGTCGACGAGCAGGATATCCCCATCGGCCCTTACTGGATGAATGACTACATCCTCGAAAAACCACTGAACTGAACCGGCTAGGCCGATTCAGTTTTCAGGGACAATTTCATCTTTTTGATATTCTTCTGCTGGCTTTTCAAACCCTGGATCGGGTGATAGTGGTTGCTGTTGACCACATAATAGCCGGTACCGTCGTAAGCGCGTTTGGCAGGGTGCGTCTTGCATTCTGCCGAGCAGGCGCCTTCCATTTCCCAGCCGCATTTTTCGCAAATGGGCAGGTGATTATTGCATTCGGGATTGGCGCAGTTCACCATGCGGTCGCACGGCTCTTCACAGACGTGGCATTTGGAGATCACCGTCGGATTTACCTTGTTCACATCCACGGTAATACGGTTGTCGAACACGTAGCATTTGCCGTCGAAATCCTCGCCGCCTTCTTCCAGTCCGTAGCGTATAATGCCACCGTGCAGCTGGTAAACGTCCTTGAAACCCTGATCCAGCAGGTAGGCACTCGCTTTTTCGCACTTAATGCCGCCGGTGCAGTAGGTAATGACCTTTTTATCTTTCAAATGCGCGATTTCGTGCACGTGGTCGGGCAGCTCACGCAGATTATGCATATCGAACGTGATCGCTCCCTTGAACTTACCCACTTCGTGTTCGTAATCCGAGCGCATGTCCACGAGCACCACGTCGGGGTCGTTGAGCATTGCTTTGAAATCGGCCGGTTCGAGGTGCTTGCCTGTGCGTTCGAGCGGGTTCACGGGAAGGTCGGAGTTCACGATTTCGTCCTTCACACGCACGTGCAGCTTCTGAAACGCAATGTGATCGGACTCCTCCACTTTGAACTGAACACCTGCAAACCGTGCATCGGAGCGGACGTAGTTCATGTATGCGTCGCATTGCTCCGGCGTGCCTGATACGGTGCCATTCAGCCCCTCAGGCGCGACGATAATGCGGCCCAGCAGGTTGTTTTCAACACAAAACAGGTGATGCTCATCGCGGTAGGTGTCGGGATCGGCGATGGGCGTGTAATAATAATATAGGATAACCCGGTAAGGTTTCATAATTCGCTTCTTTTCTCCAAATCAGCCGCAAATATACGAATAATGCAAGTTCTAAGAAAATGCGGAAAATCAGTTTTGCAACTGACCGGTTATTCCCCGAAATACATATTTTTGCACGGAACGCATTCTACTACTCAACCATCCTGATTTCTTATGCACATCGCTATTATCGGCAATATCGGCGCCGGCAAAACCACCTTGACCCAGATGCTGGGCGAATATTTCAAATGGGAAGTGATGTACGAGGCGGTGGAAGGAAATCCCTATCTGGCTGATTTTTACCAGGATATGGATCGATGGGCTTTCAATCTGCAAATTTATTTTTTGAACAACCGGTTTGCACAGGTGCAGAAAATCCGCGAAACGACCTATGCCACCATCGTTCAGGACCGGACCATTTACGAGGATGCCTACATATTTGCCCGCAACCTGTACGAATCCGGCGTGCTTGTGGAGCGCGATTACCAAACATACCTCCTCCTGTTCGAATCCATCATTCGCACCGTGTCGCAGCCCGATCTGCTCGTTTACCTCAAAGCCGACATTCCTAAACTCGTTTCGCAGATCAAAAAACGCGGCCGCGACTTCGAATCCGATATTTCGACCGAGTATCTGACTAATCTCAATCACTATTACGAAGATTTCGTGCGGAATTACGAGGACGGCAAGATCCTGGAAATAGACGTTAATAACATGGATTTCGCGTCCAATCCGGATGATTTCAACCACATTGTTTCATTGCTCAACAAGGAACTGTTTTACGTGTAGGATTAATGCATGCAGGCGATCGCCTTGTTGACCAATGCATTTTTCTGAGCGTCGACGTTGAAAACCTTCGTGTCCTCGGGCAGCATCACCTCGATTTTTGTGACGGTCTTCATTTTTTCCAGCTCCTTCGGCGTAACGGGGGCGGCGAGGACGAAAATGGGTTGCCAATTGCTGCGATC
Source organism: Dyadobacter fermentans DSM 18053 (assembly GCF_000023125.1). Classification (NCBI taxonomy): domain Bacteria; kingdom Pseudomonadati; phylum Bacteroidota; class Cytophagia; order Cytophagales; family Spirosomataceae; genus Dyadobacter; species Dyadobacter fermentans. The sequence continues at coordinate 539,595 of NC_013037.1, forward strand.
GTTGGCGGCGGAGTAGAGTGAAAACCTTCCCTGGGGCGTCCAGAAACGGATTTCGATGAACATCTGCGTGTAGTAAACCAGCCCGATCCGCTCGTTGTGGTAGCTGAGAATGCGTTCGCCGCCCGTCCGCGAGAGCGTCAGGTATTCCTTTTTGTCCGCAAGCTGGATTGTGTGATAATGTACTTTTTTGTGATTCGACGGGCTGATCATCTCTTTGCATTGGGCGAAACAGCTACTGCCGCCTCCCGCCAGCAATCCGACCACACCCAGCATAAAAGTACACTTCATGCAGAGGGCGTAATTCAACACTTTCTAGGTTTTCGGGGTTATTCAAACGTTTGTAAAGATACTCGCAGCATTTGTAGAATGCAATAGGAGGGCGGTAAATGACTATTTTACCCGTCGCTCTTCGGCCAGCTGTTTGTAAACGTCGCCCAGCTCGTCTTTGAGCTCCCGGATCTTCGCTTCCAGCTTCTCGACTTCGTTTTTGTGCACAAGATCTTTCATGTATCGCACCACTTCCGGGTCGCCCTCGTAGCCAAACAGCCAGTTCGGGTCGATGCCCAGTTCCCGGATGATAATGCCGACGGCGGCGGAGGGCAGCGTCTGTTCGCCGGTCATGACTTTACTCATTTTTGAATGCGACAGGTGCACGAGCCTGCCGATGGAAGTGGGCGTGAGGCTATGAGCCCTCAGGATAGCGTGGATGCGTTTAACGTCGATCATTTAGCCAGGTTCCGATTTGCGGTGTGTGATAAAAAATTAAAGAACGTTGCTATTGGACAACGGCACATTCCAGATGCTTCGCCTATCTGTTATGAACGTGCTACTGCTGCGAAGCATTCATGTAAATATAACAAAAGTAAAGCTGAATGCGGAGGCTGCCGCCGGGGACTTCGCGGAAAATACCCACGCCCGCGTGCCGTAAGGGAATAAAAAAAGTGCGTTGGTTTGATCCAACGCACTCATTAAACTGTGACCAGAAGGAGAGTCGAACTCCTATACCCGAACGGGCACTACCCCCTCAAAGTAGCGTGTCTACCAATTCCACCACCTGGCCGTCAATTGTGATGCAAAAGTAGCATTTAAATGATACAACGCAACATTTGGCCAGTGATTTTTTTGAGGAAATATGGCCGGTTAAGCAAAAAAATCTTCGCATTTGCGCATTTTGGTCGTAGTTTCGCGGCTCCTAATGCGGGTAGTGCCCGGCAGATCAGCGAGTTCAGCCTGTGACATTCACGGGCTCATCCATATCGAAGATTTTTAGATTTAGTAATTAGCATAAAAGCCCTGGCATTGATCCAAGGCTTTTTATGTTCATGACCGATACGTTTGACCGGCTGCTAGGTCGACAATGGCCGTCCCGCAGGAATGTTGATCCGCTGGCGGTTGCTGGGGAAGGTCGCTTTCTTAGCCGTGAACTTCGCATTGATATACTCCACCATGTCGATTTCGCCGGTAATGGTTTCGCCGCTGAGCTTCCCGTGGAATGTCATCACCACATTGTCGCCCGGCGCGCTGTAACGGCTCTGGAAGCGCACGTCGTCGCCGTCGATATTGCCGAACAGCTCGCGCGTCGCGAATTCGCCCTTGTGGGTTCCGTAAAGGTAGTTTCCATCCTGCCGCTCGATGATGAAAGTATGCTTGCTGGTGCTGGTATAAAACTCGATGTCCACATCCCAGCGGCCCGCGATCTGGGCGGTGGGCGCTTTCATGGCCGTTTCGGCTTTGGGCGCGCTGCGCTTGCGGGTAAGGATTTCGCGGATGCGCTCGGCCACGATTTTGTCGTTGCCGGGGCCCATCATGTACGCCGCAACGGTAATGGACGTCGTAGGCGGGCCGGATTGCGCCGCAGCCTGGCCTCTGCGATAGCCGGTTCCAACCGCCACGCGCGGCTTGGTGGTTTGCAGCTCGTCGGCTACTTCCTGGCCGGTAATGTTCAGTTTGGTGGGGTCCCAGGTGACGGTGAGCGTTGGTGTGGCATTGTCCAGTGCGCCTTCTTTCGGCTCACGAACGTCCAGCTGCACGCTTGGGATGCCATTCAGTTTGCCCGAAATGGTATTCAGCCACGAAACCCACATTTTCATCTCCGCCTTATGGTCGCGGGTGGCCCATGCTTCCACGGCGGCGAGCATGCCTATCATTTCCTCGCGACCTACTTTATTGTTCCGGCAGGGGCCGTGGTGCGGCGCGCTGGCCTGCCATGCCGACATAAGTACATCTTTACTGCCCAGCAAAAGTCCTGCGCATTGCGGCCCGCGGATGACCTTTCCGCCACTGTAAGCCACCACGCTTGCACCGGCTGCCAGGTGAATGTTCGGAATCGTGAGGCGCTCCGCCGCGGCATCCACGAGCAGAGGTACACCTGCCGGTTTGGCGATATCGGCCACACTTTTGACGCTCCACGGCTCTTCGCCGGGCATCATGTAAATCATCGCCGTGCGCGGTGTGATCGCTTTTTTCAATTCCTCGATCGTTTCTATGGTAATGATTTTAACGCCGATATTACGGATCGCGTGGTCATATACGTTGCGCGATGAGCGCGGGATAATCACCTCCGTTTTCTCAAAACCTTCCAGGTTAGGAATGCGGATCAGTTTTTCGGGGTTACCGCCCGCTATAATGCCTGCCGTGACCTCGTTCATGCCCGCAGCGCAGCCAGAAGACACCATGCCCCATTCGGCACCGGTGATCTCGGCCAGGCGCTGGCCTACGCCGAAGGCCAGCTCGTCGATCTGTACATTATATTGGCAGGCATATTCCATCGCTTCGCGCACCTCCGGCAATTCGATCGACGCTCCGATAATGGTGAATGTCCCCCGGCAATTGATAATCGGTTCCACACCGATCGACTGATAGATTTGCGGTCCCGGCTTCAACGGGCCCGGCGCCGATACGGCTGCTGCGGCTTTCTGAAACCATTTCGGCTTGCTGCTTTCGGCAAATGCTGCCGACGTGCTCAGCACACCTCCCGCGAGCGGAATCATGGTGAGTTCTTTGAGAATTTCTCTGCGTTTCATTGGTGTTAAGGTATGGGGGTTTTGAATGGTTAAGGGGTTTTGGCAAGTAAAATGGCACAGACCTGGTCAGGCGCTGTCAAGCATCGCCCGATGTTGTCATAAGGATGCGTTGTTCGGATTGAAATACCCTTTTTTGAAATAAATATCTTTCTGAAAACGCTGTCGAACACCAGCCGCACGACCGGCATCCGCGGGCAGCCTGCCTACAAGGTGAGGACAAAAAAGCCAACACAAAACCCCCATCTCGCCCCGACAAATATTTCGCTGATTCCTAAATCTTTAAAAGCGAAACGCAGGCTGCTTTTACGCGGCTCGCCAGGAATTTTACACTCGCCTATTTCTTTGCCTTTCTAGCCAGGCGTCCTTTGAGCATTTTCTGGTAAAGCAGATTGTTCAGCCAAATGAAGATCAGCACCGCGATGATGATAAATACCGCATTCAGTTTGTAAGAAAACCCTGCGAACGTCTCTTTGCCATCGAGCGAAAGCTCAAACCGGAGCCACGAACGTTCCACGGTAGTGATTGGGTGATCAAACGGCAATGCTTCGTCGTAGATGATTTTGGTAATGAACCGGCCGGTGGTATCCATATAGCCGTATTTGTCATCGATGCGGATCATCGAGATGCCGTGGTTGTAGTAGGAGGCGAAGTCGTATTTCAGCGGCGTGCGCACCTTGCCGGATTTGTCGATATGCCCGAATTTGCCGTTAATGGCCACCGCCGAGCGGTTTTCGGCAGTGAAACCCGTAGCTTCGTCGTAAAGATGTTGGATGCGCAGCTTCCCGGTTTTGTCGATACAGCCCCATTTGCCGTTCTTTTTGACCCAGAACAGGCCGTTGGTCGGCTTGCGGGTGTCGGTGTATTCAAATGGCACGATGAGGTCGCCGGTGAATGGACTGATGTAGCCGAACTTGTCGCCGTATTGCACGCGTTCCATGCCCTGGCCGGAGTATTTGTATTCAGGGTCGATGTCGTCCAGTGCCACCGGCACTTTCAATATCATGTTTTTATCGATAATGCCGTATTTGCCCTTGTAATTGAAATGGTAAATGAGCTTCGAGGCTTTGATTTCCTTTTCGATAAACCGGCTGAAATTGAAGTTCAGCGTAAAGAAGTCCATTGGCCTTTGTATCCACCATAACACATCCTCTTTCGTGTCCTGGTTGCAGAGAAAGTCAACATCCGAATCCTTGATCAGGTAATGATTGGCATAATGGTGAATGGGAATACGGTAGATTTCCTTGCCCGTGAGATCGATGTAGGACAGCCCGTAATGCTTGCCCGACGGGTAAATGACCCATGTTTTCCCGTCCCGGAAGCGGTCGGTGGACGTGTATTTGGGCTCAATCACGATTTTTCCGCGCTTGTCGATGAAGCCGTGCAGGCCGTGGCCTTTCGCATCGAGCTCCATCGGCACAAATTCGGCCAATCCCTCCGCAAAATCGCCGATGTCGCGGTATGCCGGTGTAAGTTTCCGGCCGTTTTTATCGGTAATGAATGTCTCGTATGACCGGCAGGGAATGCTCACTTTTTTCACGACATAGATATCGTCGTATTCCCGGTATTCTTTGTACTCTTTTAGCCAGGGCTTGTTGCCGGGGGCTTTGCTGCCCGCAGGCTTCGTCTGAGCCGCGGCCCAGGCCGATTGTAACAGGAAGAATAGGAGTGTTATGTTAAAAAAAGTCGGTCGAAGCATTCAAAAACGCAGGTTTCGGGTTAGTCGGCGCCACTGCGGAGCATTGCAGGCATCGCCCGGAACGCAGCAGGCATTCAATTTCAACCTGCAAAAAACAAAAAGTTGACAGGAATAGCGACTTTCCGCGATGTTATTATTTTGGAATGCCGGTCGGCAGCATATTCTGCACGTCCACCGGAAAGCTGTCGTACTTTTGGTAAAGCTGCAAATATTTCGCCGGATCGATCACCGGTTCGGTCAGTATCGATTTCAGTCCGTGGAAAAAGCCTTCCCGTTTCTGGCCGGGGTTGAATATCAGGTTAATAACCACCTCATGGCCCGACTGATTCGAAAACCCGTGCGCGGTCATGCGCGGCACATACACCACCGCGCCCTCGTGCGCGGGCACGGGCCCACTGGCCAGGTCGATCGTCAGGGTGCCTTTGCGGACGATGAATGTTTCGTCCATAAACCGGTGGTAATGCAATTTCGCGCCAATGGTGGCAGGGGCCATTCTGATCTCATAAACGCCAAGCTGGTCGTTTGACATGTCGCTTGTCACCTTTAATGTAATGCTGTTGCCGCCGATCGCGAGCACTTCGCCTTCACCAGGCGCAAATATAACGGCCTTGTTTTCAATGGAATCGGTGAGAAAATCCGTTTCATTTTTCATAGCATTTGTCATGGTTTTGGTTTGAACAAGCCAAATGTCGGGCAAGCCGGGGCCGAAAACATTTACAAATGTTGAGACTTCAAAAAATCACATTTCCGCACGGATGCGGCTGAGCTGGGTAGGGGTAACGCCCAGGTACGAGGCGATCTCGTGCTGTTTGAGCCGCGGTTCGAGATTGGGGTAGTCTTTCAGGAAATTGATGTAGCGCGTTTTCGCATTATCGTACCGGAACGAAATTTCGAGCGGTTCCTTTTCAATGATCCAATGGAGCTCCATGTAGCGGATGTAAAACGCGGCAAGGTCGCGGTGCCGCTCGGTAAGTGCCTTGAAGTCGTAGAAATTGTATTCCAATGTCTCCGTCGGTTCCAGCGCACGGATGGCAAAAATGCTGGGAGAATGCGTCAGCATCGCAGGCAAAGAGCCGGCGAAATGGTTTTCGGGGAAAAACTTTTTAACAACCATATCCCCGTCCGGCGATGCATAATACTGCGAAAAAAGCCCCCGCACGACAAATGCGACATTTTTCGGCGTCTTTCCTTCCTTCAAAAAGTACTCACCTTTCGCATAGGAACGCGGCCGGACCAGCTTCGCCAAATCATCCATCGCCTCTTCCGAAAGCGATCCATAAGTGGCAAACTTCGCAAGAAGCTGTTCCATGTGGTTTTAATGTTTTTGGGGAAGATAATGCATTGGTTTTTCAAAACCTGCGGGCAGTAAATCTGAAATCGATCCGACTTGTAAACCCGGCGGCAGGTTTGCGGCCGTTTGCTAACTCCAAAACCAGATTGGCCATGAAACGTTGCATGATAAGCGGTCTCGCCGCGCTGGCGCTGCTCATTACTCTTAATGCGTCGAAGCCGCATCGGCCAGGGCCGGAAGCGGCGGCGGTGAGGGTGGTAGAGGCATTTCCCAAGCTGCATTTCGATTATCCCGTCGATCTGACGCACTCCAACGACGGTACTAACCGGCTTTTTGTGCTGGAACAGGAGGGGACCATCCGCGTTTTCGCGAATGCGGCATCCACTTCCACGTCGAAGGAGTTTTTGAATATCAAAAAGCTCGTCAGCTACGGCGGAGAAGCGGGGCTGCTGGGGCTCGCGTTCCATCCCGATTACAAAACCAATGGCTACTTTTTCCTGAATTATACCACCAAAGTGAATGGGAAACTGGAAACGGCGATCGTCCGCTACAAAGTGAGTGCCACCGACCCGGACAAGGCCGATCCCGCCAGCGCAGCGGTGCTTTTTACGTTCGATCAGCCGTTTGATAATCACAATGGCGGCGCGGTGAAGTTTGGGAAAGACGGCTACCTCTACATTTCAACCGGCGACGGCGGCAGCTGGGGCGACCCGAGCAACAACGGCCAGAACAAAAGTGCCTGGCTAGGCAAAATCCTCCGCGTAGACGTGAATAGCAAAACGAAAGGTAATTATGGCATACCGGCTGATAATCCTTTTGCTGGAAACAAGGAAGGATTCAGGGAAGAAATTTATGCGTATGGCTTGCGCAACCCGTGGCGGATCAGCTTCGACGACGCTACGAATACCCTCTGGACAGGCGACGTAGGCCAAAACAAGCGGGAGGAGATCAATATCATCGTGAAAGGCGGCAACTACGGCTGGCGCTTGAAGGAAAGCATCGATTGCTACAACCCGAAACGCGATTGCGGAGCACAGGGGCTCATCGACCCCGTGCTGGACCTTCCCCAGGCCAACGGCGAGCATTCGGTGACGGGCGGATTTGTGTACCGCGGTAAAGCGGTGCCGTCGCTCGAAGGTAAGTATGTGTTCGGCGATTACGTGAGCGGCCGCATTTTCGCGCTGGAAACGGCAAATGGGAAGGCGGTAAAAAACGATATCATCGCCGAAGGAGCAGGGCAGATTTCCGCATTCGGAACCGATCAGTCGGATGAGCTGTATATCTGCAACCACGGCTCAGGGAAAATACTGAAATTGTCCGGCCGGTAACATTCTCCGGCCGGATTGCTATTTCTTTCCGCTTGTGGATTTTGGGTTTAACACCTTATCCAAAAAACCGGAAATAGTGGCTAGCGTAGGCTCAAACCACGGATCAAAAAACATAAATGTGTGCGGGGCATCAGCGAATGTCCGTACCTCGCTGTATGTGCCGAATGCATTCAGTTTTTGAATAAAATCCTCCCGCCCGGCATGCATCCGGTCCACAGAGCTGTTGATAAACAGAAAAGGCGGTGTTTGAGCGGTCACGTGCGTGAGCGGCGAGGCCTCCTTCCAAAGGTCGGGGCGCTCGGTTTTGGGATAACCAAACCAGTAAGTAGCGGCAGAAACAGACCGGGAATCGTTGCCTTCGCCCGATTCGGGGTGGATGAACGCCAGAATGCCGTCAATGTCGACCACCGCCTGCACCGTGCTGGATGGCTTTTCTTCACCGCGCTCGCCTTCAAATTGTCCATTCCCATTTGTGGCACCTATAAAAGCGGCCAGTTCTCCGCCGGCCGAGAAACCCATTATGGCAATGCGGGCGGTATCAATGCCGTATTCCTGAGCATTGGTGCGCATCCAGCGCACGGCAGCTTTAAGGTCGTGAATGGCGGCGGGGTAGAGGGCTTGCGTGGACAGGCTGTAATCGGCTGTAATACAGACGTAACCTTTCGCGGCGAGCTTGCGTGCGAGGTGGGTGTTGTGCGTGCGGTCGCCCGAGCGCCAGCCACCACCGTGTACCATGAGAACGGCCGGGTGGCGCGTTTTACCCTTTTTAGCAGGCTTATAAATGTCGATCAGCAGCTGCTTGTCCATCGGCGTGGTGCGGTAGGGCACCTGGCGTATCTCCTGCACCGAAGCCGGTCTGGGCGCGTCTGCAATGCGGATGTCGGGGCGTCGGGGGTGTTCCTGGCGGTAGGAGCCCTTCACGGAAAAGCTCGTGTCGGGTACGCCGGAGGGCTGCAAACGAAGCTTGCGGCCCGGTGTCCATCCCGAAAGTATATGGTCTATCGTGTATTGCTCCCTTTCGCCGGCGGTCAGTTGCTTTGTCCAGGGTGCACGTGCCTGGGCGTTGGCACCCGGGCCTGTGCTGTTGTATTCGGCGTAGAATGCGGTTTTTTCCTTTTCGGGGAACATGTTATCGCCTTTCCAGGGGTCCCAGCCTGCGGGCACGATGTGCGCGCCCATTTCGGTGTCTATGAAAACGGTTTTGGCAAAAGGCCTCCACGGTCGGCCCAGGTATACTTTGGTGGCTTCGCCGGCTGCGGTGAGTTTGCAGTTGAAAAACACGTAGCCGAATGCCTGTTCACTGGTTGTGGAGGCGGCGGTGATGTAGGAGTTGGTGAGACTGTGGATGGTGCAGTTCTGAAAAACGGCCGTCGCTTCACCGAAAATGAAGTCGGTGGTGCCGGTGATAAGGCAGTCGCGGAAGAAATTCCGGCCGTTCTTGGAGGTATAGAGCGTATCCTGGTTGCCGAGGATGCGACAATTGAAAACTTCGATCCGGTCGCCCTCGGTCGCCAATGCAACCGCTTGACCCACACGGCCTGCGGTGTTTTCGATGGTCAGGTTTTGAAGGGTGCAGTCGTTGGCCTGCACGAGCACGGTGTATGAGGTGTAGGTGCTAAACTTCGCATTACCTGTAAAATCGCGGCCGGGAAAGTCCTTGCCCGAAAAGTCGTTGTTTGTAATAATGGTATGTTCGGCGCTTTCGCCGATGAGTGTGATATTCTTTTTCCAGGCGGGTATCACCAGTTTTTCACGATAAGTCCCGCTTTTAATGCGTATCGTGGCGCGGATCTGCGAATGGTCGCGTACGGCATTCACCGCTTCCTGTATCGTTTTGAAATCGCCGCTGCCGTCCTGCGCAACTACGAATTGCTGCTCAACGGCCTGTACCTGAGCGCGGACGGTGAAATGGATGAGCAACCATAGCAAGAGCTGACCGGTTTTCCTGAACATAAATCAAAGGTTTGTTTATCCATGCAGTAAGGCAGTGGCACGCTTCACCGCAAACATTTGAAATATTATTTTACTGTTATTTTTTATTCACATTATATCAGATGTCGTGTAAAGACGAAAAATTGCTTTGCCGATAAATCATCCCGTGGATAGCAATGTGCAACACCGTTAGGTAAATTCGTGTCCCGTTTTTAGAACACCTTTCCTGAGAAATCGCTTTGATTTTGTGATAAATAGCGGAATTAATGACGCTGGTGCTGGTATCGATTTGTCCGCCGTTCGGTAAAAGACAGTTTTTGTTTACTACTTTTAATGACATTTTAATAATTGTTCGATTAGTTGCCGGTTCTAAATTAGCAATCACACACCCCTTCATTCTATGGTAGAAAGCTTTACCAAACCAAAAACAAAAGCTTCGAAGTCGACAGACCGCATTTTTGGACTTGACCTCATGCGCGCATGTTCAATTGTGATGGTGTTCCTGTCGCACTCCATGCCGCTCAACCCCCTGGATGCGCATTTCCCGTTTGGCTGGCTGGGCCTGGGTGTGGAAGCGTTTTTCGTGCTGAGCGGTTACCTGATCGGCCGCATTATCCTGCGTACCGTTCTCGAACCTGGCATCAGCTGGCAGGCCGTAAAGGTTTTCTGGGTTAACCGCTGGCTGCGCACGTTACCGGCCTACCTCTTCGCGCTGGGCATATATTATTGCTTTTATTCCGACATGCGCAACATCATTTTCTACGTCTTTTTTGCGCAAAACCTGCTCACGCCGGCGCAGGGATTTTTCCCGCATTCGTGGAGCCTCGCCGTCGAAGAATGGTTTTACCTCACTTTTCCGCTGGCATTGCTGGCCATTGCGGGCATTATGGGCCGGAAAGGGACCCGGTTCCGTATTTTCCTCACCAGCATTGTTGTGTTTCTGGTCGTTGGCATCATTACCAAATCCATTTACCATTGGATGTACCATCAGGACATGTTTACGCAATTGCTCAACAAAAAACTGCTGATGCCCAGCTGGAAAACGTTCGTTCCGCCCTCGGGCGACTGGGATGGCATGCGCAAAATGGTCATGTTCCGGATCGACGCCATTGCCTATGGATGTTTAGTTGCGTATGTACTGGAAAGGTGGGACCTTTCGCATAAGGTGCGCGTGTGGCTGCTGGCACTGGGCGGGATGCTCTTGCTGCTGTGCTTTCAGATTATCCAGCATACAATTGCGGGGGGGCAGATCAATTATTACGTGGATGTAATGCTGCTGCCGCTTTTCTGCGTGACTTTCGCTTTAATGCTGCCCTATGCGGTGGCGTGCCCGCGGCCGGGGAATGCATTGGTGAAAATCGTTACGAGTATAAGCCAGACGTCCTATTCTTTTTATCTGATGCATTTCCTGGTTCTCGACTTCGTCATCAAATGGTACGAAAAGAACCTCGGAACCGTGGCCGGGTTGCAATGGGCCGTGTTTCTGGGTACGTATTTTTTTATCTATTTAATCGCTTATTTAATGTACAAATTCGTAGAATTACCGTTTATGAATTATCGTAAAAAACTATTTCCGAATTCCGTGCACGTCAGCAGATCATGAAACAACTGTTTACCTTAGTTTTTGTTCTTCTTGCGGTTTTTTCTTGCGGACAAAAGAATACCCCTCAGCCATTGCCCGATGACCCAAACGACGGGATCGACACGGGTTGTAAAACTTGTGCCGGCAGCGGTTTTTCAGAACTCGATTCAACGCCCATTCCCATTGCCGACCGAGATATCAGGAGTATTTTCTTTCAGGATGGCGAGGCAGGCAACCTGCCCAATCTTTCGCCGTACAAATACCGGAACCGCCTCGATTTTTACAACTTCCTGAAATCGCACGCGAAAGATTACGATAACGACCTGATGGTGTACATCGGTCGCCGCGATACGACCGAGTTTTGTTTCCGGCAGGGGAAATACAATGCGGATACAAAGCTATCGATCATGTCAGCCTCGAAGGCTGTGACGGCCGCGGTGATCATGAGCATTGTAGAGTCGGGGAAGCTTACGCTGGACGACAAGGTGAGCAAATACATTCCTTCTTTCAACAACGAGAAGAAAGAAATTACGATCCGGCAGCTGCTCTCGCACACGTCGGGGATTGTGGTGGAATCGCGGTTTGACAGCCGCCGCGACCTCACACTCGCCCAGAATATCGACAGCATTGCCGTTCGCACGCAGCTGCTTTTCACGCCGGGCAAGCAGGCGCTTTACGGCAGCGTGAGCTACGGCGTGGCGGCTCGGGTGGCCGAGGTGATCGAGAAGAAAACCTGGGCACAGATATTCCAGGAGCGGATCGGTTCGAAATGCGGGATGAAAGATGTGGTATACAGTCCCGAACACCCGCTGAACCCGGAGCCGGGCTATGGGATCATTTGCTCGATGAACGAATACCTGCGCTTTCTCACGATGATTTACAACAAGGGAACCTACAATGGCGTGCGCATCCTTAAAGCGGAGTCGATAGCGATTATGGAGCAGGATAATACCAATAAGGTTGACCCAACCTATGGCCTGGGCCTGTTCCGGTATGAGATCCAGAACGGCGTTTCCACGGAGGTGGCCTGCCTGAGCGCCCGCGGCGTACATGCCTGGGTGAACCGTTCGAAAAACTATTACGGGCTGATCTTTACGCAGGCCGGTTTTGAAAAAACGATTTTGACCAACCTGGCTTTCAGGGACCTGGTGCGCCGGAAGCTGTGAGGGCGTAAAGCTATTGCTGAGACTTTTCAGTAACATGATTATAGGCAAAAGGGCCGTCTGCATTGATGCGGGCGGCCTTTTGCTGTTGTGGCATTGGACGCGGTTCGAGCAGAGTTTTTGGAGTTTTTTGGAATAATTTATAAAAAATACGGCCGAAAATTTGCGTAGTTAAGTGACTACATATAAATTTGTAGCCAAATAACTACGCAATGAACCTGAGACGAGATGTTTTCCAAGCCATAGCAGATCCGACCCGCCGGGCGATCCTGCTTTTACTGGCCTCGCAATCGCTTACGGCGGGAGCGATTGCCTCGAACTTCGATACGGCCAGGCCGACGGTGTCCCGCCATCTGGCCATCCTGACGGAATGTGAGCTGCTGAAACAGGAGCAAGCCGGCCGGGAAGTCCATTACCACCTCAATCCCGACAAAATGAAGGAGATCGCCGAGTTTATCGAGCCGTTCAGGAAGATGTGGGACGACCGGTTTAATGCATTGGAATCCATTATGAAAAACTATCAATCCAAAAAATAGCCGATGGAACGGAAAACGAAAATCAATGCTGAAAACGGCCGGCAGGACCTGGTGATCACCCGGGAATTCGACCTGCCGCTCGACCTGCTTTTCAAAGCCTATGTGGAGCCGGAAATCGTGGAGCAGTGGATGGGGACCAAAGTGGTGAAACTGGAATGCAAACCGCACGGAAGCTGGCGTTTCGAAACGTCGGACCGCCAGGGGAATGTCGTGCTCCGTACCAATGGCGTGATCCATGATTTCGTGCCGGGACGCAAGATTACCCGCACCTTCGAAATGGAAAGTACGCCGTTTCCGGTTCAGTTGGAATTCCTGGAATTTGAGTCGCTGACCGACACGACAAGCAAACTGACGATGCAGATCGTGTACCGGTCGGTGGCCGACAGGGACGAAATGCTGAAACTGCCATTCGCGCAGGGCATCAATATGGCGCACAACAGGTTACAGGAGGTTGCCAATCAATTGAAATAAAACAGGTTATGGAAAAGAGAAACCGGATCATCTACTGGATTTTTACGGCATGGCTCGCCCTTGGAATGACTTCGACGGGCGTTGTGCAGCTCATGAAAATGGAAGAGGAGGTGAAAATGTTCGCGCACCTCGGCTACCCCGAATACCTGCTGACGATCATCGGCGTATGGAAAATTCTCGGCGTGGTGGCAGTACTTATTCCCGGCTTTCCACTTCTTAAAGAGTGGGCTTACGCGGGCTTTTTCTTCTGCATGTCGGGCGCGATCGTTTCGCATATTGCGCTGGGCGATCCGATCGGCCAGGTGGCGCCACCGCTGCTACTGCTTGTTCTGACGGGGATTTCCTGGTATTTCCGGCCCGCAGCCCGGAGAATGGAGCCAGTGAGGCCGGCCGGTTTTTAATGGAACTATTTGAAAGCATTAACAGATACACATCCAAAAAATGAATGCTATGAAAAACGACAAAAAAGAACTTTCGGCAGAGGGCCGCGACGAGCTGCTCGCCACCCTGAAAGCGCGTTTCGAAAAAAACAAAGCCCGCCACGAGGGCATCCGCTGGGCCAACGTGGAAGCCCGCCTCGAAGCCCGCAGCGAGAAATTATGGACGCTCGACCAGATGGAACTGACCGGCGGCGAACCCGACGTGATCGGTTTCGACAAGCAGTCGGGCGAGTACATCTTCTGCGACTGCTCGCCGGAAAGCCCCAAAGGTCGCCGTAGCCTGTGCTATGACCGCGACGCGTGGAATTTCAGGAAAGAAAACAAACCGGAAAACACCGCGCTCGACGTGGCTGCTGAAATAGGCATTGAAATACTCGACGAGGAAACCTACCGCCATTTGCAAACGTTGGGCAAATTCGACCTGAAAACGTCGAGCTGGATTAAAACGCCGGCCAACATTCGCAAACTGGGCGGAGCGGTGTTCTGCGACCGCCGGTACGACACCGTTTTTTACTACCATAATGGCGCCGAGTCCTATTACGCAGCGCGGGCCTTCCGCGGAACGCTGCGCGTGTAGCCATTCCATTCGAATAGCAACAGCCCGTCACAATCAAGTGCGGGCTTTTTTTGTGACCTCCGCCGTGGCCTGACGTCTCCGAACTACGCATTTGTCACCTCCATTTTCTTTTTTCTTCAATCCGGCGATTTCGTGCAGCGGAATTTTACAGTTTCTCCTATATTTGCAAAGTTTTATTTAAACTAATTACAAATAAAAAACTGTAAGCAATTTATAACCAATTATTCAGGCCGCGGATGGTATCGTGTGCCTGTTGCATTACCCTATGTTTAGTACGATTTGCCTCTTATTTCTGGTCGGGTTCATGTTTTGGATGAACACCTCGACCCGCGTTTCCTGGCCCGATAAAAACCGGTTGATGGTTTCTGTTGCTTCTAACCCGTTGTACAGCAGGGTTATGGCCGGCGCATTGTTCCTGGCGGGAACGGCTTTGTGTGTTGCATCCCTGGGTTTGGGCAGCGGTTTGTTTGCGGCTGTCGTGATCCTGATGACGGCGGGATCGGTTTCGGTGCTGTTTTTCCCATTTCGCTACTTCGGTTCGGGCGCGGTTGCGATACTATATCTGTGTGCGGTAACCCTCGAACTTATCATTTAATAAGATATGCCTGCCAATAAGAAGTATTTGACCAAATCGCCCCGGCTGCGACTGAGCAAGATCCTCGCCGGGAGCGTGGGCGGTTATGCCGTTACCATGAGCCTGCATTTGTTTTTCACCACATTCCTGCCGAAAGAAAATGTGATTATTACGGCCTATTTCACGGGTTACATCCTGTGGGCGTGCCTGCTCCTGTACGCATTTGTGGCAACGAATGTGTGGCGTGTGTGGGGACTTTACATTCTGCTCACTGTTGTGTTTGCCCTGCCTTACCTACTGAAATTCAACCTAAATCATGGATCCTAGGAAGTATAATATCTATTTTCATACGCATACCATCAGCGGGATCATCATTGCGGCCCTGCTGTATGTGATATTCTTTGCCGGCTCTTTTTCTTTCTTCAAAGACGATATCGCGGCGTGGCAAAAGGGACGGTCCGAAGTGGCCCGCGATTTTGATCCACCCTACAACCACCTGCTCGATTCGCTGTCGCAGCATTATAACCTCCGCGGCCGGAATTTCAACTTCTATTTGCTGCGGCAAGGCCAGGGAAGCTATGTGGACATGAGCGTATCACAGGACACGACCGTGAGCAAGCCGAAACCCAAGCCCCAAAAGGAAGAACGCAGAAGGGGCAGAGGGAGACGGGACAATGACGATTCGGCCTACTTCCGCTACCATTTCTCCGACAAAAAAGCCGGTGATTATTCCGACAGTTACGACATGGCCGAATTCCTCTACCGCCTGCACTTTCTGGCGCAGCTCAACCAGGTAGGGATCAATATCGGAACGCCGTTCGGTTACCTGGTGGCCGGGATCGTCGCATTTCTGTTCCTTTTTGCGCTCATTACGGGTTTGCTGCTGCATTGGGACAAGATTAAAACCAATTTCTTCCTGTTCAGGCCGATGAGCAAATGGAAGACCGTCTGGACCGACATGCACACCGTGCTGGGCGTGATCGGCTTTCCGTTCCAGCTAATATTTGCTGTGACGGGCGTGGTCCTGATTGTCAACTACGTACTCCTGACGCCATTCGCGAACCTGCTTTACAACGGCGACAGCGACAAACTGTACGAGAGCCTGCAATACAACCGCAGCGTGAAGGTGGATTACACCTACAAGCCGATGAACGGCACGTTCGATATGGACGCCATGGTGGCGCGTTGGCAAAATGAATGGAAGGACAGCCAGATTACCCGCATTTACATCCGCAATTACATGGATGAAAGCATGCAGGTGAGCCTCGAAGCCAAGCCGAACCCCAACGCAAACTTCGCCGGCTCCGGCTATGCGACGGTGCATGTGCCCAGCGGCAAAGTGCTGGAAGAGAAATCACCCAACGCAGGCGGCAATTATATCGATACGGTGAAAAGCCTGGTATATCATCTGCATTTCGGCGACTTCGGCGGCACGCCATTGCGGATCGTGTTCTTTTTGCTGGGGCTAATGGGCTGCGCCGTCATCATTTCGGGCATTATGATCTGGCTCGTAGCACGCGACAAAGTTGCGACGGAGCTGCGGAAGCGTAAATTCAACTTCTGGGCGAGCAACTTCTTCCTGTCGGCCTGCCTGAGCATGCTCCCGGTCACGGCATTCACATTTATCATGATCAAAACGCTCACGCACGTGGACCAATCGGTGATTTACAACACCTACTTTTACAGCTGGCTGGTGCTGGGCATTTACCTGATGGCCCTGCGCAACCTCCCGCAAATGAACCGCCACACGCTGCTGCTTTCCGCGGTCCTCTGCACAGGCGTACCCATCGCCAACGGCATGGCCACGGGCCTCTGGATGTGGACGACATGGAGCCAGGGCGCTTTCGATATATTTTTTATAGACGCATTATTCCTCGTGCTGGCGGGCTGTTCGGCATATGCGTACACGCGGGTGAATGTGCAAGCGAAGCCTTTTCAGGTGTTGGGGAGAGCGTAGGGGTGAGGGGCTTTTTGGAGATGAGGGAGGGGCGAGAGCCTCTCCCTTTTTTTGTGCGTAGTGACCGGATAATAAGATTGTTATCGATTGCAGATAGTGAAAAACTAATGAGTCGATTTTTTTCTAACTTGTTACAAGTATTTCGCAACTATCATCCGTACCTCCTCCTGACAGCAATGCGGACTCCGGCGCAACGGAGGGAGCTTGGTATGATGGGTACGTATACTCAAATGCGGTTATGTTTCGGTGCGCTTCATAACAAATTGCTAATTCCCTCACGGCTGATCAATGGCCGGCTATTGTGATCGTCATTAAACCCTAAAATTGTTCAACAATGAGCATTATTGACACGCCGTACAATACGGAATCCAGGATTCCGTGCTTGCTATCAAAAGGGGTAAACTGGTGTCTGACAGACTTCTTTCCAACGGCTTGATCAGCAAAACGTGGCTGTCGATGTCAATGGGATTCCGGGGAACAAAAGAGGCGATCAGGAAAGGGAACTACCAATTACTGCAACGCGCGCCTGCCACAACATTGTGCGGCTTGGGCGTCGATTTTAATGAGGCCAATCCGGTAGATCCCGATTTTGGTGCCTTCACAATTGATGACGACCCGGTAGACGGCGCGTTGGAGCCGGTACTGCAAAACAGGTATATAGTAATCGCGCGGAATGGCTTACGGCTAAGGGAAGGCCCCGGCACGCAGTTCGAGGTAATAGGGAGCATGAGGCCCGGACAGGTGATCTTTGCAACAATCACCATAGACGGCTGGGCACGGGTAGATGTGGAAGGGGACGGCCTGATCGACGGCTTTGCGTCCGCAGATTTCCTGCAAAGGACATAATGCATGCCGGTAATTTTTGAAACCATCAGGGGCATCATCAGGTAAAACTCGTTTTCAAAAGCATTATGACCAATTTCCTTTATAATGTGATGATGAGGATCTTGAATAGATTCGGGATTCGTGTCGGCAGATCCTTTGCGCAGCAATTGTTCAGGTCATTCTGGACGGTAGCGCGGCATGTGATCCTGTTGTTCGTGCTGATTTTGGTGTATGCCATTATACTCTTTTCGAATCCTCAGGGAATCGACATCGTGAACGAGGTGATCAAGAACAGCCGCTACTGGGTGTGGACGATGCTTTCACTGTTCGCATTCAGTATGTCGCTATGGTTTTGTGCCACACTTCTCTTCCAGTTGAAGCAGATCTCGCATGACAGGGCATTCATCAAGGCAAATGCGGCGGGAATGATGTTTTGGCTTGTGGTGCTGCCTATATTTCTGAGTTCACTTCCTTTCGTTTTGCTGTTATTCAAGCCCGATCTTTATTCAGAAAATGCCTATCCCCTGATCATCGTTATAGGTTTCGTTTTGTTTGTTTTGCCACTTGTACTGACAGAATTCTTCCGTTTGTTAAAGCTGACGTTTCAGAATGTGAGGTGGTTCCACGGAATTTCAGCTCAAAAACAGACCTTAAAATCCCTGTTGTTCTTCCGGGGCACCAGGATGCTGTTTTACTTCTTCCTGGCCTACACCATCATTCTCTTTATTCTTTCGCTTACTTCGGTTGAGACGGGGTTTGCAGTCAAGGTCGGACCCATTGCGGTAATGGTTTTCGGGCTATCATTTTTAAGTATGGTCTTTTCAACGCTGATGTATTTCAATATACCTGGTCGGCGGCCATTCCTGCTCTACTGTGTTATTTTGATTGCAATTTTCAGTGCCATTAACGACAATTCGCATATTCGTACGCTGCCGAAAACGGTGGCGCGACCACCGCTGGAAAGCGATTTTGAGAAATGGGCTATCGAATTGCCAAACAAGGATAGTCTTATCTCTCTACCCGATACCATTTTAGCCCCGCCGGAAAGTAATGCAAGCAAAAAGCCGGAAAAGCAACCGATTCCCATTTTCTTCGTCGCTGCCGAAGGTGGCGGGATCCGGGCTTTATCGTGGACAGCTTTGGTTCTCGCTTCGCTCGAAAAAAAGTATCCGGGCATACACTGGCATATTTACGGGATCAGCGGTGCTTCGGGCGGGGGCGTCGGAGCTACTTTTTACATGTACTATCTGCACGATCAGCTCGCAGCAAAAACGGATCCTGTTTTGTATGAAGCGAGTTTCAGGAGGTCGATCCGCAACGACTTCTTGTCGGATGTGCTGGCTGCTTGTATGTTCCAGGACAATTTGCAGAACATTCTGCCCATAGGGGTTCCCAGCTTCGACCGGACGCGCCGGTTGGAGGATGCATGGAGTAAGGCATTCACGTACCATACCAATAGCGACAGCTTCGAAAGCGGATTCCTGAGCCTTTATGCAGACACCACATTGAGATTACCTCGGTTGTTTCTCAATGGTGTATTAGCGGAAACTGGTCAAAAAACGATCGTGACCTACCCGTTGCTGCATAGCGCGCCGGCACCTGACATAAATGAGCCGGATGTGCTGAAAGACGAGCTGGATGTGATCGCGTCGATCGGGAAGGACATTCCGGTCAAAACGGTAGCGTCCCTCTGCTCACGGTTTCCCTACATTACTTCCGGCGGCCTTATTTCTTCCAGCGGTGGTAAGAAAATAGGTCACGTGATCGATGGCGGCTACAAGGAAAATACCGGTTTGGAAACAGTATGGCAACTCCTTCTTCGACTCAAACCGGTGATTATTAAGGTGGAGAACTCTGCTTTGTTCAAGCAAAACGGCATTCGTTTGAAGCCCGTGGTGATATTTGTCAAAAACAGTCCTGCCACCGATGTACTGGACGAAAAAACGAAAATCGCGGGTATGTTGCACGAAATCTCCATGCCTATTATTGGGTTCATGAATGCGTCGGACCGGAAAACACCCACGATTGATGCACTGACAGAGAATGTGTTCAAATATTACAACGACAAAAACAGCGATTTACTGCCCTGCGAATACATACGGATAGATCTCGACCGCAGCAGCAAGCAAGGTTTTAATTTGCCGCTTGGATGGTATTTTTCCGACGGCTCATTCGCTTATGTGGATCAAAAGTTGAAAGAATCTTTTCAGGATTCCAGTGCTTTTTCCAAAAAAATCGGAGCGTATACTAAACAGATCTTTAAAATAAAATAAGATGGACGGACTACAATCTTTCCTGGAAATCGGTGCATTCATTATCGCTGCGCTCACGCTGTACAAAGCTATTTCGGAGTATAGCAAAAACAATGTTTTCAAGCGGGCGAGTGTGCTGGAAGAGCTGATCGTAAAGTTTAAAAAGCCGGAACTGTTTGCCGCAAAGCGCTTGCTTGATGATTTCCAGGAATATCACTACAAAGGAATGTCGAGCGGGGCGCAGTACGACCCTACCCAGGTGAGTGACCCTGTCATTTTCGTTCATGCCAACTACAAATCACAAAAATGTGTTGCCGAACGGATTGAAAAAGGAAAGGATATTTTCAGAATTTTTATTGATAAGGACCTGCCGATCGAAAAGACACCCGGGCCCGACACGTCGGTGTTTTATGCGAATCAAAATTTCCCGGGCGCGCACAAATATGTATTTATCAACCTGGCTTACCTGCTTAGAAACCACGAAAGTGACATTATTAACGACAATGAGATTTTTTTTCGTGATTCTTTCGACGAGTTGCTGGATTTTACACTGCTGCTGATATACTATCTTCGGAATGAGATCATTACTATCAGGGAGGTGCAAGCCCATTTTGCTTTCTATCTAAAAAAAGTAAAGCATTCGAAACCGGTTTTGCAGTACATCAGCATATACTATAACTCCGAGGATTTCGATTGGTTGTTCCGGCAGCTGCCGTCGAAGGCTGATTCGATCCTGTATACCGACTGGTCTTCCGACGAATTGGAGGAGTAAGATCATCCCCCCTCCGCCTGCCCCTTCATAATCCCCAGCGCCCTTTCCCAGCAATCCGAAATCTCATCATAAAATTCATCCTCTACATTCACCTGCACCTGCATCCGCACGCCGTTATCTTCCGGGGTTAGAAGATATTGTTCGAAAAATTCCTGGCTTTCGATGGCTTCGTCGCTGTCGTAATCTTCTTTTCCGTCGGTGAGGATGCCGATGTTCTGGATGAGGATTTTTTCGAACGGGCGGCTTTCGCGGATCACGGCGATCAGGCCTACATTGGAGTCGTCCGTGAAACGGGCTTTGCTTCCTTCCTGCCAGTCGGTCTGGGCGATGTTACCCTCGCCGAAAGCAGCGAGCCATTTTACATTATGTTCGTCCTCGGTGATGATCCGCCAGATTTGTTCGGCTGAGGCCTGGATGTGAATGTCTTTTTGAACCAGTTTCCGTGACATGGCAAAAGTGTTGGTTTAAAAAACGACCAAAAACTTTGTGCCGGGCTGAGCCCGGCTTAGCGCCAGCCCAGGCCCGGGGCCACGTATTTCAAAATAGAAGACAGCACATGAATGTTGTAATCGACACCGAGGGTGTTCGGAATGGTTAAAAGCAGCGTATCCGCTTCCTGGATGGCTTCGTCCTGAGCCAGCTCTTTCACGAGCTGATCCGGCTCGGCGGCGTAGCTCCGACCAAAAATGGCCCGTTTGCCCGGTTCGATCGTTCCGATTTTATCGGTTCTGCCGGCTTCCTGCCCGAAGAACCGATGGTCCTGGTCGGTCACCAATGCGAAAATAGACCGGCTCACCGAAACCCTCGGCTCACGCTGGTGACCCGCTTTTTTCCAGGCCTCCTTGTATAACCTGATCTGCTCGGCTTGCTGGACATGGAACGGCTTGCCGCCTTCATCGTTTTTAAGCGTCGAACTTTGCAGGTACATCCCGTTTTCAGCGGCCCAGACGGCCGTAGCGTTGGAGCCGGCGCCCCACCAAATGCGTTCGCGCAGTCCTTCCGAGTGAGGTTCGACGCGCAGCAGGCCAGGCGGGTTCGGAAACATGGGGTAGGGGTTCGGCTCGGCAAATCCCACGCCATTGAGCCTTTCCAGAAACTCCAGTGCCTTCCGTCGTCCCATATCCGCGTCGGTTTCGCCCTGCTCGGGCTCATACCCGAAATAGCGCCAGCCATCGATCACCTGCTCCGGCGACCCTCTGCTGATGCCGAGCTGCAATCGCCCTTCAGAGATCAGGTCGGCCGCGCCTGCGTCTTCCACCATGTACAGCGGATTTTCATAGCGCATGTCAATCACGCCCGTTCCGATTTCTATCTTGCTCGTTTTGGCACCGATAGCGGCCAGCAACGGAAACGGCGAAGCGAGCTGCGCAGCAAAGTGATGCACGCGGAAATACGCGCCGTCCAACCCGATTTCCTCGGCAGCCACAGCAAGGTCGATGGATTGAAGCAGCGTGTCGCTGGCGGTCCGGGCGTTGTAAGCCGGGTGGTTAGACCAATGCCCGAACGACAAAAAACCTATTTTTTTCATAAGCGGGATTCAGTGTGAGATGTAACTGTGGGGGTCAAAAATAGGAAAATTCTTCAATCCGCAAACTTGTCCCGATTAGCCCCGCAATCTGACCGGTTTCACCTGCACCGCATTCAACCCGACTGCGTACTTTTGGAAAGCAGACAAAACATTTCACAAAACTTCGGGTACGATGGAAAGGCAGATCATTTTCTTACAGGGAGGCGGTTCAAAAGAGGACTATGAGGCCGATCAGCCGTTGGTTGATTCGCTCCGGGAACACCTGGTGCCCGGATATGACATTCATTACCCATTGTTACCGGATGATGGCACTCCGGATCTCGGCAGGAGGAGCCAGATCGCCGCACATATAGCAGCCAGCAGCGATGGTGTACTATTGGTGGCACATTCATTCGGCGCGTCGATGCTGCTCGCTTGTCTGTCTGAAATAGAAATCCAACGGAAAATAGGTGGTATTTTCCTGATTTCCACCCCGTTCTGGGAAGGGAATGAGGATTGGGTTGAGCCATTCAAATTGCGTGCGGATTTTGCCGGCAAGCTGGACCGGACAATTCCCCTGTTTTTTTACCATTGTCTGGATGATGAGGAAGTTCCTGTCGAACAACTTTCGGTATACGAACAGGAACTTCCCTGGGCGACATTCCGGAAAATTCCAACCGGGGGACATCAGCTGAATAACGATCTGGGCATTGTAGCGCAAGATATTCTTGCACCCATTTGATAAGCGCGTTCGTGGGAAAAAAAACTACTTCCCCACGAACTTCCTGACTTCGAAAAGCAGGCCGTACTCGAAGCGCACCAGGTTGAGCCCGGTGGTGCTTCGGTCAAGCCTGAGTGTGTTTTTGCCTTTTTGCAAATAATATGTGCTTGTCGAGAGACTTTTCCCGCTTGCGTCCACTACGCTCACAGTCCACTGGCCGCTTTCGAGTGCATCGACGTCGATCGATACCTTCCCGCTGGCGGGGTTAGGGTAGAAGCTGCCCACGAATGCCTGCACCCCCGCATTTTTGATGGATATGATCCGGGAGTAGGCGAATGAGCCATCGAGATCGATCATTTTAAGGCGGTAATAGCTGGTGGAGCCGGTGGCGCGGTCTACGAAGCTGTATTCTGCAGGGACATTCGGAGTCGCAGCCAATTTGCCGGGGACCATTCCAATTGTTTCAAACCTTCTCGCATCGGCTGACCGCTGTATTTCAAAGTGATCAAAATCCACCTCACTGGCTGTCGTCCATTTCAAGACATGCTGGTTTTCACTGTTTTTTTGTCCTGAAAACGAAACCAGCGTAACCGGGAGGCCATCCGAGCATTCGGTGTCAGAAGCAGCGTCGTTGGAGATGCTCCACCCTTTGGCGGTAATCAGATTGTCACGGGCGCCTACCACGCTGGGGCTGTACGTTCTTCCAGTGGCGTCGAGGATAATTCCATGTGGCGTGTAAGGATTGTCGTTCCAGCCTTTCAGTGTTTGGGTGTATGCATAGCAGCTCATGCCGCTGTTGGTGAAAATCGAAGTTAATCCCACCGACCAGCCGAGCGTCCAATCCCCTAACGACTGGTTGAAAGCGCTGGCGCCATTGAACATATTTTCCATTGTCCATACCCAACCGATGTTCCAACCGCTGATATCCTGGTTAAATGCGCTTGCTCCATAAAACATATATTCCATTTGCTCCACATACTGCGTATTCCAGCCGCCGATGTCCTGGTTGAATGCGGTGGCGCCATCAAACATGTGTGCCATAGTACTCACACCGCCGACGTTCCAGGTGCCGATGGGTTGGTTAAAGGCAATGGCACCGGCAAACATATTGTCCATTTGCCACACCGATTCGGTATTCCACGTGCCGATGGGTTGATTAAATGCGCTGGCGCCGTTAAACATACCAGACATTAAATTCACTTTCTGAGTATTCCACGCACCGATGGGCTGGTTAAATGCACTTGCACCTTTGAATATATTATATATTAATGTCACATTCCCGGTATCCCAGGTGCCAATGGGCTGGTTAAATGCGCTTGCGTCTTCAAATGCAGAACTCATATCTGTTACTTGCCGGGTGTTCCAGTTACCAATCGGTTGGTTAAATGCGCTGGCGCCCTTGAATATGGCATTGATGTTGCCTGTATTTTGAATATTCCAGGTGTCAACGGGCTGGTTAAAAGCCCTCGCGTCCTGAAACATGCTCACCATGGTGCTTACATTGGCGGTGTTCCAGTTATTGATATTCTGGTTAAACGCGCTGGCTTCCTGGAACATGCCTTTCATATTGGTCACGCTGGTCGTGTTCCAGCTACCGATGTTGGCAGGGCCGTTCAGTACGGCGCAACCCCTGAAAGCCTGAGACATGTTCTGAACATTGGTTAAATCGGGGACGTCCGTCGCGCTGATTTGCAGGTTAGCACAGCCGTAGAAAGCGTTATTCATTGCATTCCACGCTGTTGTTCCCCAGTTCACGATATCTACCAGCCGGTTTTTGTCCTGACCATTATTGATATTTATCCTGCGAAAATTGGTGGGAAGGATGCTAAGTTCGATTGTGGCTCCTGCGGGTAAGCCCGTGATGGTTGCGTTGTAGGTGGTGAAAGTACCGGAACCGCTGGCGGAAGAGCCCGAAGAAATCTGTTTCCAGGTATAACTCACCGTCCCGGCAACGCCAATCTCAAAGCTGAGTTGAGTAGTGCCCGAGCCGCCGGTGCTCAGGTCCCATCTTGTGACGAAGGCGCCCGAACAATTGGTACCGGATGCGACATCGTCGGTGATGGTCCAGCCTTTGGTTGCGATCAGATAAGCCCGGGCATCTTCGGATTCTGTGCCGTAGGTTTTGTTCAATGCGCCAAGGTTGCGTCCATTGGGCGTAGCAGCATTGGCAGCCCAGCCTTTCAGCGTTTCGCCGTAGTTGATGCAATTCAAACCACTGTCATCAAGGAAATTTGCCAGGATCACCGCGGCATTCAGTTTCCAATTACCCAACGGTTGATTAAAAGCGGTGGCGCCTTTAAACATGGCAGTCATGTCTGTCACATTCCCGGTATTCCAGGCGCCCACAGATTGTTTGAAGCTTGCGGCATTTTCAAACATGGAATGCATATCCGTGACCTGTCCGGTATGCCATGTGCCGATGGGTTGGTCGAAAGCACCTGCCCGCTCAAACATCCTATCCATACGCCTCACATTCCCCGTGTTCCAGCCGGCAATGTTTTGATTAAAAGCGCTGGCTCCTTCAAACAGGCTGGACATATCCGTCACATTTGCCACATTCCAGCTGCCGATATTGCCCACGCTGTTTAGCGCGGCACATCCGCGAAACATCGAGGCCATGCTGGTAACCAAACTCAGATTAGGCAGATCGATGGCCGTGATCTGAAGGTTGGTACAGCCATCGAAAGCAGCATTCATAGAGGCCCACGCGGTGCTTCCCCAACTGCTTACAACTACCAAACGATCTTTATCCTGGCCATTGGCAATAGCGATACCCTGGAAATTAGCCGGGTTAATGCTGACCTTGATCATCGCGCCAGCAGGTAAACCGGTGATAATGGCCGTGCCGTTATCAAAAGTGCCGGAACCGGTGGCGGGAGTGCCGGAAGAGATTTCTGTCCAGGTGTACCCAACCGGTCCGCTGGTAATCACCCCGAAGCTGATCTGAGCGTCGCCCGAACCAGTTTTCGACAGGTCCCATTGCGTGATGAAATTTCCTGAACATTCGCTGCCCGATGCTCCGTCGCCATTGATCGTCCAGCCTTTGACGGTTACAAGCGCCTCCCGTGCGTTTTCCGCCTCAGTACCATAAGTACGGCCGACTGCGCCAAGGTTCCTTCCGGGAGGAGTAGCCGCGTTTGCCTCCCAGCCCTTCAATGTTTCGCCATAGTTCAAACAACTCAGGCCGCTGTTATTTAAAAAATTACTCAGATTCACCGACGCATCCAGTTCCCAACTGCCCAAAGACTGGTTAAAAGCAATGGCGTCCTGAAACATCCCGGTCATATCGGTGACGTTGGCCGTATTCCAATCACCGATGTCGGCAGGTCCCATGAGCGCACTGCATCCCCGGAACATGGCTGCCGAGCTGGTAACCGTACTCAAATCAGGCATGTCGGGGGCAGAGATTTGGAGGTTTGTACAGCCATAAAAAGCATTTTCCATGCTCGTCCAGCCCGCAGAGCCCCACCGCACGATGTCGTTCAGGCGCTGTTTATCGGGTCCATTGCCGATATTGATCCTTCGAAAATTGGCAGGATCGATCCTGAGCTCGATGGTGGCCCCTGCCGGAAGACCGGTAATCGTGGCCGTGCCGTCATTAAAAGTCCCCAGGCCGCTCGCGGGAGTGCCGGCACCGATTGCTGTCCAGGTGAAATTGACCGGTCCGCTGGTACTCACTCCAAAGCTAAGCTGCGTGCCGCCGGAGCCTGACCTGGCTAAATCCCACCGGGTTACGAACGGGCGGGCGCATTCACTGCCCGATGCCGCATCACCTCCGATCACCCATTTCTTCTCTTCAATCAGGAACTTCCGGGCGGCAATGGCATCCGCGCTGCCGTATGTTCGCCCGATGCCACTCAGCAAGGTTCCCTGGGGACTTGCAGGGTTTTGAGCCCAACCAATCAGTGTTTCACCGTAGTGGTAACAGTCCATGCCGCTGTTATCGAGCATCGACACTAAAAATGCGCTCCGGTTCAATTTCCAGGTGCCCAAAGTCTGATTAAACGACGTGGCATCTTTAAACATGTACGTCATTCTGAACACCGTACCTACATTCCAATTTCCAACCGGCTGGTTAAAAGCCGAGGCGCCGAAAAACAGCTCGGTAAGGTCGGTCACCTTTGATGTGTTCCAGGAGCCGATAGGCTGATTAAAAGCCCGGGCAAGAATGAACATCCCGGCTAGATTAGTGGCATTGGCCGTATTCCATGTGCCAATAGGCTGATTAAAAGCAGTGGCTTCACAAAAAACCGCACCCATATTGGTCACGTTTTGCGTATTCCATTCACCGATATTGGCCGGACCATTCAACAAGGAGCATCCCCTGAACATCCGGTACATATCTGTCACACCGCTCAAATCCGGCAGATCCGTTGCACTTATTTGCAGGTTAGCGCAACCATAAAAGGCCTGATTCATCGATGCCCAGGAGACGGTTCCCCATTGCACCACATCCAGCAACCTCTTTCGGTCCTGACCATTATTAATATGTATCCTTTTAAAGTGAGTCGGGGCGATGCTGAGTTCGATGGTCGCTCCGGCAGGTAAATCCGTGATGGTAGCAGTTGCGCCTTCAAATGCGCCCGAACCCGTGGCAGTACCCGGCGATACTTCTGTCCAGGTATAGTTCACCGGACCCGACGTGGCTACATTAAAACTAAGTTGCGTAGCACCCGAGCCGGAAACGGAGAGGTCCCATCGGGTAATAAATTCGTTTTGGGCGAGGGCAAGCTGGCCTAGCAACACCAGCAAAATCGTGTAAAGTGTTTTCATATTGTCGCGCTTTCTTTGTCTGTTCGCTACCGAGGGTTGTTTTGAGATTAGGTTTGTCAAAGCGCACAAAAGTATCTTCAGCGTCCTTGGGGCACTATCAGTTTTGATTCAAATCCAATCAATTTTGGATCAATCTTGTCCGATCCGCCCACTTCATTGTCCTTCTTGCCCAGCATGTTTCATTTTGCCTGATGTTAGCTTTGCGACTGACAAACGATCGGAAATGCTATCCAAATCAGGGCATTCAAGCCGGAAGGCGGATAGGAGTTTTACAGATAAAAACCTTACACTTAAATGGACATTAAATTTGAAGGCGGCATTAACATTGCCGTAAAAATCCCGAAGAGTAAATACGAAGCCACCGTGGCGTTCTACCGCGATATTCTCAAACTGGATGTTGAGGAGCGGCCGATCACAAACCCGACCGTATCGCGAACGCACCGGGTCAGCTTTGGCGGCAATGTCATGTGGCTGGATTGCGTAGATAACTATACGCATTCGGAAACATGGCTGGAACTGAATGTGGAGAATGTCCCGGCAGCGACGGAATATCTGAAATCACAAGGTATTTCGACCTGCGACGAGCTGGAAGAACTTCCCAGGGACATGCATTGGATTACCGATCCTGCGGGCTCAGTTTATATTGTC
This sequence comes from Dyadobacter fermentans DSM 18053, assembly GCF_000023125.1. Classification (NCBI taxonomy): domain Bacteria; kingdom Pseudomonadati; phylum Bacteroidota; class Cytophagia; order Cytophagales; family Spirosomataceae; genus Dyadobacter; species Dyadobacter fermentans. Next base: position 567,663 of record NC_013037.1, read on the forward strand.
AAAAACCGGGATTAAGTTCCTGGCATTCTGAATAAACGGCTATGGCAACCAAACTCTAAGCGAGACTCCGGGAAATTGTAGACGCGCTGCCTCTAAGGGAAAACCTCAGAATACTGGAAATCGGCTGCGGTTCGGGAGCGGCTGCGCGTGAAGTTGCGAAACGGGTCCCGCAAGGCCGGGTGCTGGGAATCGACCGGTCGGCCAAAGCGATCGCACAGGCCGTTGAAAACAGCGCAACAGAAATCGCCAGCGGCGTACTCACATTCCGAACCGAAGCAATCGAGAATTTTGAGTTGCAAAAAGGCGAAGAACCGTTCGACCTTGCATTTGCCATCCGCGTGGGAGCCCTCGACGGTCGGCACCCGGAAATCGAGCAGCAGGCCATTGAAAATTTAAAAAAAGCGCTCAAACCAGGCGGAAAACTCTATATTGACGGGGGAATTCCATTGAAGCTGGTTCCGGTCTGACATGAGTAATCTGAATTCAAAAATGGGTCAAACGTTAAAAGCAGAAGGCATTCTCAATCAAATCCACCCTGATACGAAACTGGGCGACCTTCGAAAAATCGCCAAGGATATCGGGAAAGATCACGAGCTGGCCATGGAACTTTGGTCAAGCGGGAACTTCTTGCCCCGACAATTGGCGATTTTGATCATGGACAGCAAGCGCGTCTCGCAAAGTCTGGTCGACGAACTGGAGAAGGATATGCAAACTCATCCCATCGACGAGCGGAATCAGCTGATCGATTGGTTAATGGCTAATCAGTTGATGAAAGATAAGAAGACCATCGCTCTGGTTGAATCATGGGAAAACGCCGCATCGGCTTTACAAAGGCGCGTTTTTTGGTACCATCAGGGGCGCTTGCGTTGGATGGGTAAAATACCGCTGGATAACGCGGGGGAACTGCTTACCAAAATAGAAGCCGGTATTGTAAATGAGAAGCCAGAAGTACAATGGGCCATGAACTTTACCGCCGGCTGGATCGGCATTTACGAAAAGCAGCATCGCGACCGCTGCATCGCGCTGGGCGAAAAAACCGGCCTTTATAAAGGCGATAAAGTTTCGAAAGGTTGCACACCCGATTACCTGCCGGAGTTTATTGCGATTGAGAGTAGGAAACAGAATATGGGTTGAGGAAGGCGGAAGGTTATAGGCTGGCTATACTTGCCACGGAGCTCGGCAGGTATCTTTTCATTGAGCTGAGTAAAACCCTTTACATGCAACTCGTAAATAACGGTTTCATGATAGGGGCGGTCGATCCGCCGGTCATTTTCCCAGTCAAATGCTTCGTCTAAAACCACCGACTTTGGTATAAAGGGAGCTTTATCCTGTTCGTTAAAGCTCAAATCTTCACTTCGATCTCCTACTCGGTATCCAAATAAAGCATCGTCCCACTTCAAATCGCCACTCAGCGCTTTGGCGTAGGGATCGATCAGCAATTTGGCTGGGTTAAACCGGTGGCCGTCATCCGGACAGTATGGACCATAAACCCGGTAACCGTACAGCTGGCCAGGACGCAGGCCCGGCACATAGGTATGCCAGATATGGTGTGTGACTTCTTCAACCCTGATTTTAATAGACTGCTCCCCTTCAGCGGTAAAGAGACATAGCTCTACGCTTGTGCATTTTCTGTAAAGAGGGCGAAATTAACACCTTCTCCGTCCCAGCTCGCCCCAAGCGGGTACGGCTTTCCGGGTAGCGCTTTCAGGTCAGGTTGCTGATCCTGAGAAAAGTCAATTGCATTTTCGATATGTTGATCCATAGTTGTGCTAGTTCAAGTCGGACATTAACGTATGGCACAGTTAACAGCAAATGATCTGTTAGCTGCACGATGGGATAGCTTGACTAGGCCATCTGGTTGTTTGGCAGACGCACCGTTTGGCCCCATAAATCAAGCAAGTCTGCGAATAGGAGCGGCCAGTGGGTCAAATCGGTAGGTTTTGTTATCACTGCATTTGCCTGTATTGCATAGCAGGCGTCGATGTCCTGCTGATGATCGGAAAAGGTAAAAACGAAAACGGGCACCTGGGGCAGGTTATTCACAGAGATGAAGTACCGGATTGAGTCCAGAATACTGAGCCCATCTTTTTTGGTTGGCATGTATAGGTCTAAAAGTATCAACTTCGGGTAGGGGGCCAGGCGTTTGTAGCAACTATCCAGAAATTCCAGCGTACTGCTTTTGTCACGCAGCCTGATCAATTTCAAATGATGTTTCTTTTGCCTGATTGCCATGTCGATCAGGTTCCAGTGGTCTTCATTGTCTTCGATAACGATTAGGCTGGTTTCCTTTTCAGTTTCGGAAACTGACAAATTAGGAGGGGTACTATCGATATGATTCAGGAAACACAGGTTGACGGCCCTCGCGACCGCTCTGTAATGCCCGGAGGTAATTGGTTTGGGCATAAATGCATTAACTCCAAGCATGTAAGCTTGCTTAACCAAATCGTTATTACAAGCCGTCGATAACATGATTATTGGAAAACACCGCTGACTCGGTTTTTCTCTCAGTTGTGAAAGGGTTTCCAAGCCATTGATTCCGGGCATGTTCATGTCCAGGAGTATTAAATCCGGGAACTGGCCTGGCTGGCTGCTGAGTATGTTAAGCAGGTCAATCCCGCTTTGGATTTCAACAATCCGCACCGCCTTGATGACGCTGTGTATTGCCTCGGAAATCAGCAGCCTGTCATCGGGGTCATCATCAACCAGAAAGATTGTTTTGCTTAGTTGCATATCCTTCGTGTTCATAGTAGGAAATTACCCATTTCGGTTTTAAATGGGATTTTATGCCAATGAAGCGTGTTCAGGGAATTGGCGCAGAAAAAGCCGCTCGGCGAGTTCTTGCATAAACAGCTCGGTAGCGGTCTCATCTGACAATGCAGCGCCCAATATCCGTTTGTGGTGGTGCAGCTGCTGCGAATCAATAATGCTCAAAACCTGTTCATAGCAGTCGATCTTGCGTTGGATGATCTTTGTGATCAACCAGGTGTAGGTCAAATCGTTCGCCGCTGCCGTCTGTTTTCCGCACGCTACTGCATCAATATGCTGTTCGAACTCGTCGGCCGCAGTTTCTGAACTGGTGGCTGCTACCACTCCGAAACTCCCCATCAATTTTTGCTGGTGCTGCTCGGACAGGGCCAGCACATGGCCAAGCATACGGTAAAACTCTGCTGAGCTAACACATTTCATGATTTGCCGGGTTACCTTGCAAAAGTGTTCTTCGGCCTGCATTGTCCGGCCAAGACCCGTAGTAAGAATGTGATTGCCGGAAATTTGACTTGATATATTTTCCATAACTAAAGTTTGAATGAAAAAGGGGCAGCATATATAAATACCGTACCTACGACACTATCACTGTCGTTCGTCGGTGTTGGTGGTGTCCCTGCCTGGCAATGTCAACTTTTGCTCGTCACTATTTTCAATGTCCTTTCTGGTGCTTACCGGGCTGGTGTCTTTTCCCACTACCGCTGTGTCAATCGGGGTTCCGGTGTCGGACGCTTCTTTCACGTTGTCATTTTTGGTGCATGCGGAAAACAGCAATGCTGCTAAAATCGATGCTATAATTGGCTTTGCTTTCATTGCTCTATTCGTTTATTTGAATCCTTTCTCCCTTTTTGTTCTTTTTTTTCGGCTTTCATTCTCTGACGCACGCCGTCGTCGATGCCCTGCCCCTCAGGCATCGGCAACATTACAGAACCTTTTGTAGGCGGTGCTGGCGGTGCAGTCTTGATTTGATAGCGGTAGGCGATATTGGCCGAAATCCGCTCGGTCAGATGGGGCATTAACCGGTGTGAGATATACGATGCCCGTGCTTTCCAGCCGACGGGCAATTCACGCCGGCGGTGAAGGGAGGAAAAAATGATCGCATTCACCACTTTCTCAGGCCCGTCCATAGCAGCCATCCGTGGCGTGCCGCCGCTGTAATTGGCCGCATGGCGCCAGAATGGTGTATCCACCGCCCACGGCATGATCGTAACCACCTTTATCTTTTTAAGATGCCCGCTGAGCCGTAGTTCCTGGTGTAGCACATTGCCTAGCGCCCTGACAGCCGCCTTGGTGGAGCCATAGGTTGCATGGTATGCCAAAGGCACAGCGCTTTCGACCGAGCCGGTGTTGATCAGCTTACCATAACCCTGCTTTTTAAACAGTTTCAGGGCGGCCTGGCTTCCGTATACGACCCCTTTGAGGTTGACATCGATCAGTTTTGAATATTCATCGAGAGGAATGTCCTCAAATCCGCCGATAGCCCCTACACCCGCATTGTTGATCCAAACATCAGCTTTACCGAACACTTTGACGGTCGTGTCAGCCAGGCGTTCGACGTCTTGCTGCCTGCCCACATCGGTTAGCACCACAATGGCCTGTCCACCTGCTTTACGGACATCGGCTGCGACGGATTCGAGCACTTCACCCCGGCGTGCGGCGAGCACCACATTTGCGTGGTACTCGCCGAGCCGCAATGCTACGCCCCGTCCAAAGCCGCTTGAAGCGCCGGTTACTACAAAGGTCTTGCCCTGGACTTTTCGCCGGTCCGATTTACTGAGCTGTTTGGTGGCACATCCAGTGAGCAGCAGGCTCGTGAGTGCGGATATCGCAAACATGCTTAGCAACGGAAAGCTCTGACGGTAATTCATAAGCTTCATGTTATTATTAAACAAAAAGAGGCTGGATTACCAGAGCCATTCTTTTAGCCTGATCGCTTCCTCTAAATGGTGATGCAGCACCGGAAGCTTGCCTGCCGCGAAAGACTTGACCTCCGGATCGTGTCCTAATGTGGTTTCCAGGTTGAATTGATCGATCGTTTCCACGTGTGAGATAACCATCATGGCCATGTAGACCGAATCGAATCTCATTCCTGTGAGCATGGCCAGGCTGTCAAGTTTCATTTGCTTTGCCGCAGAGACGTTTTCCGGCAATGTGACCATTTTCTTTTCAGCGAGCGATTTCAGTTCCACAGTAGCCATGCTGTGATCGGTGACCATATGGTGGCCGTAATGCCGGACTGAGTCGGCAGCGGCCTTGCCCGACGCCAGCTCGCCGGCCTTGATCTCAAACAGGTTGGCATCTGCGGCTTTCATCATAAAGTCGCGGTCTGTTTGGTTAAGCATCCCGTCACTGTCATGGTCAGTGCAGGAGCTAGCGACGAAGAAAAGACTTACAATGCCCAGTGGAAGTAACAGCTTTTTCATAAAGGATTGATTTGTTTAATTTGGAAATGGACACGATCAGTTGAGAATTGCCCGGCGCAGGTAATGCAGAGTAGGGCGTTCTCAATAGATCCGGTGCGCTACATAAAAAGTGTGCCTGCTCGTTACGCCCCGCTTGCGCTTGATAACCGGGTATTTGCTGTCCGGCCGGTTTGCGATCACATCGCTTATGGCATAATTTTTAACAGTGGCCCCCGCTTTGACGATTATCCATACAAACTTTCAAAGGAAATGAAAATGAAAAAGCTAGTCATGGCCGCCGTAGCCTTTGCGATCACCGTATCGGCCACTTTCGCCCAGTCAACAACCAATTCAACAAATCCCAACATTCAACCAGAGGATACAGTCAAACAAAACCCGGCCAGCGACAGAAGCACTGGGGGGCCGCGCAATACAAGTGATGGCGCCAGGCACACACGGCAAGGGAAGCCTGATAGGGCAAGTCCGGCGGGAAGGGCAACCAACGCGGGCAGACGAACCAATGCAAACAACGAATCCAAAGTCAGCAAAGGCGGAAAAGTCAATCAGGCCGCAAAGTCTAATAATGCGACCGGAAAGCCCGGACAGGCGGCTAAAAAGGATGATTGATATTTAGAATGGGTTATCCGGGCCACCTTATGCCGGTCAACGGTCACTTCGTTCCGGGCATTAATAACGAATACGTTTCGGGAATAAGGCGGCCACTTTATTCCCGAAACGTTTTTCTGCCTGTGGCTATAAGCTGGGTGCCCTCAGATACTGCCAGTTCAGATAATGGCATAGCCCCGCAAGCTCGGGAAACATTGTTTGTGCATTGAAGCCGAGCATGTTTAAATCGTCAATGAGCTTTGCTTTGATATCCGCATCGATCACAAATTCGGTCACGCTCTCGCTGACTTCCTGATCCTGGTCCATAGGCACAAACTTGTTTTGCACCTGATCGTAAGGATGCACCGTGAACCATCCCGACTGGGCGATGATGCGCTCGTTATTTAGGGAAGGCCTGAGCACTTTCAATTCGGTTATCTCAAACGGGGAGCCGCCCTTCTGTCCGGCCATGGCGTTGTCCTTGTCGAAAACCTGGCCTTCGTCTCCGGTAAAAGCATATACATAAGACGGGTTTTGCGAGTCGTCGATATCGCGGATAGCAAAGAACATGGCTACCAGCGGGTTGCTCGACCAGTCGAGCAGCCGGGTTTTCAAACCGTAGTGCTGCGCCAGGATCAGCAGCTCCCAATCATCCGTTACCGGACTTCCGATCAGCATCTTGCCCATTCGCTTCAGGTCGGCAAGCATTCTTTTTTCGACCTGTGGAATACTGTCTGTCAGATCGTAGCGGGCAATGGAAGGGGTAAGCGGCGCTTTTACGCGCTGGCCGCGGAAGATGCAAAAGTCCGATGCTTCTTTGCTGAGTGCCAATATCTGTCGGATGTACTGGTCCACCGTATGTATCCGGATCGATTTCATTGTGGCTGGGTGGATAACAGAAACTTCTTTTCGGGCAACGAATACATCGCCCCGCTGGCAAGTATGTGAATTTGCATGCCTTCCACATAGATCGCCTCTCCCTTTTTCGCTTCTTTGAAATTGGTAGATCTTACCTTTTCCGCTTCCAGCACCATGACGATGCCCGAGCCGATTGCCCGGGCTATGCCGCCGTCCCCAACCACCAATGCCGTGTCCTCACAGATACCAAGGGCCGTCATGCCTTTGTGCATTAATAGCGCTTCGGCCAGGCGCGAAAAACGCCCGCGGCTCATGAAATGCGTATCGATAACGGTTTTAGGCAAAAAGTTAAACCCACGGGAAAGCGAGACGATCCCTTTCAGCAGGGACTCGGTACTGTCGCCTTCGTTGATCATCACTTCGGACATGGCCATGGCGCCGGCGCTGGTACCGATAATGGTGAAATCATCCTGCTGGTACCGCCGTTTGAGGTTTTTCAGGAATTCGCTACCACCTATTTTTTCAATCAGGCGGGTCTGGTCGCCACCAGTCATGAACAGGCCGTCTGCCGCTGCAAGCCGTTGAAGCGTTTCTTTGCTGTCAACATTGCGGCCGTCCAGATCGAGAATGCCCACCTGTTCGCAGCCTAATTTGCGGAATGCCTCGGTATACATGTCAGCCATTTCGGATCGCTGCTCAGAGGCCGTGGTAAGGATTTCGATCCGCGATGCGGGCCCTTTTATTTCGGCCAGTACATGGGTAAGGATCGATCCGCTGTCGTGAGCAGGTTCCCGTGTACTTCCGGCAAGCATGCCTTCTTCACTGCTTCGTGCTTCTTTACCCCCAATGGCAATCAGCTTGCCATGGGGGCTTTTAATGTCGGTTCTACTCATAAATGTGTCCTGTAAATTCCTTGCCGAATTGCCGCAGTCGCGATAAGTTGCTGCCCGGCGTTGGCTGGTTTAACTTGTCTGGCCGGATGCTGAGGAGCTGTTAGGGCCCCTTGTTCGACCTGCTGCAAATGCTTGACCAGCCCCGTAGTGTCGCTGACCTTGTCAGTAAGCACAACAATGAGCTGGCCCTTGCTGGCCCGACCGGTTGCATGCCGTATGGCTCTCAGCTCATCGCTGATTACCTGCACTTTGCATAACGGGTTGGCGGCTGTAATGCCCTGCTTCAAAAGGTCGATCATTTGCTGCTGCTGCCGGCCCCGCAGGTCATCGTCGAGCCGGATGATGATCTGATCAAAACAACCTGCCGCCACATTCCCGAGCTCCCGGATGTCTTCGTCGCGTCGATCGCCGACGCCTGTGATGATGCCGAGTTTGCCGGATGCGGGAATCGTTTTCAGGTACTCTCCCAGCGCGTGAAGGCCGTGTGGGTTGTGGGCATAGTCTACCAATACATTAAAATCCCGGAAGGCGAAATGGTTCAGCCTGCCCGGCGTGGACTGATCGGAGACCTGGAAAGCGCGCAGGCCTTGCCGGATCTGTGACAACCGGGCACCCTGGCAATAAGCTGCCAATACGGCTGCGAGTACGTTTTCAATCATAAAAGGGCATTTACCCCCCATTGTGGCTGGAATGTCGCGTACGTGCTCAATCTGGATGCGCTCACTGGCGTCAATGATGGTTATGTAACCGTCCCGGTAAATACATGCCAGGCAACCCTCACAAGTGTGTGCCAGGACGTGCGCGTTCTCAGGATTGATGCTGAAAAAAGCGATCTTGCATTCCAGCCTGGCAGCCAGGGCCACACAGTGTTCGTTTTCCGCATTCAAGACCGCATAGCCGTCCCTGCTTACGCTTTCTGCGATCACACTTTTGACCCTGGCCATATCTTCCAGCGTTTGAACGCCGTTCAGGCCCAGGTGGTCGGCTGCAATGTTGGTGATCACACCTACGTCGCATTGGTCGAACCCCAGCCCGGCCCTGAGGATACCGCCCCTGGCCGTTTCCAACACGGCTACATCCACCGACGGGTTGGTTAATACCTTGCGGGCGCTCTCCGGGCCCGTGCAATCTCCCTGCTCGACGAGCCGGCCGTCCACATAGATGCCATCAGTGGTTGTAAAACCCACGCAAATACCCGGTTGACGCATCAGGTGGGCCGTAAGCCTGGTAGTAGTTGTCTTGCCATTAGTACCGGTGACCGCGATCAGCGGGATGCGGGCTTTGGATGGATCGGGAAAAAGCATCTTGACCACATCCGCACCTACATCGCGCGGTTTGCCTATCAGTGGGTTAATATGCATCCGAAAGCCCGGGCTTGCATTGACCTCGATAACTGCCGCGCCAGAAGCGTCCAGCGGAAGTGTAATGTCTGTGGCCATCACGTCCACCCCGCAAATGTCAAGACCGACGATCCTGGCTACACGTTCAGCCATCCGCGCAATTTCCGGGTGGATACAATCGGTAACATCTTCCGACGTACCGCCTTTGCTCAGGTTCGCTACCTTGCATACCGCTGCGCTCACATCGGAAGGTAGTACGGTATCGAGCGAAACGCTTTGGGCACTTAGGCAGGCGGTAAGCGCATCATCCACCGGGACGCGCGTCAGGAAATTCTGATGACCCTCACCGCGGCGCGGGTCCAGATTCAGCTGGTTTATCAGCTCTTTGATAGTCGAAATGCCATCGCCGTATACGGTGGCAGGCGTCCGTTTTGCTGCCGCACTCATCCGGCCGTTAATCACCAGCAGCCGGTAATCCGAGCCTTGCACAAACCGTTCCGCGATTACCTTTTCCGAATAGATGACAGCCTCGTTGAAAGCCTCATGTGCTGCATGGATGTCCGTGACATTGATGCTAACCCCTTTCCCCTGATTGCTGTCCAGTGGCTTGATGACAAGCGGAAATCCCAGCGCTTCTAAGGCCGCCATAAGTCCTGCTTCATCTTCCACCTCAAAGCCTTCCGAAACAGGGATTCCGGCCCGGGATAATGCCTTTTTGCAAGCGAATTTGTTTCCGGCCAGTTCTACGGCCATATGACTGGTGCGCTGCGTCAGCGTTGCTTCGATCAGTTGCAGACGGCTACCGTAGCCCAGCTGTACCAGGTTATCATCATTCAACCGGATAACGGGAATGTGCTGCTCCGCTGCTGCTGCCACGATCGATTGGGTGCTCGGCCCGAGCTTGCCCTGATGGAAGATTTCACTTAATTCCTTGATAGTATTATTCAGGTTGAAGCGCTGCCCGGCCGCCAGCGCAAGTAGCATTTCCAAGGCCTTTTCGGCAGCCAGCTTTCCGGCGCGTTCGCATTGATACTCGAATACGACATGGTAAACCCCATATTCGCCCGTACCCCGGGTACGGCCAAAGCCGCAATCCATTCCGGCCAGTGTTTGCAGTTCCAATGCGACGTGTTCCATTACATGTCCCATCCACGTCCCGTCCTGGACGCGCTCAAAGAACCCGCCTTCATGGCCTTCCGAACAATGGTGACTTTCAAGGCTCGGTATCGCGGCTTTCAGGCGATCATAGAAACCCTCAATTTTGTTGGTAGGTAATTCTTCAAACTCTTCCAGGTCTACTTTGGCTACGATGAGTTGATGCCTGCGGACAGACCATACATTAGGTCCGCGCAGGCACCGCATATCTACGATCTTCATACTGTGTTTGCTCTTGGAGCATTGGGTAAGTTTTTTAATAGATTTTAAAAGTGGGGAAGCGGATAATTAAAAGCGTACCATCATCGCATTTGCGGTTATTCCACAACTTGCAAATCCACACTAAACTGGGCGCAAGATTAACATTAGACTGGCTGAAAGCCGATTAGCATTTTTGAGGTGACAAAATCTACTCTTAAGTAGTGGAAGTATTTGTGGAAAAGTTTGCACAAAAGTATTTATCCGCTGCGGTAGAGTCGTGGTAAGCATTTTGCTTGCCGGGTCCATTTTTCGATTATTCACTTTCCGATACTTCCAATATGTTCTCCATAGCCATCCACGGTGGGGCGGGTTCGCTCGATGCAGCCGCGCTTTCCCCGGCGCAAGAAAAACTTTATCATCTGGGTCTGCATACTGCATTGAATGCAGGGTACACGATACTGCAATCGGGCGGAGCAGCTATCGACGCGGTGCAGCACGCGGTGATGCAGCTGGAAGACAACCCGCTTTTCAATGCAGGCAGGGGGGCTGTCTTTAATTCCGATGGAGTGCAGGAGCTTGATGCGGCAATGATGTGCGGCAAAACCTTGCGGGTAGGTGCGGTAGCTGCGGTAACAAATGTCAAAAACCCAATCCTGCTTGCCAGAAAGGTGATGGAAGACCCGCAATTTGTGCTGCTGGTCGCCGAGGGGGCGCATAACTACGCCCGAAAAAGTGGTATTCCGATGGAAGAGATGTCCTACTTTGCTACCCCCGAGCGGTACCAGCAGTTGCAGGATGCGAAAGATGCGCATTTGCAAAAAGCGTCCGATACAGTGGGTGCTGTTGCGCGCGATATGCATGGGAACCTGGCAGCCGCCAGCTCCACAGGTGGTCTTACTAATAAGAAATATAGTCGGGTGGGTGACAGCCCGGTGATTGGTGCGGGCACCTACGCCCATAACGATACCTGCGCCGTATGCTGCACAGGCGATGGCGAGTACTTTATACGACTGGTAACCGCGCACGACGTGGCAGCAATGCTGCAATACCAAGGTTTAACCCTGGCGGAGGCATGCGATGCAGCGATCCATGAAAAGCTGAATGCCTTGAAAGGGGAAGGTGGGCTGATCGCCATAGACTTTGCAGGCAATATCGAAATGAGTTCGAATTGCGCAAGTATGCCCCGGGGATGGGTGAAAAACGAAGGAAACCTGAATACGGCGATATGGATGTAAGCAGGGTACTTGGAAGCGCTGATGGAATGGTTTTTATGTCGGCCCGCGCCATTTCTCACCTTAAAATTCAAAATTATGTTTTACCACGACGGAAAACTTCAGTACACAGTGCGGGTTGACAAGCCAAACCCTCAATTTGCGAAATTACTCCAACAGGCAATTGGCGGCATCGAAGGAGAAATGCGCGTTTGTTTGCAATACCTGTTTCAAGCATGGAACTCGCGTGGACCTCAGAAATACAGGGATATGCTGCTGGAAACGGGAACCGAGGAAATTGCACATATTGAAATGCTCGCTACGGCCGTTTGCCTGAACCTGGAAGGATCGTCCAGCGCGTTGAAGGACGAGATGGCAATGAGCAACCCCATGGTAGAGGCTGTGATGGGCGGTCGCGACCCGCGGCATATCCTTTCGGCCGGGCTGGGTGCGATGGCGGCCGACGCGAACGGTGTTCCGTTCAACGGCTCATGGGTAGTCAGCAGCGGCAACATCGCGGCTGATATGCATGCGAATGTGATGGCCGAAACCACCGGCCGGGTGCTTGCCACACGCTTATACGAAATGACCGACGATTCGGGCATGAAGGACATGCTCGCATTCCTGATCGCCCGCGACACCATGCACCAAAATCAATGGATGGCGGTACTCGAAGAGCTCGGGCCGGATGCTTACCCGGTCCCCAACAGCTTCCCGTCGAGCCTGCAACATGAAAATGTGGCTTACAGCTTCCTGAGCACTAGCGTCAATGAAGTCAGTAACGCAACCGGCCGCTGGACGGAGGGATCCTCAATTGATGGCAAGGGAATTTTTCGTTTCGAGAAAGCAGTACCAACCGGCGGGCTTCCCGTACTCGCACCAGCGGACAAGGAAATCCACGGTCAGATCGAACAAGGTGTGGCGCCGGATCCGGGCTTCATCGATAAAGTAAAAGATATTATCGGCGGTTAATGTCTTAGTTCAAAATAGGGCAGCGGGCGGGCCAGCATTTTGGCTGCATAGGCTGCCCTTTTTATTAATTAAAAAAGCAAAGCAATGAAAAAGGCAGCATTCTATATCGCAGCGGTGCTTTTGTTAATGGGCACTACGCTATGGGCGCAGTCTGCATCCGATCAGACAAAGGGAAAATCAACCGAAAAAAAGAGCCAAGATGCCCGCAAGGCAGGGACGCAGTCGCGAGCCAGCGGGTCAGCCAGCATCACCAGCGAAGCCACGACCGGCACGCCTCCAACCCACATTGACAAAACCAACAGCGTTCCCCCTGCCAGTAACCCGCAAAATACCGGTGTGAATGCGGTAAACAGAAAAAAGTCCGGTTCTACCGTTCAGGGAAGTTCCAAAAAGAAAAGTAACACTGCGAGTCAAACGCCTTCGGGCGATCAGCCGCAGAAAAAGAAAGAAAATCCGTAAAAGTGGCGGCACATGGCCGCCACTTGCTTTTTACGCTACCGCCATCACTATCTTTTCCCCATCGCACCTTACACAATTGCCGGAATAATCGTGGTAGGGTGCGACAAGGCCACATTTGTCACAAACCATCCGGTCCGAAGGACGGTACCTGCGCAATTCGAACTGGTGATCATGCCCGGGCAGAATACCCAGCCCGGGCGAAGGGTCATCCTCCTTCATAAAAGTAAAAGTACCGCCAGCCTCAAAATACAGTCGCTTGACCTGGCCGAGTTGAACGACTCCATTGCTGCGCAGTTGTGCAAATGCGCGTTCCCGCGAAATGCCGGTTTTACGCATGTTGTCCAATTGCATCACGCCGTCAGCGACCAAAATCGTCATATCCCCCTGCGTTACCGATTCAAGCTTTTGATTACGGCTTGCCAGCCATGCTGCCAGTTGCTGAATGGCAACCACCACGATCGCAATCACGACGGCGGCAAGTATACCGCGGTCCGGTGCTTGCAGAGGAACCCCGATAGCCGCTGCCAGTGAAACGAGCGCGATCATTTCGTTCCGGCTGAGCTGCGAGGCCATTCGTTTGCCCATCAACCGCATGGAAACCATCAGGATCAGGTAGATAATGGCTATTCGCAGGACTACTTCCCAGTAAAATGCGGCGGGAACATCCCCGATAAACACGCGCTGCCAGTCGCCAAACCTAATATCTTCTTTTTTCATGTCTTAGCAGTTAATTGATTTCAGATATGCTCGCCTGATCCCACTGGTCAGCGCCGCAGACCGGGCAGCGATCACTTCTTTGCTGACCCTGGGGTGTTGCCCCGCAATTGGCGCACGCCAACCTATCATCGAGCTGATGCTGGCGGAATGCGTTGATTTCCGGGTCACTGGGCGGGTACAGTAACAGGCCCGCCGTAGCTTGTTCTGTTCTATATATACTGAACATACCGCAAGCTTCCAGGTAGGCGCGCTCAACTTCGCCCAGGTTATAGATGCTTTCGTTGCGAAGTGCTGCAAAAAGCTGCTGACGGGATATTTTGGTTCGCTGCATCTCGTCCAACTGTAACACACCGTCTTTAATCAATGTGCTAACTTCGCCCTGACTAATATGCTCAAAGCGCGCGCTTTTGAATTCCAGCCAGTTTGAGCCGCGTTGGAAGACAAGGGCGCACACCAAAATCAACATACACACTAAAAGACCGGTTTGCGGCATTTGCATCCCTGGTGAGACAATCGCACCTAGGGTGACCATCACCGCAAGCTCGGAAATGGTTAACTGACCGCCCATTCTTTTACCCATGATCCTGACGACGAAGAGAAGGGCGAGATACAGAAGCAGGGTGCGCAGCAGTACTTCAAGCATAAAAACCGGCGGTGCTTCGCCAAACAGTATCCGGTAGAAATCCCCTGGGACAATGTCTTCCTTTTTCATAGAATGCCTCTATTTGAAATAAGATAGTACTAATAGCTTGATCCGTTGACCCCGTCCGCATTCGGATCGACTACCGGCTGGGTCTTTTCATCAGGTGCATGGTTAACTGTCAGCATCGCCGCAGCTATTTCAAACAGGCCCATGGCCAGATGCGGAACGAAGACCTGATCGGCAAACCCGAATAGCCATGGGGAAGCGGCCAACAGTGCGCCGGAAAGAAGGTCCACCATTAAGTGTATACGCATTGGAATGCTGCGGACCATTCCTCCCTCATAATCTGTGAAAAGGGACATTGTGAGCGCTACCGCCGCGATAGCGATCACCGTCCATGCCGCATAGACCGACTCGGTAAAGCTGAAAATCCATGGCGATGCAAAAAAGAAGATACCCGCGATGTAATCGATCCTGGCGTGCATGCTTGTGCTGACTATTTTCATTGTGATTATAGTTTATAGTGAATACCCACCGGCTTTGATCCACCGGGTTTGGGAAAGCGGCGCCATTGAAAAATCCGTTCCAGCGGTTAACAGCGAGTTGCGGAATGATTTTTATAATCTCGCCGTGCGCAAACGCGCAAAGTTCAATTGGCAGCTCAGGCTGTAAGACTCGATGAAAAAGAGGTGAAGTAGAAGGTTATTGCAAGTATCGCTAGGCATCTGTGCCACGGTGCCGATCGTTACGGGCCTGCTGGGTATGGCAGGAATTAACAATCCAATTTACGATGAAGCCTACAAGCCTTCGGGTGTGCTACTGGATAGCAACCTTCGTTTTTTGAATGGGCTATCGGTTGGCGTCGGTTTGTGCGCATTGTCTATTATCCCAAACATAAAGAGCAGATCAGCGGAGCTGAGGATTATTTGTGCCCTTATTTTTTTCGGCGCTGTTGGACGCATGTTGTCTGTTGCCAGCCACGGTTTACCGCCCTCCCCGTTTGACATTGTTACGTTTTTTGAGCTTGCAATCCCGCCGCTGCTCGCGTACTGGCAGTCGCGGATTTCTGGATAGGGAACCTTGGATTTCCCTTATGGCAAGCTAGGGGCTGCGTCGTTAATATCAGGCACATTTTTTGCGAGGGGCGGAAATTTTCAATTCCTTCTCGTACGCTGTTCAACTTAGGAGTAATTATTTTACAAGATATGGATCAGTTTAATACGCTTACGCCGACGATCAAGGTCGTCTATTACACCCATCCGTTTTGTCCTGTCAGTGAAAGAATGCAACAACACTGGTGCCGATTAACCTCAGAGTATGGCCATCACCTAAGCTTTAAATTCTGTATGGCGGCCGGCATGGACAGCGCTTTTCCAGCTACTAAAACCAAATTTGCCTGCCAGGCAGTCAAAGCCGCCGAATTACAATCTTCATGGGCAGCGGATCTATTTTTGGATGCGATAAGAACTGAAATGGCACAAGGTCGACAAGATCTATGTGAGCCGGAGTCGCTGCTTGAAATCGCAAGAATGTGTGCGAAGAAAAACCCTTCAACAATGGATTTTAACAGATTTGCCCAGGAACTCGACAGTAGAAAGACCCGACAGGCAGTGCTGGATGATCTCAACAAGATACGTATCAACCGGGTCGATACGCTACCAACCTTGACTTTTACTGTCGATGGAAAAGGCTTAAAGGTGACTGGATACAAGACATACCATCAACTGGTGGACTTGGTGAAACGTGTTTCGCAGGCAGGGATCGATATTGTCGGCTTCGCACATTGACAAAAAAATGGTAAACTTTACCCACCGCCTTCCATTTGGCTCTCGAGCGTCCGTACGCACACGGTCGTTTCCAAGTCAAAAATGACCATCGTCCAAGCTGATGTAGACCATTACCAATATGGAGTGGAGCTGCGGCTAATATATTTTGTCTATCGAAGCGAGCGGGCTGATTATACGGTCGTTTTTCCGTACTTCAAATAGCTCTAGCCGAATCAATAAAACATCGCTTGTGTTCACTTTGGATGCGCTTATCGGTTCAATAAACTTCGTTGATACCCCTGAAAAGTGTACAATTGTTAGTGTCATAGTCCAAGGCTATGCCTTCGTTGTAGGCCACCGGATCGGAAGCTGCGACTTTGCCCTACGAGCGTGAATGCATAAACCATATGGGCAGGCATCAGCTGTACAAAGAAAGTTTTCGAGGCAGTTTTTAAAGTTTCAGGACGTCGTTCCAACATGATTCGCCAGGCCGTTACTGCAATGAGGCCGCTTGCAATGCTTAACCCGGGGGCTTTACTGGAGATTCGAGAAGTGCCATTAAGGCCTTCGTTCGGAATTGCATATACCACCGACACAACATGCCTATTACATAGTGCGCCGTCCAGCCTTGCGCAATTGCTTTATGATCGGGAAAGGTCTGTCTGGATAATACCTTTGAAAGCAGATCCGGCTCGACGAAGTTTCAGCGCATCAGGATATTCCAATGAAGCGGGTGTGCCATTCCCTTTTAGTGGATCTAGAAGCGGTTCAGAAACTGAAGAAATTAGCATGTTTGTTTCAGAAACCTACAACTTGGGATTAGGTTGGTTGTCTACTAGTGGCACTGGTACTTGCCGACCTGGCACGAGTGATCCATTGATCTCTTTCAATTTCTAACAGGACAAGGTTTGGGAGAATTATTGTTAAAACTTATTCAGTGCCGGTTCGCGGATGCTATATTCGCGAACTGGCATCTTTGATTTAGACAACGCTGATGATTTTGAGTAGTAGAAAGTTTTTAACATTGGCGACGGCTTACCTGGTTTGCGGGTTGCTGATTTCGTCTTGCCGGGAAAGAGAGCTGTCCATTGGATCAGAGTATGATGGAGATAAGTTGGTTCTGTGGTCGAATCTTGAAGCAGGCAGACCTATAAAAGCCATACTCAGGAGAAGTTTTAATCCCATTGGGCCGGTTCCAGAAAATCTCGGCGTGTCTAGCGCAAATGTGAACATTTATTGCGATGGCAAGTATTATACAACAATGCGTGCTTCGAAAGATACTCCAGGCGAATATCTATCAGACAGTGTTGTAGGGGAAGGTAAGACATATGTAATCATGGCCGAGCAGGAAGGCTTGACTAGTATTAAAAGCGACCCAATCACAATTCCATCGGAATCCCCCATTGTTAGAATTAAGAGAGAGCGAAACGTATCGAAGCTTCCCGGCACAAACATACCGCAAGACTTGATCAGCATTTATTTTGAGCAAAGCGTTGTAAGCAACTCCTACATCTCTATCAGCTTTCTGAGCTATTTTGAGAAAGATACACTTGCCAGCAATAGTCCTGTCTCGGATAACCACTTAGCAAATGAAGAGGATTGCCACACGTGGGCCCGTGATAAATCTTCCCCTTTTTTTCAGCAGTTCTTATTCTCCACGCAATGCTTGCCTGCATCCACAACGCCGGTTCAGTTCTTAGTCGTTTCGGGCAATTATTCGAGAGCACCAGGACCGAATGGTGAATATGAGAAGGCTAGGAAAATGGAGATTAAGATTGCCACAATTGAAAAAATTCTGTTTGATTTTCGGAAGTTGGAAGCCACTCAGCCGGAAGGACTTGATAACCTTGTTCTACTGCCTCAACCGTCCCTGACCAATATTACAGGTGGGTATGGCCTTATTTTTGGAAGTAATACAAAAGTCATTGAAATACAGTGAAATATAGATGCTTTATAATCGCCTGGCTGGTTCTTGCATTGTCAATACTAAAGGTGCATGGAGGTGGAATCACAATTAGTGGGACCGTCCGGGATGATGCGAATGGTGAACTATTGATCGGGGCATCAATTTCTGCCGGTAAGGTTTCAACTTTAACTAATTCATACGGTTTCTTCAGTTTAACGGTGCCTGACTCGACTTCAACGGTTATGATCAGACATCTAGGCTATCAACCCCTGATCCTCGACACGCTGAATCAACGACGAATGCCTATCGATATTCGGCTCGTCAGATCAGAGAATCGTTTGGCAGAACTGACGGTAATTGATCACCGATTAGAGGATAATTCTGTCGGTAAATTTTCGCTGCAAATGGATAAGGTAAGAACTACTCCGGCATTACTGGGCGAAGCTGATATTATGAAAGTATTGGCACTGACTCCTGGCGTATCCGCAGGAGTTGAAGGTAGCGCAGGATTGTATGTCAGGGGGGGGGACTCCTGACCAAAATCTCATCCTTCTTGATGAAGTTCCGGTATATAATGTCATGCACCTCGGGGGATTCTTTTCAGTTTTTAATGCAGCGGCAATAAAATCTGTGGATTTCTACAAGGGAGCGTTTCCCGCAATCTACGGTGGGCGCCTATCATCTGTTGTCGACATTAAGATGAAGGATGGTAACAACAAAAAACTTGGAGCCAGCATAGATTTGGGTCTGCTTAATCAAAGCGTTACTATTGAGGGTCCGATCGTCAAAAATAAATCATCATTTATAGTAAGTGGTAGGACGTCGACCGTTGGACTGGCGTCATTGCTCGCTGGCAGGAATAATGCCGGTTCTGGAGAACGTTATACATATTGGTTTTATGATTTAAGCGCCAAAGTCACTCATAAAATCAACGATACAGATCAAATCTATTTAAGCTTCTATAACGGATTTGACAGATTTAGATATACTGAATGGTTAAGTAGTGGGAATGGTCAGCAAGCCAAAACAGGCATAGGAAACATCTGGGGCAATTCAACCGGTACTGTGAGGTATAGTAAAATGTTTTCACCCAAACTATTTTCTAAGACGACTTTCCTTTACTCACATTACACAAGTGCCTTTAAAAATGAATTTTCAGGGTCTGGTGAGCAGGCTAATGATATGTTATTCAGAAATACCGATGCAGCAGTCAACGATTTTGGGTTAAAGTTCCAACTTGAGTATTTTCCTTCAAATTTCGTCGACCTAAAAATTGGTGCGGACTTTACCAGACACATTTTTAATCCTTTCACAACCGCAAGTAATTACACTACAAATATTCAAAGAAGTGTCACGAGAAGGATATATGCGAGCCAAGTGGACGGTTTTGTTGACGCTGGAATAAAACTTTTAGTAACCTGCGAATAAATCCGGGCTTCCGACTTAGTAGCTATCGTGCTCAGCGTAAGGTTTATGTGAATCCCGAGCCTAGGTTAGGAGTCACCTGGAATATACGAGAAGGATGGAAAATAACTTCGGGAGCAGCCGTCACCAATCAATATTTACATTTGCTGACGAATAACGGCTATGGCTTTGGATACGATGCCTGGGTGCCCTCAACATATACCGTGCCTCCTAGCCGTGCGAGACAAGTTTCCTTGGGCTTGTCTCGCAAACTGAGCAATAGAGGAATAGATATTTCCATTGAAGTATTTACCAAGAAACTCCGAAATTTGATTGACTATCCCGACGGAACGAACTTCACTGGTCTATTGGCCGAGTCCTGGGAAGAAATTGTTCGACGAGGCGGAATCGGGAAAGCGAATGGTATGGAAGTCATGATTAACAAGGAGACTGGTAAATTGACTGGATGGATATCCTACACACTATCAAAAAGTGAACGCATGTTCAATCAAATCAATTCGGGAAATTGGTATCCGATTAATTATGATCGACGACACAATTTAGCCGCGACAGGTAGCATCAGTCTTGGAAGAAAGTGGGCAGTTAATAGTTCATTTATATTTCAAACTGGAAATGCTATTACATTACCAACGAGTGCTGTTATGATCGAGGATGAGTACAATCCGAAGTTTGTATATAGCAAACGAAATAATGGACGGTTGCCGGCATACCACCGCTTGGATATCGGAGCAGTGCGCAAGTTGCGAGCCACTCGTGGTCGGAAAGCTGAATTGAATTTAGGTGTTTACAATGCTTACAATAGGCGAAATCCGGTATACCTGGATCTTCGGGTTGAAAGGGAAGGCGGGAACCCGTATCCCAAAAGTATTGGAGCTAGTCAATATTCATTGTTTCCCTTGTTGCCATACATTACATACTCGCTCAAATTTAATTAAAAAGCTATGATGAAGTTTAGAAAAGTTGCGATGACATGGACATTACTGACCGCCGGATTAGTCTCGCATGCGCAAAATCTTAGTTTTTCCGGCGACTATTCTTCAAAGAAGGTACCTGACGATCTGAAAAAGGGGAATAAAGTTCTATCCATCGACGGCCTTGCCGGAGCATCCCGTAGCATGCAGCGCAAAAATCTGTCATGGTCTATCGCTCCTTCAATAGGATATCTAGTGATCAATCGTTTGCCTTTTGGTGTTCGTTTGTCATACGGCCAAAACGTTGCCAAGCTGGACGGGACGTCTGGAACGGTCAAATCAGAAGCGCGAATGCACGGACTTGCGCCAGAAATATTTGCCAGGTACTATCTTACATCATATCGTGTTAAGCCATTTTTGCAATTGTCAACAGGATACAACTTTCAATGGGGGCGAACACTTAACTCTGACCGCAATGAGGTAGCTGTGAGTACTGGTACTTTTACTGCAAACGGTGCTGTGGGGCTTAGCTTCTTATTGTCAAAGAATCTCTCATTGGAGCTTTTGTATAACCACAGAATACTCCGGTCCACAGAGTGGGTTGATCCTAACAAACAAACTAAAATTAGATTCGGAGTATTATTCTTCATTTTCTAATAAAAAGTCAGGGCACCAACACCTTACAATTCAATGCACAATTAGTGGTGTAGATCCTATATTTGTCAAGTAAACTTACCCAGGGAATGTAAGTACCCCGTTTCTCAGACAGTCATTTGGTGGTGAATTTTCTTTTTCACCAGCGATTCCTTCCATTCAAATGGTGTCAAATTGCCCAGTCCTTCATGTGGTCGTCGCTGGTTATATTCTTCAATCCATTCCGCGGTTAATTGCCTGACCTGATCCAGGTCGAAGAACAAATAAGCGTCTAATACAGCTTCTCTGTACAGTCGATTAAATCGTTCGATATAGCCATTTTGCGTTGGCTTGCCTGGCTGTATAAATTTGGCTTCAATGCCTTTTTCCTCACACCAGATCGTGAAATTTCCGGAAGTGAATTCCGGTCCGTTGTCCGATCTGATCGCCATTGGGAATCCTCTGCTTTCTCCAATACGGTTCAAAGTCCTAATGATCCGCTTCGCGGAAAGTGAAGTATCGATTTCTATGGCCAATGCCTCACGTGAGCAGTCGTCAATGACGTTGAACGTTCGGAATTTGCGGTTGCCGACCATACTGTCGCTCATAAAATCGACACTCCAAACTTCATTCACCTGCGCTGGCTGAGCTAAAGGTTGCCTAACCCGATCGGGTAATCGCCGCTTCCCCTTTCGCCTCTTATTCAGCTTCAAAACTTGATAAATGCGGTGAACTCGCTTATGATTCCATGGCTTACCTGATCTTCGCAGGTAGGCAAACAGCTTTCTAAACCCGTATGAAGGGTGTTTGAATGCCAAGTCCTGCAACGACTCAATTACCTCAGAATCATCCTTCTTACTGCTGTAATAATATTGAGAGCGAACAAGGCTAACGATTTTACAGGCTCTGCTCACAGCGATATCGTGCTCGCGAACAATCTCCTCTGTCAATTCCCTTTTTGCGGCAGAGCCCAGCCCTTTTTTACGAAAATCTCTTTGAGTATTTGGTTATCCAGGCTCAGGTCCGCGAACATCTTTTTGAGCCGGGAATTCTCTTCCTCCAAATCCTTAAGCCTTTTGACGTCGGAAGCTTCCATGCCTCCATACCGACTCTTCCAATTGTAAAAAGTGGCCTCAGAAATGCCATGCTGCCGACAAATCTCCTTGGTTGGGATGCCTGCTTCCTGCTGCTTGAGGATCGAAACGATCTGCGTCTCTGTGAATCTGGTCTTTTTCATCAGTTTAAAATTAAGGTTTAATCTCTAATTTCAAACTGTCTGTCGTTTCGGGATACTTACAGGAAGAGCTACGCTCAGCGAATATTCGCCACGGCGTGAAGCGTTAGGACTTTCCCTTCTTCGATGCTGAAGAGCGCTGTTTTGAATGATCCAATCAGTATGGCCGAAAGCGGCGACCCCAATGAGAATGCGATGGCCGAACGCGTGTTCCGAACTTTAAAAGAGGATTTTAAGTGTGATGGTTCATAACATTCGCTACACTTACAGTCATTTCTGGTCATTCAAAAAATCATATTTGGATCATCGACTAACTCCCGAAAGTCGTTAAATTAATGATCATTTTTTCTCGCAATCCCTCTCACTTACCCCGAGGGTTGTGAGAAAAAATGAGGCGGTGCGGATTCAAATTGTTTCGTTATGGCCACTGACAGCCTGAGAGCAGAAGCAAGGCAGAAATGGGTTATGCTCTATAAACAGATCGGAAACATATCGGTTGCCGCCAGGAGGTGCGGAATTGCTAGATCTACGTTACAACGTTGGATAAAACGTGAGGATGAAAATCTCTTTACAGATCGGTCTCACCGTCCGCATCGGCTGGGGCGACAAAAGTATCGTCCTGAAGACGAGGCCCTCGTACTTAAGGTACGCGATGAATTCAAGTATGGAAAACTCAGAATCTGCTCTCATCTGTTCAGGCTCCATGATTTGAAGATTTCAACTTCTACCGTAGCGAGAATACTCGAAAAGCATTCAGTTGCACCTATTCGTCGATTTACTAAACATTCCCCTCCAATTCGATATGCTAAGCTCGTTCCTGGCGAACGTGTACAGTTAGACGTCTGCAAGATCAGAGCTGGCCTGTATCAATACACGGCGATTGATGATTGTACCCGCCTAAGGGTGTTGAAACTTTACACGCGTCGGTCGGCCGCCAATTCAATCGATTTTCTGGACAAGCTTATTGATGAATTTCATTACCCCATTCAACGTATTCAAACGGACAGAGGACAGGAGTTTTTTGCGGTCGCATTTCAGCAGAAGTTGATGGATTACTGCATCAAGTTTCGTCCCATAAAACCCAGGTCACCACATTTAAACGGCAAAGTTGAACGAAGCCAGCAGACAGATCTCCAGGAATTTTACACAACAGTTGACTTACGAGACCCCCAATTGGACGACAAACTCGCTCAATGGCAATTTCACTACAATTACTTCCGCCCACACAGCTCGTTGGGCGGTAAGACTCCGATCGAATTTGCCTCCGAACACTCTGCTAAGGCATCTTTCTGGGACGAAATCGAGGCCATATACGACGAAACAAAGGAACGCATTAGAGAACAAGCCTACTGGCGAGACCTGCGGATGGCAAAGTTGACTAAGAAAAGCAAAACATAGTTTTGTCCTACAATTTGCCGACTGCGAGATGTAGCGGAACTATAGAGCCACTACATTTTAAGCTAAGAGGTTTTCTTTCTTTTTCAGCAGCAAGCACTTCTATCGAACGAGCCATTCTTGCCTACAATAACCTTCGACCACACGCTTCAATCGGATATCTGACGCCCAACCAGGCGCATCGACACTCACGCCCGCTCCCACCAAAATGGTATCCGTATAAAAAATTGCGGTTCGGAAATATCCAATACGGCGCTCATTTTCAGCAAACTGGCTAGCTGTCAACGCTATTCCGTAGCATACGCACAGGCCTCATCCAGGAATTCAGCCTCGTAGTACGCGTTGGATTTTGCAGCCTGTAAATCAATCTTCAACTCCCATGGCAATTCTGCCCCGCAGATAAAGTATTTAAGATATTTCAAAAGAGCAGGGTCTCCAAATATCCCTGTCCCTACCATTGTGCTCGAAAACTTGCTGTCGCGATTTCCGCGAATTCAGGGCATTGTACTCCGGTTTTCATTTCCGTCGGCCTGGGTATTCCTGGCGGGTTGCTCTCCAGCAGAGCCTGATTCTGCTTTTCCAGGCAATTTGAAGTTATCACTTTTGTCAAAAAAGTCATTGATATTTTTGCTCTTTGCAATCGTTTTGCTGTCCAAAAAGGTCTGCAAAGGGTACCACATTTTGCATTGCCTGATACTGCTTTTTTTACTGACTTAACACTTTGTGTTAAAAGGCGCAAGCAAACTTTTTCTACAACTAGAATATTGTTTTATCATCACCGACTGCATTGCTGTTCGAAAGCTTTTGCGGCTTAATGCACTCTGATTTCGACTTTTGTACAAGCATTGCAAAAAGCAATTGACGACTTGATATCCTTCAGAGGAAAATTGCCCCCATTTTATACCCTTATTTCTCTGGTCACCTTGGAAATTTACTTCGACAATATTTTCCCCATCAATTGACAAGATTGTCTCCCGTCTGTCTCATCACATTTGCTGAATATTACAACTCGCTCAAATTAAATCCATTGATTTTACTCAAAACTTAAACTTCGGAGCAAATGAAAAAAGACTACTATGGTAAACCATCGCTTAAAGCAGCGTTTGTAACTATGATGTATGTGATAGGGATGTCCTTTGCATGGGCGCAAGAGCCCACGCCGTTTGCATGTTCAAATCTCGCGTATCAGGTGAGCGGGCCAAATACAAGTAATTCGACCCTTTATAGCTATGATGTGTCCACAGGTGTTAGAACTCTGATTGGGGATCTTCCGGCGAGAGTCAACTCCATCGGTTACAGTACGCTCGATAATTATATTTGGGGCATTAATGTACTCACGAATCAGGTAGTTAAAATTGGGTCTAATGCCGCTATTACCACCCACTCGATTCCCAATTTGCCGGCTCCGGCAGTCAGCGCATATTATAATGTCGGGGAGGTCTTTGGGGACGGCTATTTATTCATCTATAGCAGGCTCGCCACAAGATATTACGTAGTTGATATCAATCCAGCCAGAGCAGCCACTTACCTGCAATTGGTGGACCCAACGAACTCTTATGTGCTGGACGCGGCTCCGTACGGAAACACTTTTATCGGCACTAGTAGTCTGGATATATCGGATATTGTCTACAGTTCTTCAAATGGGCTGTTCAACGGCATCATCGATGCACAAAGTGCAACGAACGCATACCGCAGGTTTACGATAGACCCGGTCACACAGCAGGTAACCATTACACCAACCTCAATTGCGGGCGGTGGTATTCAAAATAATGAAAAAGTTGCCTTTGGCTCTGTTTTTATCGATCAGACGCCCAATACCTTCTATGTGTTTGCCAATACATTAGGAGGATTTTACCGGGTCAATATGACAACGAATGCGGCCACTTTGATATCGACTGCGCCCACAGGTGGGGCAAACAATAATGACGGAGCTAGTTGCCCCAACAGCCTCCTGGTCGCGAGTGTTTCGGGGACGGTATTCCATGATCCCGATGCAGGAAATGTGAATAACAGTACGGGAAATCCAAATACAGTGCCGTCCGGACTTTATGCCAATCTGATCGGGACTGACGGAAATGTCGTAGCTGTTGCCCCGGTAAACGCATCGGGCTTTTATGGTTTTGATGGCATCCCTACCGGCGATTACCACGTGGTACTCAGTACGACAAATGGTACCCCGGGCACAGCCTCCCCCGCGCCAAGCCTTCCGGCAGGTTGGGCAAATACCGGAGAGTTCAACGGCCCGGAGAACACGGGAAACACAACTCCGGCAGACGGAATCAGCCCAGTGTTTACAATAGGAACAAACAGTACAGATATCAACTTTGGTATCCAGCAACCTCCAGTGGCGGACCTTAAAGCTTATGTCGTGCCGAATGTAGCATTTAGCAGCACTCCGCCCGCCAGCTATCCCGCATTGTCAGGCTACCAATCCATTTCTGCATCATCGTCAAGCCTGACGGGCTACCTTACCGGCGGTTCGCTTTCGGGTTCTGATCCAGAAGATTGTGCGAGCGCAGGTACATGTAACACGGGCACGGGCACCACATTCAATATCGAAATGATTAATGGATCAACAGAGCTGTACTATGACTTCGGATCAGGACCTGTATATATAGATGTGACGGGCGGCCCGGTGAATATTCCCGACTTCGATGTCACCAAACTGGTGATCTACGGGATAACCGGAAGCGGAACAAGCAGCGCCCCGATCGGCTTCAGCTATTCCATGACAGATCGGGCCGGAGCAACCAGTGCCACTGCTACCTACTCCATTCAGACTGAAAGCCCTATGCCAGTGACGCTGATCAGCTTCAATATCGGTCAGGAAGGCGGCATTGCAAACCTGCAATGGGCTACGTCCAGCGAAGAAAACAGTAAAGGTTTTGAAATCGAGCGAAGCGAAAATGCATCTGTCTGGACCCAGATAGGGTTTATGCCGTCGCTATCGTCCGAAGCGGGTAGTAGCAGCCGACTCGACTACCATTTCGCTGATCCAGCTCCTCAGCGACCCAAGAGTTACTACCGCCTCAAAATGGTCGATGTTGATGGTAAATATACTTATAGCCAGATCAGAGTAGTGACATTTGAGAATAGTACCATGATGTACCCCTACCCAAATCCCGCCGCGGACGAATTGACCATAGAAGGATTAAATGGTTCAGAAGAGATCAAAATTCTGGATATTCTCGGGCGCACATTGATAGAATGCCGCAACGACGGTAAAAACAAGAAGACACTTAACATCCGGTCTCTTCCTGACGGAGCATACCTGATTAAGATGCAAATGCCGGATGGCTCGTCTGTTTCACAAAAAGTCATCAAGAAAAAGTAGCGCTCACACCTGGTCGCTAGTCCCCAGGGTGTAGTCCAGTCACTCCACCCACATTTTACAAATCAACCCTTCCGGAATCCGGAAGGGTGATCTTTTTACTCAACGTATGCCGAAAAACGGCAGTATTCTAAACATTTTTTTTTCCGAGGCTCAAGACGGTATTTTATTGTCCTTTAATACCATGCTTGCCCTCGATCGGCGTTTTACCGAAAAACCTTCGAAATTCTCGGCTAAATACTTGCTATCTTCATACCCGATCGATTCCGTCACTTCTATCATCGGTTGCTCCTACTTCCAATTGCTTCATGACCCTTTCCATTTTCTTGAAAGCTCATTTACAGGTACGCTTTAAGTAATCGAAGTTCAGATAAAGAACTGAAATACTTAACCCTGCTCGAAAAGCCATATCTCCAAAATTAGAGTTCGGATGGATATATTTCAAATACCATCTCTTCCAATTTGATAAGAAACCGGCTACTTATCTCATCTAATGCATTTTCCGAATGCATAACACTTTCAATGTAAATAAGCTATACTATAAACAAAAAAGCTTTTAAAATGACAAATACCAATTACGACTTCTAACAACCAATAGAAGCATAGGGATAACTTTTGATGAGATGCACAAACATAATCCAATATTTTCTCGCCACCAATGGGTTGAAGACAAGAACCGGACACAGACAGAAAATCCCCACCAAACGGGCAAGATTTCCCACCATCTTGAGGAGACTATCTTATTGCTATAATACGCTATTTTAAAAAACTGAATACACCCTTGGATGCCCCTATCTGAATAGGTATATCTTTTTCGATTGAATAAAAAAATAATCACATCAAAATGACAATTAATTCGCCCATTCCTTAAAGAATTAAGCGAGAATTTAGGCCAACAAAAAAATCAGGCAGGGGTTACTAATCTAAATTGTTTCCAATTCAATCATCAATAATTTCCAATGACATGAGAAACCATAATATTCACGAAGACTATGTAATGGTGATTGTCGATAATCGGCCGATGTATAGAGCGGGCATTAAAGCGGGCATCGAATTGATGATGCCAGAGTTCAGATTTTTGGAGTACAATTTATGTAGTGATTTACTATTGGATAGCCAGACCGGCAGCTCTACCTATTTTATGATCAGCGTCAGGGATATGTCAGACAGGGTCATTTTCAGCAATATCAAAAAAATCAGATTGCTACAAGAGGCCTGCAAGATTGT
Organism: Dyadobacter fermentans DSM 18053; assembly: GCF_000023125.1. Lineage (NCBI taxonomy): Bacteria > Pseudomonadati > Bacteroidota > Cytophagia > Cytophagales > Spirosomataceae > Dyadobacter > Dyadobacter fermentans. The sequence goes on from NC_013037.1 coordinate 595,711, forward strand.
TCTTTACGGCTACCAGCGACGCATTTTCAACATTATCGGCTTCTTCCAGGAAAAAATCAATGGCTACCTGCCCGACGATTTCACAGAAAGTGAACTCAGGGAATGTGTGACGGCTCTGGTTGCAGACCGGATTTTTATCAATTCGCAATTAGCCATTGAATTAATTATTAATCCTCGGCAGGTTCGTCCCAGAAAACAGCCGTCGCCAGCCATGGCTGAAACCAAGGTCGCAAAGCTCTTGGCCACAGGTCGCTCCGACGTGTCTAACGTATATTAGCATGCGATGGTTAGATTCGGTTCACCGTCGTAATGACTATAGAACTTCCAAGTAGAGAAGATATGGAACCAAAATCCCATATCTTCTCTACTTGTCCGGATCACGGATGCTTTGCTTTTACTTCACAACAAACACCTTGGTTTGTACGTCGCCGTCTGTTGAGATGACGCGTAGCACATACATACCCGACGAAAGTCCATGTAGGTTCAATTCCCGGCTTTTAGCCAGGCTCTGTTGCAGCACCGAACTCCCTGCCAGCGTAGTTATTTCAGCCCGATACCGCTCCGCGCCCGGTACATCGATAGTCAATCTACCACTCGCAACCGGATTAGGGTAGACAGAAATTTGCCCCGTACCATTTTCAACAGACACCGTTCTGATAGCGCTAAAAGCATATGTGCCATCCAGATCGACCATTCTCAGGCGATATAGATTTTCACCTTTTTCCACTGTATTGTCGGTGTAGGCGTAATTTCTCGTAATACTGCTTTCCCCGTTTGACCGGACACTTCCGATTTTAACCCAGACCTTCCCGTTGCGGCTACGTTCTATTTCAAAGCGGTCGGAATTCACTTCTTCCGTGGTAGACCAGGTCAATAGTGCAGAATTCCCCTCTTTCCTGGCATCAAAGGCGACCAGCGTTACAGGCATAGGGCAATCGACAATGATGGTTAATGTGGCAATCGATTCGAGGCCATTGCCATCGGTTACCACGTAATCGATAGATATGGTGTCGCGCAGGCCATTGACCGGAGTAAATGTGATCGCACCCGTCACGGTATTCACATTATATTCGCCCTGGTCAGTGACAGTCAGGGTCGTCACCCGGGCAAGCGTGCCTGGCGTCAACAGTTTTACACTGGCAGGGACCAGCGGCGCACTACCTGCGATATCATTGGCCAGCACGTCAACAGTAGCGGCGTTGCAAGTAATGGTACCGTTGTCGTCCACAGCTACTGGCGGATCCGTTACGATGGCGCTTGGGCACCGCGCACCGTCACCCGGAGTAACGCCGGAAGCTGTCGAAAACAGGGTGGCTGTAAGATTTTTAAGCGGCGCGCTGATCTTGAAAATGGCCCCGCTGCCGTTATTGCCCACATACATATCGCCATCGGTATCAAAGAATGCAGTTCCAAAAGCGCCTGTGTAGGCAGAGGTTTCAATGCCTGCGCCGGTTACTGAGCCCAATGTAGTTCGGTTGCCGGTTACCGGATCAAACTGATATAGTACTTTGCTTGTTCCAAATCCATAAAGCATGCCATTGGTCGGGTTAAACGACCAGTCGTTCAAGTCGGTTGGCGAAGTGGGCAGCGTTACGGCAGTCAGGTAATTTGCTGAACCGGGATTCAGGTCGACCTTTGTGATCTGGTTGGAATTGGAGGCATACAAATACAGAATGCCATCCGGGCTGACATCTCCGGTTGCAAAACCCGGAACCGGTACCGGAAAGCCGGTCACATCATGGAATGTCACCGACCAGTCACTGCCGATCCGCACGAGCTGATTGGTGCCGTAACGGAAACCCCAGATGTAGTTATCGACGGTGTTGTAGCCGATAGCATTAATGAAAGCATTAGGGCCTTCGATCAAGGTCTGTTTGGCCAGAGTTGTAACACCACTCGAAAGGTCGAGTGTATAACCATCCGAAACGTTGGAACCGCCGATGTTCCGGTTACCGATCACATAGCTCAGTTCCGAGCATGGGAAAGCGGGCTGAGCAGCCCAGGTTGCGGAAGCTTCCCGAAAGGGATATGTAATATCACCCTTGCTTAACCCAATAAATCCCTGAAAATCGTCCAAACCTGTACAGGGTTCATATACAATGAGATTGTTCACATTCCAAAAACCTGGTTGATTGTACACAACCCGTAACTTAGCCGTGGTACTTGTAGCACTGGTAACGGACACTGTCGCGGAGGCGGGCGATGAAGCAAACGCAAGGGTACTGTCACTTGGATTATAGGTCGCCCCTGTTGCCGAGTTCAGGGTTATGCCGTTGGGGAGCTTTAACTTAAAAATTCTCGGATGTCCACCGTCGTCTGTCAGATTAACAGTAAAGTTTTGAGGTGTCCCCGCCGGCACTGCCGACGCCGGACCAGTAATTGAGAACACTGGCTCAGCCGGGCTTGGCAGACTGGGAATAGCGTCGATTGCATCTCCATGAAGACCCGCGTAGTGAATCGTATAGTCAGGCCCTAACGTAGTATTCACCGCCCCCTGTACATCCATGAAGTTTTGATAAGTCGTTGCCGGTGTGGCAACGTTTTTCATGATATACACCAGGCGGGCTGCCTTTAATTGATCCGCCCCGTCTGCAGTTCCGGATTTATCCAGGTCCGGGCGAGCCTGCGGAAAAAAAACGACCTCTCCTATATAATTGCTGTTCGCCATAGAAGGCGAGGGTTTCCCGTAGTCAATACAAAAAGAGAGTTCCGAAGAAACAAGGTTCTTATTCGCATCAAAATAGGCAGTAGCAATGGGTGCCGCCTCCTCGGGATAGGAGTCCATCACAGTATACGAGTTGGAAGTGATAAACTTTTTCCAGTAAGCTACCTGAAAACCAAATGCCGACGTTGCTGTCTGATCCCCGGTTGTATACGGGATAAAGATTTTAAAGTCCCCTCCGGCAGAGGCGACAGGACTTTCAAATGTCACAGTAACAGAGCCTGTATAAGTACGGGTTTGCAACAAATAACCCGAAGCGTTTGCCGATGTTATGGTTTCGGCGGGTGTCCCCGTTGCAGAGGTGCCCTGATAAATCTTGATAATCGCGGCGGGGGCCATGTCCAGAAAGTCAAACCGGAGCACAACTTTGCCTGTTGTTCCATCGGACAGTTCCGGATTTATTGTGGCCGCACGAAGGGGATAAACGGCATTCATCGTCTCGGTGAGTGACAATTTGCCTGATGTTGCCTTTCCGTCGCCAGTCTTTCCAGCCGGAACATTCTCAGGAAAAAAATTCACATTCTGGCTTTCATTAAAACGATACCATAAAGTTCCTCCTCCGGGATCAGGACATGATTGAGCATTCGCAAATGATAATGATACGCATGTAAAGATGATGAAGAAGAGAATGAAGTTGGTGAGCTTTTTTAGCAAAAAGCCACGCGTTGTGTAAAAGATTGACATAGAAAATGGAAGTTTAAATTCAATTACTTTTTACTAGGCATTTACACGGTGTATGAATAAGAATTAATAAATGATTGGAGGGTTGATTGCGTGGATAGATCAGAAGAAATCCCACACGAAAAATGCTTAATACAAATAGGGAATGCTGCCCTGTTTATGGGCAGCATTTCATTTTGTAAAGCTATTTCTTTTCAACCATCCGGAGGGTTGAAAAATTTGTACATTAATGGGGGATATTTTGTCAGAGTGCCTAATAATGAGTGTTATTCGCCACCCAAATTGATGTATAGCCTCTGTATATAAGACGATGGGGTTTCGCAAAGGCCTGCGTGGAAGACCAGATTGCCATTGACAAGTTTAAAGAGCACTTCCCTTTTTAGCCTCGGTCGGCGTTTGGCCGAAAATCTTTTTGAATTCTGTACTGAAATACTTGCTGTCGTCAAAACCGATCATCACACTCACCTCGCTTACATTGTAAACTCCCGAATCGAGTAGCTTTTTCGCTTCATTGAATCGGATCGTTTTCATGAAATCGTTGATCGTAAGCCCTGTAAGCGATCTCAATTTTCGATACAATGCTGATACGCTCATTCCAATCTGCATAGCAAGCTCATTGACCCCAAAGTCGCGGTCGGAAATATGTTCTTTAACAAGTGAGCCAAGTTTAATGAGGAATTCTTGGTTCTTGTCCTGGGCAATGGCTCTGCTCTCCTGATGGTCCACCAAGACAGACTGGCGGTAACGGTCTTTCAAATCGTCTCGCAGCCGGATCAGGTTGCGTACCTTTAATTCAAGAATCCTCGGATCGAACGGTTTAACAAGATAATCGTCAGCACCCGAAGCGAGCCCTTCGATAATTTGCTGATTCTGTGCCCTTGCCGTTAATAACACGACCGGTATATGTGAAGTCGTAATATTCTTTTTCAAATGGCTGCACAACTGCAAACCGTTCATATCGGGCATCATAATGTCCGACAGGACAATGTCGGGAAGATGCTCATTGGCGAGTTGCAAACCGCGAAGCCCATTTTCCGCCTCCAACGTGTTGAATTCGCTTTCGAAAAGCTCCCTGATAAACACGCGTAACTGGTCGTTATCCTCGACGATCAGGATCGTATTGGTTTTCTTTACAGAGACGCCGCTATGCACGGCGGGCAACTTTGCTGCCATTTCCGTCAACTTCCTGCCGACGTAATCGCTGTTTTTCGGTGCAATTTGCTCGGAAGAAAAGTGCCGGTTTTCGCGCAGCATCCGGATCGTTAATGTTGTACAGCCGGGCATGTTGTTGCCCTCAAGACGGCTCTCGGCAGTAAGGTATCCGCGATGCTGTTCCACAATGCTCTTGGAAAGCGCCAGCCCGATCCCGTAACCGGGTTTTTCCGAATCCGCCTGGTAGTAATAAGTGAATAGTTTCCGCAAATGCTCTGCCGGTATGCCCTTGCCGTTGTCCTCCACAGCAATGCTTACCTCATTGCTCACTTCCACAATGCGCACTGATACCTTACCGCCTTCGGGAGTGAATTTATATGCATTACTAAGCAGGTTATAAAACACTTTTTGCATTTGAGCCAAATCCAGCCACAACAGTACCGGCGTGTCCGGGCATACGAACCTTGTTTCAATGTCCTTTTCTTTTGCGGTGTGCTCGAATGCGGCAATGACGCTTTTCATGATTTTGACCACGTCATATTCCTGGACCTGCAGCCTCACCCCGCCGCTCTGGATCTTGCGGAAGTCGAGCAACTCGTTGACCAGCAGTAATAAACGATCAGAACTGTTTTTAGCAAATCCGAGATAGTGCTCAACGGTTTTACCATCGTATGCATGCTGAAAGGCTTTTTGCATAGGCGCTGAAATCAACGAAAGGTGCGTCCTGATTTCGTGGGAGACATTGGTGAAGAAGTCGAGTTTAACCTGGTTCAGCGCATTTTCCTTGCGGAACGAACTACGTAGCCAGAAAAACCTGGTAACGGCGTACACAGTGGCGGCAAGCAGCAAAATATAGGCCAGGTAGGCATACCAGGTTTTCCACCAGGGCGGGAGAATGGTGATTTGGAGCTCCACGGACTTCTTCATCCAGACACCGTCGCCATTCGCGGCGTTGACATGAAAAGTATAAGTCCCCGACGGCAAGTTCGTATAAGTAGCGGATGGGTTCTCAACATAATTCCAGTCGCGGTCAATACCTTCGATCTTGTACGCGTATTTGTGCTGACCAGAACGAACATAATCTAGTAGCGCGAACTCTATGGTAAAAATACTCTGATCATGGCGGAAGGTGATTTCTTTTGTTTTCCACAGCGGTCCGGGCAGAAGTCCCGTACTATCACCGGTAGCAACTTCCTTGTTGTACAGTTTCAGGGCTGTCAGCATGAGCTGACTAGTGTCTTTGCTTATTGAAATGGCCGCCGGATTAAATGAGAACATTCCCTGATTTGTGACGAAGTAAAGATTCCCCCTGGAGTCGGTCGTTCCAGCTCCCTGCATTAATAGGCCATTTTGCGGCAAACCATCACCATAACCGTAAGATTGAAGCGTCCTGTTTTTGGGATGGTATCTCAATAGCTTGTTCGTAGCATTCAACCATAAATAGCCCCTCTTATCCGCTACAACATCTTTGATATAGCCGCCTGGGACATCGGCATTGGGCTCAAACCTGTTGTTTTTAGAATTATATTGAAAAAGTAAGTTAGTACCGGCTGCCCAGATATTGCCGGAAGGATCTTCTGTTATCCTCCAAAAGTAGTTGGTCGTTTCGGGACCGACAGATATTTTCTCTAATGTCGGTACACGAACAGAACTGCTTTTTGCATTAATCCGATAAACTTCATTCGCGCAACCTATCCAGATATTGTGTATGGAATCTTCGTAAATACATCGAACACTGATGTTTGTGGGTGCTTGCCTGGTGAACACACCACGTTTCTGATTGAACAAAAGCAACCCGTAATAACCTCCGATCCAGAAGCGACCATTGCTATCGGTAAAGATTGCGAAGGTTCTTGCATTGACCAATTCTGATTCACCCTCGGCGATAATCGGGTAATGTCGATAGCTGCCGGTACGAAGATCCAGACTGGTCAATAGGGAATTCCCCGCGGACCAGAATACGTTATCTTGGTCGAGATAAAAGGAGTAGTAATCAGCCTCTTTCGCAAGTTTGAGGTTGAATGCCAAATGATTATTGCCCTTAGTATCAAAGACCAGAAGTTGATCCAGATTATCCGAAACGGCCCAGATTTGTCCTGCTTTACCCTTGCCCAGCCAGGCGTTAGAAAACAATCTGCTTCGCGAATCATTGACGGCAAATGGCCAGGATGCGAATTGAGGAGAATCGGAATGGAAATAGCTGACGCCGGCATAGAAGGAGCCGCACCATACGCCGCCTTGTCGGTCGAGGTATACCGAGAAGAGCATGGTGTTGCCCAGGCTGTTTGAGTCGCCCGGCCGATTTACATACCAATCCGCTTGCCACGTAAGCGGATCGAAATGCACAAGTCCCTGGTTTGTTGCCATCCAGTATTTTCCTTTGCCGTCCGGCAACATTTTGGAAACACGGGGATGTTCGCCACCGGGCGCTTTGAGCGTTTCTACCAGCTTGAACTGCTCAGTAACAGGATTGAATTGATATAATCCGGTGCCGTTACTGCCCAGCCATATAATACCGCTTTCGTCCACGCAAACACAAAGTAATTGACTTAGATCGATCTGCGGCTTTGAGGATGGAATTCGGAATAGCTTGGGTCGGGACCCGTCACTTCGCATTTTGACCAGACCATCACCCGTTGCTGCCCAGATGTTGCCGGCTTTATCCTCGGCCAACGACCTTACCTGCAAAGTCTGACCGAAGAATTCCGTCTGCAGATGCCGTGTTATTCTGAATTTTCCGTTTTCGTTTATAATTCGAGACAACCCATTTTGAGTGCCGGCCCAGGTTTGTTTTTTTTGGTCAGTGATAACGCAATTGACCGAATTGTGGGAGAGAGAATTGGCGTTGGCCGGATCATGGTCAAAGTTGATGAAAGTGTCCGTGTTCGGCTCATAAATGTATACGCCAGACCTAATAGAAGCAATCCATATATTGCCCTTTGAATCGGTTGAAAGATCCCTGATGAATTTAGGATTGCCCTCTTTACCGGTTTGGTAGGCAGTGAACGTCTTGCCGTCGTAGCGATAAAGGCCCGCCTCAGTGCCAAACCACATGAAACCCTGCTTGTCCTGAGTGATCCCTAACGTGCTCGATAACGGGACTCCGTTAACTTCTCGAAAATTCTTAAAAACTTGTCCGTAAGCCTTAGCAAAAAGCACAAAAGTGCAAGCCCAAAGCACCATCGTACGTTGATATACCGCCATTTGTAATAATATGTGAATTGGTAATATGTTGTTGGGCGCACTAATGTAGATATTCCTGCGAATCGTTACTGCTTAACACACTTCATTAAGAAAATGCGTTGCAAGTATATTGAATTACTCACTTTTTTTAAGGCTTGCGATTGGTTTTTATAAGTCATAGCAAGTGCCCATCACCGCTGCCGAATGCGTTCCCCCTGGCACTCCCCGCGAAAAGAATATTCAGCCTACCGCAAAGACAATCTTCCCATGAGAAATTAACCCTACCAAATTGCCAAATTTTTCACCCACCTGTGTGGTAAGAAAGCAGTTACTTTCCGCTATCGCATTCGCGCTCAGGCGCAATACTATTTCCATCACTTAATCTTTTAGGCATGAAATCAAACTTTACAGTACTAACCAGAGGGCTTCTTTGGTTCCTGCTACTTTCGGCAAAATCATTATTTGCCCAATTGGGCTGTTATAGTGCATCCGGTTGTCAGGATTACAGTAATTTCGGTTATGCATCTACTGTCGCTTTGACGCTTGAATACGACAACTACGTTTCGGGCTGGCATTCGTCAGCGGTAAGGGATATTGACGGATCGTTCAAAGTATGGGGGGAACTTTCGAAGGCGGATGGCGCGGGCGCCCACCTTATTCCCAGAGAAGTAAATGCAACCAACTACCCAGGACTCACCGGTGCCCCGTTAAAAATGGGCATTGGGTCGGCAAGTCGCAACACTGTGCAGTACGTCCTGCTTACCAGCGATAACAAACTCTGGGTTTGGGGCCGGGCGGGGGCCGTCGTAGATGCCGCTTTGACGAACAATGTAAACAATGTGATTGTGGAAACCGGACAGCCGGCTGTGAATGTCACTCCATTCCAGCAATTGTCCATCGGTCTTCCGGCAGGGGTTACGGCAGCAAATGTTAAAATGATGTTTGTTACCTCCGGTTCGATCGTGATCACCACCTGCGGTGACGGAAGGGTATACACCCTGTCTCAAAGTTCGTGGGTTCGGGGGGTAATCGGTGGGAATAGTTTATCCTGGAACGTAGTGCAAAAGGAATCGGGAGGTGATCTCACCGATATAGTAGCCGCCAGGGGTTCACGTTCCGGCGTGATTGCCTTGGATAATTCCGGCAACCTCTGGGTTTATGGTGCAAATTCCTGGGATGGCATCGCCACCGCGAGCGCGAACCGGTCAAGGGCTGTTCCCCAGGCTCTGCCACCTGCCGGTGCCGGCGCGAAAATTAAGATGATTGGCACGACCAACGCGTTTACCAACACCGTCACCCATTACGTGCTGTACGAGGATGGCAGGTTATTCGCCCTGGGCGCCAACGACCGGAAACAGCTTGGAAACTGGGACCCGGCCAATGCAAATCAAGCCACCTGGACACAACCGCGCTATACCTCGGCCGCGGGGCCGGTCATGAATGACATCAAATGGATATCGCCGCAGGAACACGACGGGCTTTATGGTTTTATTAATGTATTGACTAACGGTCAAAAGATATTTAACTGGGGACAGGAAAGTGGTTATGCCCTTGGACGAGGCGTGCACGCGAGTGTGAGCGGCTCTACACCCGTGGATCCGGGAGAGCCGGCCAGCTTTGAGGCAGGTTATGCGAATTCCGAAATTATCTCGCTTGAATCGGGAGGCCATACTACCATGATGCTCCGCGAATGCGAAGACGACTTTGGCTATATAGGTCACCGCATTCATGGCAGTATGGGCGACAATATCGATACCGATGTTACCGACAATACCGTGCACTTCCGCACCAGTGCGGTCCAGGTGTGCGGGGCTGTTACGACCGACGCCAGCCTAACGGTGTCTTCACCAGGGCCCTTTCTGTCCGGCAGCTCTGTTACATTCGTGGGGGCACCATCCGGCGGAACGTACGCCATCGACGCCAGCCTCACCACGGCTGCCGGTGCCACCATCAACCCTGTTACCGGGGTAGCCAGCATTCCATCGGCTGGTACATTGCGTGTAAATTATACCATCAACAGTGCTACCTGCGGTGCCGTGGTCGTGAACCAGCTCGTCAATGTGGAACGTATGATAAGCATACCGGGCAATGTCTGGATAGACGCGAACGGTGATGCGATTGTGGACGGTACTGAAAGCGGGACTGCGAACGGCTTCTGGGCCAATCTGCTCGACCCCCAGGGCAATGTGGTAGCATCGGTGGAGGTGGCAGCCGACGGTTCTTATAACATCGAGGTACGCAGTGGCTTGCTCACCAGCATTGGAGATTATTCGGTGGTGCTGACGAACGGTAGCCGGAATATTGGCGACATTGTTACCGCTTCGGATACGCCCCTGAATGGCTACGGGTACACTGGCACCAACCGGGGCGGCACTACTTCTGTTGCGCCCTCGAATAATACAGGAGCAGTTAATTTGGGAAGCCTGAATACGCTTCCGGTTACTACAACTGCTTTGGACCCTGTTAATTTCGGTATTCAAACGCCGCCCGTGGCAGACCCCAAGAGTTACTCCGTGCCAAACAGCGCATTTAGTGCGACACCTCCCGCTGCGTTTCCGGTAAACGCGGGCTATCAGTCTATCCCAGCATCGTCATCGAGCCTGACCGGCTATACGACCGGTGGTTCGCTTTCAGGTTCGGATGCGGAAGATTGTGCGGCTGCAGGCACGTGCGCCACCGGAACTTCGACCACATTTTCTATTCATACCATCAATGCGAATACCCTGGTGTACTATGACTTCGGTGGAGCGACAGGCATTCAGCAGATAGACGTATCCGGCGGTCCCGTGACGATCCCTGATTTCAATGTGAACAGTCTGGTAATCTATGGGAAAGTAGGAAGTGGTACGGCCGGAAGCGAATTTGGTTTTATCTATTCAATGACCGACGAGGCGGGCACAACCAGTACCCCTGTGGCTTACACCATTGCAACCGAATCCGCATTGCCCGTAACGCTGATCAGCTTTGAGGCTTCCACTGAGATGAACACCGTGCATTTGGCCTGGGCTACGGCTAGCGAAGAAAATAGCAGAGGCTTCGAAATTGAGCGTAGTACCAACGCCTCTGACTGGACGAATATAGGTTTTGTAGCGTCACAATCATCTGAAACCGGCAGTGCAAGCCGACTTGATTATTCTTTTACGGACACTTCCATACGCAAAGGAATAAGCTACTATCGTCTGAAGATGATCGATCAGGACGGAACGTTTGCGTACAGCCAAATCCGTTCAATTCGCGTGGACGGGGGCGATCAGCCCCTTGTTTATCCGAACCCGGTCGCTGACGGCGAACTTACCATCGGGCCTTCGGCGCCCGGCCCACACAGGGTTGAAGTTAGTAACCTTGCCGGGATCCGTGTCATGCAACTTCATTCCGGCGACCATCGCCGGCTCGACGTACGCAGATTAGCCACGGGAATGTACATTTTGCGGGTCACTTATGCCAGTGGAGAAATGCAAAGCTGCACTTTCTTCGTAAAATAAGCGCGGGAGAGAAGTAAAGCAAAGCCCGTAAAAATAGAAAGGGTGCGAGAATTGTTCTTGCACCCTTTCTAGGTATTTGACCTCTGGCCACTGCGTTTTCTCTATCGTTCGAAATGTATGACGGTAATGACGTGTGATGGTTCATAACATTCGCTACACTTACAGTCATTTCTGGTCATTCAAAAAATCATATTTGGATCATCGACTAACTCCCGAAAGTCGTTAAATTAATGATCATTTTTTCTCGCAATCCCTCTCACTTCCCCCGAGGGTTGTGAGAAAAAATGAGGCGGTGCGGATTCAAATTGTTTCGTTATGGCCACTGACAGCCTGAGAGCAGAAGCAAGGCAGAAATGGGTTATGCTCTATAGACAGATCGGAAACATATCGGTTGCTGCCAGGAGGTGCGGAATTGCTAGATCTACGTTACAACGTTGGATAAAACGTGAGGATGAAAATCTCTTTACAGATCGGTCTCACCGTCCGCATCGGCTGGGGCGACAAAAGTATCGTCCTGAAGACGAGGCCCTCGTACTTAAGGTACGCGATGAATTCAAGTATGGAAAACTCAGAATCTGCTCTCATCTGTTCAGGCTCCATGATTTGAAGATTTCAACTTCTACCGTAGCGAGAATACTCGAAAAGCATTCAGTTGCACCTATTCGTCGATTTACTAAACATTCCCCTCCAATTCGATATGCTAAGCTCGTTCCTGGCGAACGTGTACAGTTAGATGTCTGCAAGATCAGAGCTGGCCTGTATCAATACACGGCGATTGATGATTGTACCCGCCTAAGGGTGTTGAAACTTTACACGCGTCGGTCGGCCGCCAATTCAATCGATTTTCTGGACAAGCTTATTGATGAATTTCATTACCCCATTCAACGTATTCAAACGGACAGAGGACAGGAGTTTTTTGCGGTCGCATTTCAGCAGAAGTTGATGGATTACTGCATCAAGTTTCGTCCCATAAAACCCAGGTCACCACATTTAAACGGCAAAGTTGAACGAAGCCAGCAGACAGATCTCCAGGAATTTTACACAACAGTTGACTTACGAGACCCCCAATTGGACGACAAACTCGCTCAATGGCAATTTCACTACAATTACTTCCGCCCACACAGCTCGTTGGGCGGTAAGACTCCGATCGAATTTGCCTCCGAACACTCTGCTAAGGCATCTTTCTGGGACGAAATCGAGGCCATATACGACGAAACAAAGGAACGCATTAGAGAACAAGCCTACTGGCGAGACCTGCGGATGGCAAAGTTGACTAAGAAAAGCAAAACATAGTTTTGTCCTACAATTTGCCGACTGCGAGATGTAGCGGAACTATAGAGCCACTACAATTTACTCTTATTGATGACCCAGCTACGAACATTAACTTGCTTGACTTCAAAAAGGTAGCTTATTAACGTTTAGGAGGCCTGCCGAAGCTTGCCGGTTTTGGTAAACAATCGATCCCTGACTAGCCCCACATTCTCGCTGATGCGTGACTTTCTCACCCGGCAATAACGCATCGTTGTTCTAATGTTTTTATGACCAAGCATCTTGCTGACGTCTTCTAACGGCACGCCGTTGTTGAGCATCATATCAGCAAAAAAATGCCTGGCATCATGCGTGTCTAGTCTCCTGATGCTTCCGGTGATATCACGGATGTTACATATATCCGCCAGCTCCTTCAAATAGGTATTATACCTGAAATTGCTGTTCACTGGGATCAATTTATCGTGGGCTATACAATAGGGATGATCCTTGTATTTTTCAATCAATTCTTCAACAATCGGCAGTATGGGTACCATTTCACCGACCTGTGTTTTTCCGCGTTTCCGGACGAGCCACCTTTCCCTTTTCGCACCGACAAGCCTTATGCTATCCCGCGTCAGCCCATAGATATCCTGGTAAGCAAACCCGGTAAAGCATTGAAAGATGAATGCGTCGCGCACCTCCGCCAATCGTTTAACATGCAATTTCTTTCTATGAATTCTCTCGACCTGCTCGAACTCCAGTGGGATCACTTCAACATCACCGCCCGAGCATTTAAAACCCTCCATCGGGTTGCGTGTTATGAAGTCCTTCTTGACGCCGATTTTTACTATTTGCCTGGTCCATTTCACATCCTTGCGGGCAGATACTTCAGCGAGCGGTTTGGGCTTGTGTAGTGTCAAATACTCGTAAAACTCTTCGGCAAACAGGCCGGATAGCTCTGAAAATTTCAGATCCGATGTTTTGTATTGAAACTTGATAAAAGCGGTAACATGCCGTTTAAGTTTTCGCCAGTGTCGTAGTGTGTTGTCCGAACGCATCCCACGCTGGACCAACAGTTCAAATTTCTCGATGTGCTCGTCGAACGCTTGAAGCAGGGTCTGCTGCTTTTTTAACCCTTGCTTGTGAGCATCGTCTTTGTCTTCGACCGCTTTGCCTTTAAAGACGTTTTTAAGCATAGTAGGCGTGATGCATTCAAACTGCGATTGCAGCACCATGAACTGGGAAGTTAGTGAGGTGCGCGCCTGATCGATGGCAATGTTGATCAGTTTGGCCTCCATGCCTGAGGCAGTTACTTTTTTGGTTTGGTTGCACCAGTCGTCGGGGTGCACTTTTTTGCCAAGTGAAATTTCGTCATCCAGACCATCGATGGTAATCCGGACATAAATCGGCGCTTTGCCGTCTTTCGTTGCTTTGGCTTTGAATAGCCAGAAGAGGATCGAAAGTTTCTGATTGCTTTTCATCCTTCACATTTTTAAGTGATCTAATGTTCCCTGCGGGGACTTCCCCCCAGGCGACGCATCGATTTCCTCAAAACCACATCACACAAGCTATTTTCGGAAATTCGGTTACCTAATTTAGAAAATCAGATAGGTAACCGAAACGGTAACCGAATCGGATAGGTTACTTTGATCAGGAATGACTCAAAAATTTTGAAACAAGCTGATTTTCAGAACAATTTAAAACAAAAAAGCGCCCTTTGAGGCGCTTTAAGTGATCCCGCTGGGATTCGAACCCAGGACCCATACATTAAAAGTGTATTGCTCTACCAGCTGAGCTACGGAATCATTTTTTCTGGTTTTTTTACTACCTCTTGAATCCAGGGCCCACACATTAAAAGCGGCCGGCGTTCCGGGGTATTGCTCTACCAGCTGAGCTACGGAATCATTTTTCTACTCGCGTTTCGGCTTTCGAAGGTTTTGCGCTCTTGGATTAGCCGTGGCGTTTTCCGTAATTGCGATGCAAAAGTAGAATTCTTTAAAGTATAATGCAAGTGCCCAACAAGAAAAACCTTTTTTTTTCGTTTTTGTTTCTCGCTTCTCTGGCCCCGATGATGGCGTTTTCTGCCAATCAGAAGGAGCTCAAAACGGCTGATTCTCTGTTCGCTATCGCCAGGTACCCCGAAGCCCAAACATTGTATAAAAAAAATTTCAGCCTCTCCGAAAAAAATGGCCAGGCGCTGCTTTTGAAGCTCGCTTTCCTCGCAGAGAAAACCAACAATTATACCGATTGCCTATTTTACCTCAGCAAACTTGCCCTCGTGCAGCCTTCCAGGCACCTTTTTGAAAAAATGGACAAGCTCGCCAAAGAACAAAATCTAAGTGGCTATGAATTCGACGATTACAACTATTTCATAATTTTTTATCGAAAATATGGTGATTACATTCCGATATTGCTTTTAACTTTGGGCACCTATATAGTTGTCATAATGGTTACAAAGACACGTAGGAAGGAACCCATTTTGCAGATCCACAAGATTTCGATCATCGTTTATCTGCTCGCGTTGCTGGGAATACTAAATGTACCATCCCTTTATCAAACGTGCATCATAGTGAATGAAAACACCTTCCTGCGCGATGAACCGTCGTCAGCGGCCGGGGTGGTGGAAAAGGTAGGAAAAGGGCATAAACTGACGATAATCGGGTCTGTTGACCACTGGGACCGGGTCATCTGGAATAACCGGATCGTTTATATCCGGAAAAGTGATCTTTGGAATATATGACAGCAAACTGGTATCATTTTTGCAGGATTTAAGTTTGTATGTATATTTAGGAATAAAATTTTTAATTTAACGCTGTATGAAAAAGCCAATGAAACGTTATTTACTATTAATCGCAGGAGTTTTGATGTTAGGATTTGTAACTTCCTGTAAAGAGGAAGGGCCTCACAAAGATGACATTGTGAAGTTCTCGGCTGTAATCAATAGTGCCCCAACGGTTCCAAAGGCTACGTCGTCAGCACAAGGTACCGGTGTATTTGAGTACAACAAGAACACCATGGAGCTGAAATACAACGTCAACTTCCAGAATATCACCCCCACTTCCGTGACCCTGAACGTGGCCAACCCGGCATGGGAAAGAGGCCCGATCATTCAGACATTGTCTGAAAACCCAACCGGACAGGTTACAGGAACAGTTAAACTGAACACCGAGCAGCAAACTCAGCTTGTAGTAGGCATGATGTACATCAACGTTCCTACGGAGCAAAATCCTTACGGGGAAATCCGTGGACAGATCATCGCCGACAAGTTCGAAGAATAAGCTTTGATATCACATGAAAAAGGCTTTCGGGGGCGATCCTGAAAGCCTTTTTTATTGCTATTTCTTCCCTTTCTTCTTCTGCCTCGACTCGAATGCCTCGATTTCCCGCATCAGCGCACCCAGGTCGTCGGTGGTGTCGGTGGTGAATTCGAGCGTTTCTGCGTAGTCTTCGGCGGTTAGTTTCACCACGGCAATGGGCTTGTCGAGGTATTGCTGGATCTCGTCGAGTAACGGTTTTTCTTCTTCACTGCAAAATGACACCGCAATGCCCTTCTGCATGCCCCGCCCGGTACGGCCTACCCGGTGAACGTAACTCTCGGGCTGTTCGGGCAGATCGTAGTTGATCACGTAATCCACATTCGGAATATCGATGCCGCGGGCGCTCACGTCGGTGGCAATCAAAATTTTTACATTTCCTTTCTTGAACTCATTCATGGCCGTCAGGCGGTCCGATTGCTGCTTGTCGCCATGAATGGTGAGGCTTTTGATTTCCATGCGTTCGAGCGCATTGAACACACGTTCGGCGCGAACCTTGGTGCGAACGAACACGAGGATTTTTTTATCGGCATTCTGCCGGATCACGCGTTCGAGAAAGAACCGCTTGTCGTCCATCGCCACGAATGCAACCGAGTGGTCGATGTTCTTCGCCACGGGATTTTTGGGGGAGATCTGAATGCGGATCGCGTTTCTCACGAGCGAGTATGCCAGTTTCTTGATCTTTTCATCGATCGTCGCCGAGAAAAACAGCGTTTGCCGCCGCTTGGGCAGATGCCGGATCAGGTCCTGAATATCTTTGATGAACCCCAGGTCGAGCATATGGTCGGCCTCGTCGAGAATGAGCGTATCCACGCGGTCGAGGCGGATGTGGCCCTGGCTCACGAGGTCGAACATTCGTCCCGGGGTCGAAACGAGTATGTCGATGCCTTTTTCCAGCTTCGCGATCTGCGGGCCTTGCTCCACGCCGCCGAACACGCTGAATGTCTTCACTTTCGTATATCTCGAAATGCTGCTGAACACCTCGGCAATCTGAATGGCCAGCTCCCGCGTAGGGACCATTACCACGCATTTGATGCCTTCCGAGCGGCTCGACGACTTCTGTTTATGCAGTTTATCAATCACCGGGATCGCGAAAGCAGCCGTCTTTCCGGTGCCCGTCTGGGCAATCGCCAGTACATCTTCCCCCTTCATCACCGCCGGAATCGCCTTGAACTGAATGTCCGTCGGCTTCTTAAACCCGGCCGCTTCCAGGCTCCGCTTGATCTCCGCGGCAATAGGGTAATCATCAAATTTCATAAGCAAATAATGGGGCAGACCGGCGCCGGCCTGCCCTTCGTTTTAATGGGAACGCAAAGATAACCGGTTATCCGGCAATGCATGATTAATTATAGGCCTGTCTCGTAAAACCGGAGGCGGTTGCGAAGCGATGCAATTTCCCGGTCGAGATGCTCGATACGGCCCAGCAGGCTCTGGATCGCCTCGATGCCTTCCAGATTAATGTCCAGGTCGTGATGCAGGCGGATGATCCTTTCGATCCGGTGAAGCTGCGGAATCTGCAAAAAACGGGTATTGTCCACGATCACCGTGTCGATCAGGTCGTGTTCCTGCAATGACTCAACAAATGCATATTCCACATTGTAATTCGTGCAGAATACCTCGATAGCAATCAATTGATCATTTTCCATATCGTTTTCAGGATTTAGACAATTCTGTAAACAACTCTTTCTGCCGGTCGGTCAGGTTGGTGGGGATCTTTACATCGAATGTTACATACAAATCGCCGAACTGCCCTTCCTTTTTGTACACAGGAAAACCTTTGCCTTTCAGTCGCACTACACTTCCGTTTTGCGTTTCGGCCTTTACGGGCAGTTTCACTTTACCGCTTAATGTCTCCACCACGATTTCGCCGCCGAGAATGGCCGTGTAAAGGTCGAGGTCGACTTTCAAATGCAGGTCATTGCCCGATCTCCGGAACTGGTCGTCCGTGCCCACCGAAAATGTAATGTACAGATCGCCGTTCGGCCCGCCGTTGCTTCCCGGTCCGCCGTGGCCTGTGATCTTGATCGTCTGCCCGTTTTCGACGCCCGCGGGCACGGTAATACGGATGTTTCTGCCGTTCACCGTAAGTGTTTGCTTGTGCGTTTCATAGGCGTCGCGCAGGCCGAGGTGGATTTCCGCCTGGTAATCCTGGCCACGGAAACGCGTCTGGCGGCCGCCGCCGAATCCGGAACCGAACATCGACTCGAAGAAATCGGAAAAGCCCTCGTTGCCGCCGCCGAACCACTGACCTTCCTGCGCGCCGGCCTGGCTGCGGGCCTGCCGCGCGCGTTCGAACTCCTCGCTGTGCTGCCAATCCTTCCCGTACTTGTCGTACTTCTTCCTTTTTTCAGGATCGCTCAGCACTTCGTTGGCCTCGTTCAACTCCTTGAATTTTTTCTCGGCTTCCTTGTCGTTCGGGTTCAGATCGGGGTGGTACTTCCTGGCCAGCTTTCTGTATGCATTCTTAATGGCCTTATCATCGGCATTCTTATCGATTCCCAGAATTTGATAATAATCTACAAAAGCCATAACTATCCAGTCTGTTGAAGTGAATAATGTCTAAAATAGTCGCTTCTACTTTCGTTCCTGCATTTTCAGGTACAAATCTTCCACTTTCTTGCGTGCCCAGGGTGTTTTTCTCAAAAAATTGAGGCTCGATTTCACGCTCGGCTCGTGCTGAAAGCTATTGATATTCACATAATAACCCATTTGCTCCCAGCCGTAGTAGTCTACCAGTTCGTTCAGAATGGCTTCCAGCGTCTTGCCGTGAAGCGGGTTATTCGGTTGAGATTCCATACCTGCCTTTTAAAAATGTTGCGATGCGTTTTAAAGTAGATTTCTGTGCATAAATAATTATTATGCAGGTTGATTAGTTCAAAACCTAAAACCTGTCCGATGGATCAGATCAAATGGGGTATTATCGGTTGCGGCAACGTGACTGAGGTAAAAAGCGGTCCGGCATTCAGTAAAGTGCCCAATTCTTCATTGGTAGCCGTAATGCGCCGCGATGGCGCGCTCGCAAAGGACTACGCCGAACGCCACGGCGTGGCCAAATGGTACGACGATGCCGACGCGCTCATCAACGACCCCGACGTGAATGCCGTTTACATCGCCACTCCGCCCGATGCGCACGAAAGCCTGGCCATCCGGGCCATGCAGGCCGGAAAGCCGGTATACATCGAAAAGCCCATGGCCCGGAACGCCGCCGAATGCGACCGGATCAATGCGGAAAGCAAACGGACGGGCGTGCCCGTATTTGTGGCCTACTACCGTCGCTCGCTGGATTACTTCCTGAAAGTGAAGGAATTGATTGATAAAAAAGTGATCGGGGATATCCGCTATATCGACATTTGCCTGCAATGGCAGCCGTACGACGAGGAGGTAGGGCCGGATGCGAAGCCTCGCTGGCGCGTCAAACCGGAGATTTCCGGCGGCGGGCATTTCCACGACCTGGCCTCGCACCAGTTCGACCTGCTCGAATTCATCTTCGGCCCGATCAAGCACGCGTCGGGCATTGCACGCAACCAGGCGGGCCTGTACGAGGCGGACGATATCGTGGTCGCCAATTTCGAGTTCGAATCGGGCGTGTTGGGCAAGGGCAGCTGGTGCTACACGGTGGATAAGGACCAGCGCGAGGACCAAACGCAGATCATCGGTTCAAAGGGACGCATTACCTTTTCGTTTTTCGAAAAGTTCGACATTCACCTGGAAACGGGGGAGGGGATCGAAGTCTTTCACATTCCCTACCCGCAGCATGTGCAGCAACCGCTCATCGCTTCCATCGTGGCAGAACTGCGCGGCGAAGGTAAGAGCCCGAGCAGCGGCGACACGGGTGCACGGGCGAGCCTGATCATGGACCGCATCACCAGGAAGCAATAATTTTCCGGCGCCGGATACAAATACCGGCCCTGTTGCAGTTATTTAAAAGATTTACCTACTCTAAAATCCGATACTCATGGCCAAAGGAAAAAACCTGGACAAGGGGAGCACTAAAAAAGAGGCGACCAAATCCCTGAAAGAAAAAAGAGCCGATAAAAAGGCGAAAAAGGACAACAAGAAGGAATACTAAACCTTCCTAGGCGTCCTTCCCGAATGGCTCCCGCATAAGCAATGCGGGAGCCATTTCGATTTTAGTAGATCTCCCGGTTGGTTTTATATTTGGCAAGCCGCTTCCGTGAACGGACGATTTTCGAGTGGATCTTGTTCTTTTCGTCGGGCGTGAGAATGTCGTCGGCCAACGCCTTTTCGATCGCCAGCTCAATCGCACTCCGCTCTTT